>DATMMZ010000287.1:0-28695 GCA_035569455.1 Mycobacterium sp. | reverse complement strand
CAGTCGAACACTTCGCACCCGCGGTTGCCGCCGGCGCCGATGCAGTATTGGCGGCCAGCGTCTTTCACTTCCGGGAGCTGACGATCGGGCAGGTGAAGGCCGCGATGGCCGCAGAAGGGATTTCCGTGCGATGACGCTCGACCCGAAGATCGCCGCGCGTCTGAAGCGCAACGCGGAAGGACTATTCACCGCCGTCGTCCAGGAGCGGGGCAGCGGCGACGTGCTGATGGTCGCGTGGATGGACGACGAGGCGCTGGCCCGCACGCTGGAAACCCGTGAGGCCACCTACTATTCGCGATCGCGCGCGCAGCAGTGGGTCAAGGGTGCGACCTCGGGTAACACGCAGTATGTCCACTCGGTGCGCATCGATTGCGACGGCGACGCCGTGCTGTTGACGGTCGATCAGGTTGGCGCAGCCTGCCACACGGGCAACCACAGGTGCTTTGACGCCGACGTGTTGCTGGAATCCGAGTAGCCGCCGCTTAGCTGGGGGCGACATCCAATCCGTTGGCCGCGGCTATGGCCGCGCGCGCCCATTCGCGGTGGAAAACGGCCGGCCCGATGCGGTCACGGCGAATGACCTCGAGATCGATGGCCTTTCCGTTGATCACCGCGTTCGGCACCCGAAAGGCGAAGGCTGGCTGGTCGGTGGCGACGGCCAGGATGGCATCGGCATCAGTGAAATTGTTGGCGAGCATGGTGTCCTCCGCCCATCTGAACGGCTTGAGCCCGCCGAAATTCCTGACGTACACCACCCACAGGCGGGTGCCGCGTTCGTTGTAGAGCTTGGTGACAGCTCTGTCCACCGCGGCGTGCTCGACGGGGGTCAGCACACCCGATTGATCGGTGATTTGGCTGGTTAGCTTGATTGCCGGCACTGCGGGGGGCGCGGCACCGCCTCCACTCGGTGGCGCCACCGACGCCGAGGGAGCGCTGCTGTGCTGCTGATTGGCTCGGGCGCCCAGCATGCGGACACCGACCACCGCGGCCGCCGCCACTAGCGCGAGGGCGACGAGCGCCGCGATCACCATCGCCGGTCCCCGCCAGTTGCTGCGAGCCTCCTCTGGTCTCGCCGAGGTCTTCTCCGGCGCCGCGATTACTTCTGTCGGCGCGGCGTTGACTTTCGTACGACCAGCCACGTCGGCTGGGGCAGTCACTCCTTGGCCGGCAAGTGCTGAGGCGAAATCCCAGCACGTCGCGTAGCGTTCTTTCGGGTTCTTGGCCATCGCTTTGGCAATCACGGCGTCGAGTTCTGCTAATTCGGGTCGCCGCTCACTTACCAGCGGTGGCGCCGCAGACAAGTGCTGGCTGATGACCACCGCCGGGTTGGAGTGCTGGAATGGGGCGGATCCGGTCAGCAGGTTGAATGCGGTACAGCCCAACGCGTATTGGTCGGCTCGCGCGTCGAGATCGTTACCCTGCAATTGCTCGGGCGCGCAGTACGCGGTCGTCCCCACCAACATGTTTGTCGCGGTTAAACCACTGATCTCGCCCATCTCGCGGGCGATGCCGAAATCGGCGAGCAGGATCCGCCGTCGGGGGCCGGCGTCACCCAACAGGATGTTGGCGGGTTTGACGTCACGATGCAGCATTCCGCGTGAGTGGGCGTGATCGAGCGCGTCGGCCACGGCCGAAATGATCTCGACGACATCGGCTTTCGGTATTCCGGACGGATACTGGGTGTGCAGCAGTTTCGCGGCGTCGGTTCCCTCGACGTAGTCCATCGAAATCCACAGTTGTCCTTGGTATTCGCCGCGGTCGTGGATGCCGACGATATGTTCGTGGTACAAGCCCGCGGCCAGGTCGGCCTCTCGGTTGAAGCGTTGGCGGAATTCGGAATCCCCGGTCAGATTGCTGGGCAAGATCTTGAGGGCATCGCGGCGGGGCAGCCGCGGATGCTGGGCCAGATACACATGACCCATCCCGCCGGCTCCCAAAGTCCGAACGATGGTGTATCCGGCGAACACCTCTCCGTCTTGGAGGCCTTCGTGTGGACCATCGCGGTGCGGCATGTGAGCATGCTACTGACGGCGCGACAGTGCCAACCGGATCGCGGAGGGCGGCCCGGCGGTGGTGAGGCCTGGTCAGGCGCGGTGTAGGCCGCATGGGGGCTGCTCAGCCGGCTGGTGACGTTGATGAGAATGGCGGTCGATGGTGAAACGCGTGTCCTGGACCGTCGTAGTGCCGCTGCTGGCCGTCGTCGCGCTCGCGGCGACCTGGGGCGATCATCTCGGCCCGGTACTCATCGCGCTGGAGGCGGTACTTCTCATTGGTGCGGTGCTCGCCGCGGTACATCACGCGGAGGTGGTCGCGCACCGGGTCGGCGAGCCGTTCGGGTCACTGGTGCTCGCCGCGGCGGTGACGGTGATCGAGGTGGCGCTGATCCTTGCTCTCATGGCGTCCGGCGGGAACGAGGCGGCGACGTTGGCCAGGGACACCGTGTTCGCCGCGGTGATGATCACCATGAACGGGATCGCCGGTGTGTCGCTCTTGCTGGGTTCCCGGCGCTATGGCGTGACCTTGTTCAATGCCCAGGGCAGCGGCGCGGCGCTGGCCACGCTCACCACGCTGGCGACACTGAGCCTGGTGCTGCCCACGTTCACCACCAGCCACGGCGGCCGGGAATTCTCACCTGGTCAGCTGACGTTCGCCGCGGTCGCCTCGCTGGGGCTCTACCTGCTGTTTGTATTCACCCAAACCGTGCGGCATCGCGACTTCTTTCTGCCGGTTGCGCAGAAGGGCCAAAAGCGTTTACTCGGGGATGAATCCCACGCGGAGCCGCCGGGCACTGGGGCGGCGCTGAGGAGCCTGGGACTGCTGCTCGTCGCGCTGGTGGCGGTGGTGGGTTTGGCCGAACAAGAGTCGCCGGCAATCGAGCATTTGGTGTCAGCGGCCGGGTTCCCGCAGTCATTCGTCGGCGTGGTGATCGCGAGCCTGGTTCTGCTGCCGGAGACGCTCGCGGCGGCGCGGGCGGCGCGGCAAGGCCGCATTCAGACCAGCCTCAACCTGGCCTATGGCTCTTCGCTGGCCAGCATTGGGCTCACCATCCCCGCCATCGCGCTCGCCGAGATTTGGCTCAAGGGACCGTTGTTACTCGGCCTAGGCGCCACCCAGATGGTGCTGTTTGCGCTGACCGTGGTGATCAGCGTGCTGACCGTGGTACCCGGCCGCGCCACCCGGCTACAGGGCGAGTTGCATCTGGTGGTACTCGCCGCCTTCGTGTTTTTGGCAGTCGTCCCGTAAATCCGAACGGCGCCCGTTCTATCCCGATCTACGCCGAAGAACGCGCGCGTAGCGTTTCCAGTGCTTTGTCGGCGTGGGTGTCCATGCTGAATTCGCTGGAGATCACATCGAGCACCGTGCGATCGGTGTCGATGACAAAAGTCGTGCGTTTGACCGGTATCAATTTGCCGAGCAGACCGCGCTTGACGCCGAACTGTGTGGCGACCTTGCCTTCGGTGTCCGACAGCAGCGGGTAGTCGAAATTCTGCGTGTCGGAGAACTTGGCCTGCTTTGTCACGGGATCGACGCTGATTCCGACCCGGTTGGCCCCCACCGCGGCGAACTCAGGAGCCAGGTCGCGGAAGTGACAGGCTTCCTTGGTGCAGCCAGGCGTCATCGCAGCCGGATAAAAGAACAGAACCACGGGGCCGGTGGAAAGCAGGTCGCTGAGCTTGCGTGGCTTTCCGTTCTGATCGGGAAGTTCGAAGTCGGCCACGATGTCACCAGTTTTCATGGCCGTCAGGCTACGCCCGGAGCTAAGCGCCGTATCTGCGAGGATGGGTCGGTGCACGCGCACCTCGCCTCCACCTCCTCGCGGGAGGATTTCCGCCAGCTAGCCGAAGAGCACCGTGTGATTCCGGTGACCCGTAAGGTCTTGGCCGACAGCGAGACGCCGCTCTCGGCCTACCGCAAGCTTGCCGCCAATCGCCCGGGCACCTTCCTGCTGGAGTCCGCCGAGAACGGCCGATCCTGGTCGCGGTGGTCGTTCATCGGCGCCGGTGCGCCGTCAGCATTGACTGTGCGCGACGGCGAAGCGGTGTGGCTGGGCACTGTGCCGCAGGACGCACCGACCGGAGGCGACCCGTTGCAGGCATTGCAGACCACCCTCGAGCTGCTTTCCACTGCCGCAATGCCGGGGCTCCCGCCGCTGTCCGGAGGCATGGTGGGCTTCTTCTCCTACGACCTGGTGCGACGTCTGGAGCGGCTGCCGGTGCTGGCCGTCGACGACCTCCAATTGCCGGACATGCTGTTGCTGCTGGCCACCGATGTGGCGGCAGTCGACCACCATGAGGGCACCATCACCCTGATCGCTAACGCCGTGAACTGGAACGGCACCGACGAGCGGGTCGACTGGGCCTACGACGACGCCATTGCCCGCCTGGACGTGATGACCGCGGCTCTGGGCCAGCCGCTGCGGTCGACCGTTGCCACGTTCAGCAGGCCCGAGCCGCGGCACCGGGCACAGCGCACGGTTGAGGAATACGGCGCCATCGTCGATCACCTCGTCGCGCAGATCGAAGCCGGCGAAGCATTTCAGGTGGTGCCGTCGCAGCGCTTCGAGGTGGACACCGATGTCGATCCGATCGACGTGTACCGCATTCTGCGCGTGACCAACCCAAGCCCCTACATGTATCTGCTGCATATACCGAATGGCGATGGCGCAACTGACTTTTCGATCGTCGGATCCAGTCCGGAGGCGCTGGTCACCGTGCAGGACAGCCGGGCGACGACGCATCCGATCGCCGGAACCCGGTGGCGGGGACACACCGAAGAAGAGGATCAGCTGCTGGAAAAGGACCTGCTGGCCGACGAAAAAGAACGGGCAGAGCACCTGATGCTGGTCGACCTTGGACGCAACGACCTCGGCCGGGTCTGCACGCCGGGCACCGTGCGCGTCGAGGACTACAGCCACATCGAACGCTATAGCCACGTGATGCACCTGGTGTCCACGGTGACTGGGTTGCTGAGCGAGGGGCGCACCGCGCTGGACGCGGTGACCGCCTGCTTCCCGGCGGGCACACTGTCGGGCGCGCCGAAGGTCCGGGCCATGGAGCTGATCGAAGAGGTGGAGAAGACGCGTCGCGGCCTCTACGGCGGCGTCGTCGGGTACCTCGACTTCGCCGGCAACGCTGACTTCGCGATCGCCATCCGCACTGCGCTGATTCGCGCGGGTACCGCCTATGTCCAGGCGGGTGGTGGCGTAGTGGCCGACTCCAACGGGCTTTACGAGTACACCGAAGCGAGAAATAAGGCGCGCGCGGTGCTGAGCGCGATCGCAGCCGCCGAGACGCTGGCCGCCCCGGATGAGAGCCGGAATGACTGATGCCCGGCCCGGCCGACGGACGATCGGGATAGCCCAGCTGCTCCTGGTGGTGGCAGCCGCGGCACTGTGGCTGGCGTCGCGACTGCCGTGGGTCGTCATCCGGTCGTTCGATGGGCTGGGGCCGCCGAAGTCAGTGACGCTGTCCGGCGCATCGTGGTCGACCGCATTGCTGCCGTTGGCGGTGCTGCAGTTCGCCACCGCCGTCGCCGCGCTCGCAGTACGCGGCTGGGCGCTGCGGGCGCTGGCGGCCTTGCTGGCACTGGCGAGCTTTGCCGTCGGCTACCTCGGCGTCAGTCTGTGGGCGATCCCGGACGTGGCTGTGCGCGGAGCCGATCTGGCGCATATTCCACTGGTGGCGCTGGTAGGAAGCGAACGGCACTACTTGGGTGCGGTCGCTGCGGTGATATCGGCGGCGTGCACCTTGATCGCCGCGGTTTTGTTGATGCGGTCGGCTTCCGTTGTCGGGTCGGCTGCCGCCGGACCCACGAAATATGCGTCGCCGGCTGCGCGACGTTCGATCGCGCGACGCGACAATGCTGACAACGTCAGCCAGGACGCCGGCCAGGACATGTCCGAGCGGATGATCTGGGATGCGCTTGATGAGGGCCGCGACCCGACCGATCGGCCCCGGGGGTCGGACACCGAGGGGCGGTGACGGACCGCGAGCCGGCGGTCGCTACCCTCATGAACGTCGTCGAAATCGGCTGGGGGCCGTGGGTGACAGTAGCTGATTGGGAAGGAAACGACAGCATGAGCCCGGCAACAGTGCTTGACTCCATCCTCGAGGGAGTCCGGGCCGACGTTGCCGCGCGCGAAGCCCTCGTCAGCCTTCCCGAGATCAAAGCGGCCGCGGCGGCGGCGGCGCCACCGCTTGACGTGATGGCTGCGTTACGCGAGCCCGGCATCGGTGTGATCGCCGAGGTCAAGCGCGCCAGTCCGTCGGCGGGCTCACTGGCGAGGATCGCCGACCCGGCAAAGTTGGCCCGCGCCTACGAGGATGGCGGCGCCCGGATCATCAGCGTTTTGACCGAGGAGAGACGTTTTCACGGTTCGCTCGATGACTTAGATGCGGTGCGGGCCGCGGTGTCGGTGCCGATATTGCGCAAAGACTTTGTGGTGCAGCCATATCAAATTCATGAGGCCCGCGCGCACGGCGCCGACATGTTGTTGCTCATCGTCGCCGCGTTGGATCAGTCGGCGCTGGCGTCGATGCTGGACCGCACCGAATCACTGGGGATGACCGCTCTCGTCGAGGTGCACACCGAACACGAAGCCGACCGGGCGCTGAAGGCCGGGGCCAAGGTGATCGGGGTCAACGCTCGCGATCTCATGACGCTGGAAGTGGACCGGGATTGCTTTGCGCGAATCGCTCCGGGGCTGCCCAGCAACGTGATCCGGATCGCCGAATCCGGCGTGCGTGGCACCGCAGATTTGTTGGCGTATGCCGGTGCCGGCGCTGACGCCGTCTTGGTCGGTGAAGGACTGGTCAAAAGTGGTGACCCTCGGGCTGCTGTCGCGGATCTGGTCACCGCGGGCACCCATCCGTCCTGTCCCAAACCGGCTCGCTAGTCGTTGATGAGCCGCGATCGCCTCGAGCCTTCGTGATGGCAGATTTATCCGGCCCGGATCTTCCGCCCACCAGTGCTGCTGTCGCCGAACCCACCCGCCACGACCCCGATTCGGGTGGCCATTTCGGCGGCTCCAGTGGTTGGGGTGGCCGCTACGTCGCCGAGGCACTGATGGCGGTGATCGAGGAGGTCACCGCCGCCTACGAGAAGGAACGCGTCAATCAGGATTTCCTGGACACCCTGGACAAGTTGCAGGCGCACTACGCCGGCCGGCCGTCGCCGTTGTATGAGGCGGCCCGGCTCAGCGAGCACGCCGGCGGCGCACGGATCTTTCTCAAGCGAGAAGACCTGAACCACACCGGTTCTCACAAGATCAACAATGTGCTCGGTCAGGCGCTGTTGGCCCGCAGAATGGGAAAGACCCGGGTGATCGCCGAGACCGGTGCCGGCCAACACGGGGTGGCCACGGCCACCGCATGCGCGCTGTTCGGCCTGGACTGTGTTGTATACATGGGCGCCGTCGACACCGCACGGCAGGCGCTCAACGTGGCGCGGATGCGGCTGCTCGGTGCCGAGGTCGTCTCCGTCGATACCGGATCGCAAACACTCAAGGACGCCATCAACGAGGCGTTCCGGGACTGGGTTACCAACGCCGACAACACCTACTACTGCTTCGGAACGGCGGCCGGACCGCATCCCTTCCCGACCATGGTGCGTGATTTCCAGCGAATCATAGGCCTGGAGACGCGCGTGCAGATCCGCGCTCAGGCGGGCCGGTTGCCTGACGCGGTAACGGCGTGCGTCGGCGGAGGATCCAACGCCATCGGGATTTTTCATGCGTTTCTCGATGATCCGGGCGTGCGGCTGGTCGGATTCGAGGCGGCAGGCGATGGTGTTGAGACCGGCAGGCACGCCGCGACATTCACCGGCGGTTCCCCCGGAGCATTCCAGGGGTCATTCTCGTACTTGCTGCAAGACGAGGACGGTCAGACCATCGAATCCCATTCGATCTCAGCGGGTCTGGACTATCCGGGGGTGGGCCCGGAACACGCGTGGCTCAAGGAAACCGGACGTGCCGAATACCAGCCCATCACTGACTCCGAGGCGATGGATGCTTTTCGTCTGCTGTGCCGCGCAGAAGGGATCATCCCGGCAATCGAATCCGCGCATGCGGTTGCCGGTGCCCTCAAGCTAGGCGCTGAAATGGGGAAGGGCTCGATCATTGTGGTGAATCTCTCGGGGCGCGGCGACAAGGACGTCGAGACGGCTGCGAAGTGGTTCGGCCTATTGGGTGACCAGGACACGCCATGATCGTGGAGCAGGGCGAAGCAAGCAGGCTGGGGCCGGTTTTTGATTCGTGCCGCGCAGACAATCGCGCGGCACTGATCGGTTACCTGCCCACCGGATACCCCGACGTGCGAACATCCG
This sequence comes from Mycobacterium sp., assembly GCA_035569455.1. Lineage (GTDB taxonomy): Bacteria > Actinomycetota > Actinomycetes > Mycobacteriales > Mycobacteriaceae > Mycobacterium. The sequence goes on along the minus strand of DATMMZ010000287.1, from coordinate 20,373 downwards.
TGGATGCGATGACCGCGCTCGTCGAATCCGGCTGCGACATTATCGAAGTCGGTGTGCCGTATTCGGATCCGGGCATGGATGGCCCAACCATAGCGAGGGCCACCGAAGCCGCACTTCGTGGCGGCGTGCGAGTCCGGGATACGCTGGCCGCCGTCGAGGCGATCAGTCTGGCCGGTGGACGTGCGGTGGTGATGACGTATTGGAATCCGGTGCTGCGCTACGGGGTTGATGCGTTCGCGCGGGATCTGGCTTCGGCGGGGGGGCACGGCCTGATCACTCCCGACCTCATCCCCGACGAGGCGCAACAGTGGATGGTGGCATCCGAGGCGCATCGGCTGGACCGGATTTTTCTGGTGGCGCCGTCATCGACGCCTCAGCGGCTGGTGACCACGGTCGAAGCATCACGCGGATTCGTCTACGCCGCGTCGACGATGGGCGTGACCGGGGCGCGTGACGCGGTGTCACAGGCCGCGCCCGAATTGGTGGGCAGAGTCAAGGCGGTGTCTGACATACCCGTCGGCGTCGGCTTGGGTGTGCGATCGCGAGAGCAGGCCGCACAGATCGCCGGCTATGCCGACGGGGTCATCGTCGGCTCCGCGTTGGTGTCGGCGCTGAGCGACGGTTTGGCCGCATTGCGCGAGCTGACCGAGGAACTCGCTGCCGGTGTGCGCCAAGGGGTGTCCGCGTGAAGACGACGTGGCTCGCTTATATTCCGAGCCCGCCACGCGGCGTGTGGCACCTGGGGCCGTTGCCTATTCGCGCCTACGCGTTGTTCATCATCATCGGTATCGTGGCCGCGTTGCTGATCGGTGACCGGCGGTGGGAGGCGCGCGGCGGCGAGCGCGGCGTGATCTACGACATCGCCATGTGGGCCGTGCCCTTCGGATTGCTCGGGGGCAGGCTCTATCACCTAGCCACCGATTGGCGGACATATTGGGGCCCGGGTGGCGCCGGTTTCGGCGCGGCGCTGCGCATCTGGGATGGGGGCTTGGGCATCTGGGGCGCGGTAGCCCTCGGTGGTGTCGGAGCGTGGATCGGTTGCCGGCGACGCGGGATTCCGCTACCGGCCTTCGGCGACGCAATTGCTCCGGGATTGATCCTTGCGCAGGCCATCGGTCGGCTCGGGAACTACTTCAACCAGGAGCTGTACGGCCGGGAAACCACGCTGCCGTGGGGCCTGGAGATTTTTTACCGTCGGGATCCCTCGGGATTCGTGGACCCACATTCGCTCGACGGCGTCTCGACGGGGCAGGTGGCGTTCGTCGTACAACCGACGTTTCTCTACGAATTGGTTTGGGACGTTTTGGTATTCGTCGCATTGATCTACGTGGACCGGCGATTCCAGTTAGGTCACGGGCGATTGTTTGCAACCTACGTCGCTGGCTACTGCGTCGGGCGCTTCTGTGTCGAGCTGTTGCGTGACGACGTCGCCACACAGATCGCTGGAATCCGGATCAATTCGTTCACATCGACTTTTGTATTCATCGGGGCCGTGGTCTACATCATTCTGGCCCCGAAGGGCCGTGAGGACCCCGAAAGCTTGCGCGGCGTCGAGGACGTTGCAGCAGAACCTGAACCGGAACCTGAGCCGGCAGCACAGCTCGTGGCCGTCGGTTCGGCCTCCGCTGCGACGGCGTCGGCGCCGGTTGCTCGGGGAGAAGGTTCGACAGAAGTGCTGGAAGCTGCCGAAGTCGCGGAGGCTGAGTCCGTCGAGCCGGAAACCATGCAGGCTGAAGTTGCAGAGGACGGGGCGGAGCCTGAAACAGTGAAGGCCGAGGCTGCTGAGGCCGAAGTCGTCGAGCCTGAGGCCGTCGAGCCTGAGGCTGAGGAGGCTGAGGCCGTCGAACCCAAGACCGAGGAGCTTGAAGCCGAAGGGGAGGCTGAGCCCGAAGTCGCCGAGGCTCCGGCCGTTGAGGCCGAGGTCGAGGAGCTTGAAGCCGAAGGGGAGGCTGAGCCCGAAGTCGTCGAGGCTCCGCCCGTTGAGGCCGAGGCTCCGGCCGTTGAGCCCGAGATCGAGGAGCCTGAAGCCGAAGGGGAGGCTGAGAGCGCTGGGGAGGAAGTCGCGGAGGGTGAGGTCGAACAGCCTGAAGCCGCAGAGCCTGAAGCCGCGGAAGAGCTTGAAGCTGAGCCTGAGGCCGCGGAGGCGCAAGTCGGCGAGGCTGAAGCTGTCGAGCCTGAGGCCGTCGAGTCCGACGTCGAAGAGCCTGAAGCCGCAGAGCCTGAGGCCGCCGAGCCCGAAGCCGAAGAGCCGGCCCAGACAGAGAGCGAAGTCGAGGTCGACGACGAGGAGTCCGAACCTGACGCGCTGAAGGAACCGGCCGAAGAAACCGTGGCCGCGGACGAAGAAGCTAAATCCGAAGAACCGGCTGCCGAGAAGGCCGCTGAGGAAACTCCGGCCGGTGACGACGGTAAGGCAACTCCCAGCCGATGGAGCTTCCAAACTCCGGCGGGTGACGGCCAGAGGGCAACTCCGAGGCGATGGAGTTTCCGACTAAGGAACCGAAGGGGCCGGTAGCACTCGAGATGCTCCGGCCCACGTTGTGAGGCTGGGGCGGGAGCTCGGCGGATCTGGCATGCTGAAAAGGTGACTGACCAGCCCTGGAATCGTGGGAATGATGCCGGGGAGTCTGACTCGCCATCGCCGCAGTCACCCGGATATCCACCACCGCCATATGCGCAATATCCGGGGCCCGGCGCCTATTCCGATCCGGCCGCACCATTCGGTCGGCATCCTGTCACCGGACAACCGCTTTCGGACAAATCGAAGACCGTCGCGGGTCTTTTACAGCTGCTTGGACTGTTCGGCATCGCGGGCATTGGCCGCATCTACCTCGGTCACACCGGGTTGGGTGTCGCGCAGTTGCTCGTCGGCTTCGTTACGTGCGGTCTCGGCGCTGTCGTCTGGGGCGTTGTCGACGCGCTGCTGATATTGACCGACAAGGTCAGCGACCCGTTGGGCCGCCCGCTGCGCGATGGGACCTAATCAGCCTTCCGGGACCTCGGGGCAGTGTCATCGGCACGGCCCGCACCGTCGACGGCTGTACGGCACAGTCGGTTCAGGCGTGCTGCTCGCTGGTGCGCTCGGCTATGTCGGACTCGTCGACCCGCACAACACGAATTCGGCGTATCCGCTGTGTCCGTTCAAGATGCTTACCGGCTGGAACTGCCCCTTCTGCGGTGGGCTCCGGATGACGCATGACCTGCTGCACGGCGATTTGCCGGCCAGCATCAACGACAACGTCTTCCTGCTGGTTGGCATCCCGCTGTTGCTCGGCTGGGTTGTGATACGCCGCCGCCGTGGTCAGTCACCGTTGCCGATGCCGGCGGTGGTGACGATTGTGGTTGCGGCGATCGTCTGGACGGTGCTGCGCAACCTGCCTGGCTTCCCGTTGGTTCCGACCATTCTCAGCGGGTAGCTGCCCGTCGCGCCGGACGGGTGGGCCCCCGCCGATTTCTCCGGCGGTTGAGCGCCTTGTGACATCGAGGCAACCCGGTGGCCGCGAGCGACGACTATGCTGAGTCGTCGTGGCGAGGCGCGGAAAGATTGTCTGCACTCTCGGTCCGGCTACCAGGAGCGACGAGGTGGTCCTGGCGCTGGTCGAAGCCGGAATGGACGTCGCCCGAATGAACTTCAGTCACGGCGACTACGCCGATCACAAAGCCGCGTACGAACGGGTGCGTGCCGCCTGCGACGCGACCGGCCGAGCGGTCGGCGTGCTTGCCGACCTGCAGGGCCCCAAGATCAGGCTGGGTCGCTTCGCCACCGGGTCCACCTACTGGGCCGACGGTGAAACGGTGCGGATCACCATGGCCGATTGCGAAGGCACCCACGACCGGGTGTCGACGACGTATAAGAAGTTGGCCAAGGACGCCGTCGTCGGTGACCGGGTTCTGGTCGACGACGGCAAGATCGGGCTGACGGTCTCGGGCATCGAGGGCGACGACGTGATCTGCACCGTCACCGAAGGCGGCCCGGTCAGCAACAACAAGGGCATCTCGCTGCCCGGGATGAACGTATCCGCCCCGGCCTTGTCCGAGAAGGACATCGAGGACCTCACGTTCGCGCTGAACCTCGGCGTCGACATGGTCGCGCTTTCATTCGTGCGCTCGCCGTCCGACGTCGAGCTGGTGCATGAGGTGATGGATCGGATCGGACGGCGGGTACCGGTGATCGCCAAGCTGGAGAAGCCCGAAGCCATCGATAATCTCGAAGCCATCGTGCTGGCGTTCGACGCCATCATGGTGGCCCGCGGCGACCTGGGCGTTGAGCTGCCGCTGGAAGAGGTTCCGCTAGTGCAGAAGCGGGCCATCCAGATGGCAAGGGAGAACGCGAAACCCGTGATTGTGGCGACCCAGATGCTCGATTCGATGATCGAGAACTCGCGCCCAACACGAGCCGAGGCTTCCGACGTTGCCAACGCCGTGCTCGATGGCGCCGACGCGCTGATGTTGTCCGGGGAAACCTCGGTGGGGAAGTACCCGCTGGCGGCTGTCCGGACGATGTCGCGAATCGTCTGCGCGGTTGAGGATAATTCCACGGCAGCCCCGCCGTTGACGCATGTGCCGCGCACCAAGCGGGGAGTGATTTCGTATGCCGCCCGCGATATCGGCGAGCGGCTCGACGCCAAGGCCCTGGTCGCGTTTACCCAGTCCGGCGATACCGTGCGGCGACTGGCACGCTTGCATACCCCGCTGCCGTTGCTCGCCTTCACGGCGTGGCCCGAGGTGCGCAGCCAGCTCGCGATGACCTGGGGTACCGAGACGTTCATCGTCCCGGTGATGACGTCCACCGACGGCATGATCCGTCAGGTCGACAAGTCGCTGCTTGAACTGGGCCGCTACAAGCGCGGTGACCTGGTGGTCATCGTCGCTGGCGCGCCACCTGGCACAGTAGGCTCGACCAACCTGATCCATGTGCATCGGATCGGGGAGGACGACGTCTAAACGCAGGGGGACAGTTTGCCGGCTGATGATGAGCCGAACACGCGAGATTTCGAGGAACTGCTGGCGGTACTGGACCTCAACCGCATCGCCGAGGATCACTTCGTCGGATCCCATCCCAGCAAGAACCCGATGCGGACATTCGGCGGCCAGCTCATGTCGCAATCGTTTGTCGCGAGCAGCCGCACGCTGACCCGGGACGATCTGCCGCCCAGCGCATTGTCGGTGCACTTCATCAACGGTGGGGATACCGCCAAGGACATCGAATTCCACGTGGTGCGGCTGCGTGATGAACGGCGCTTCGCCAATCGGCGCGTCGACGCCGTGCAGGATGGGGTGTTGTTGTCCTCGGCGATGATTTCGTACATGTCCGGCGGTGCCGGTCTCGAGCACGCTGTCGATCCGCCGCAGGTGGGCGATCCCCACACCGTGCCGCCGCTCGGCGAGCTGTTGCGCGGTTACGAACAGACCGTCCCGCACTTCGTCAACGCCCTGCAACCGATCGAATGGCGCTACACGAATGACCCGGCATGGGTGATGCGGGATAAGGGTGATCGGCTCGCCCACAACCGGGTCTGGGTCAAGGCCTTGGGCGTAGTGCCCGACGATCCCGTGTTGCACACCGCGATGATGGTCTATTCCTCGGACACCACCGTGCTGGACTCGGTCATCACCAGGCATGGGTTGTCATGGGGCTTCGACCGCATCTTCGCGGCGTCCGCCAACCATTCGGTGTGGTTTCATCGCCAAGTCAACTTCAACGATTGGTTGTTGTATTCGACGTCGTCTCCGGTGGCCGCCGATTCCCGTGGGCTGGGCACCGGGCATTTCTTCGACCGCTCCGGGCAACTCGTCGCCACGGTGACGCAGGAAGGCGTGCTGAAATACTTTCCGCGCTCGCGCCGATAGATACGGCGTAACGTCTAATTAGCCGGGTATTCGATGTAGGAGCGGCAGGTAAGCCGCCAGCTGAGGGTCAGCGCATCGGGAGGTGAGCATGAACAGGCCGCCGGTCGATGTCGGACTGCGGCTCCGTGTGCGCGAACGGGTTGTCGTTCACGTGGATTCGGTCGCAGCCCGCTGGATCGGCGCCCTGGCGCTGTTCTGCGCGGCGTGCTGGCTGATCGTGATACTCGCCCGCCACCACCATCACCCGGAATGGCACAGCGCGGGTCGCCTGGCCTGGTCGCTGACGGTTCTGGCCGCGGTGGCATTGATCGCTCGCGGCGTCTTTTTGGGCCGTCCGGTGACGGCCATGCACGCCACCGCAGCTGCGCTATTTCTGTTGGCGGGGCTGGCCTCACACGTGCTGGCGTTCGATCTGCTCGGTGACCTACTCATCGCCAGCTCGGGGATGGTGCTGATGTGGTCGACATCGTCGCGTCCCCAACCCGCAGATCTGCCGCGGGCGTGGAGATTGATCAATGCCACCACTGCGGATCCGTTGGCGCCGTTCGCCATGCAAACGGGCAAGAGCTATCACTTCACCGCGGCCGGGACAGCCGCGCTGGCATACCGGACGCGGATGGGTTACGCGGTGATCGGCGGCGACCCGATCGGCGACGAGGAGCAATTCCCCGAGTTGGTCGCCGACTTCGCGGCTATGTGTCATACCCGGGGCTGGCGGATCGCGGTGGTGGGCTGCAGCGAGCAGCGGCTCAGCCTGTGGACTGACCCCGCGGTGCTCGGGCAATCGTTGCGGGCAATACCGATCGGCCGCGACGTCGTCGTCGACGTGTCCGGCTTCGACATGGTGGGGCGCAAGTTCCGCAATCTGCGCCAGGCGGTAATGCGGACCCACAACTCCGGCATCACGACCGAGATCGTGGCAGAGCAGGAACTCGACGATGAGCAGGTGGCCGAGCTGGCCGACGTAGTGCGGGCGTCACCTAGCGGCGCCCATACCGATCGCGGGTTCTATATGAACTTGGACGGCGCGCTGGAGCGTCGATTTCCCGGAATATTGCTCATTATCGCCAGGGACGCCTCGGGGCAGGTACAGGGCTTTCATCGGTACGCGACCGCCGGCGGCGGCAGCGACGTCACCCTGGATGTGCCGTGGCGTCGTCGCGGCGCCCCGAACGGGATCGATGAACGGCTCAGCATCGACATGATAGCGGCCGCCAAAGATGCTGGTGCGCAACGGGTATCATTGTCATTCGCGGCCTTTCCGGAGTTGTTTGACGGCCCGCAATCGCGTCGACTGGATCGCCTCTTCTACCGGCTGATCCATCTGCTTGACCCGTTGATCGCACTCGAGTCGTTGTACCGATATGTGCGCAAGTTTCACGCATTGGACGCCCGGCGCTACGCGCTGGTCTCAATGACTCAGATCATTCCCTTGGTGCTCGTGCTGTTGTCCCTGGAGTTCGTGCCGCGCCGTCGACACCTGTGAGCGGTCAAAACTAGCCGGGCCTATATGTATTTCGTCGCAGCGAATGTCTTCGGGCAAGTGGTGAGTAGCCACCAGCACTGTCCGCTCTGTGGTCATCAGCCCGCGATTCGGGCCCAATAGATCACGCAGGACCAGTTCGGCGTCGGTGGCGTCGAGGTGCTCGGTGGGTTCGTCGAGCAGCACGATCCGGGCAGGGGCGATTATCGCCCGAGCCAACAGCAACCTTCTGCGCTGGCCCGCCGAGACCGCTTGCGCGCCACCGGTCAACACCGTCGACAGACCCTCGGGCAGATTGGCGAGCCATCCGCTGAGGCCGACGGCGTCCAGGGCCGCCGTGAGTTCGTCGTCTCTACAGTCTCCGCGGGCGACCAGCAAGTTGTCCCGCACGGTGGTGGCGAAGACGTGCGCGTCTTCAGCGAAAAAGCTTACTGCGCTGTGTAATTGACGTTGATCGAACTGGGTCAGGTCGGTTCCGTCCAGCAGCACCTGCCCGTGCAGCGGCGGCAGCAGTCCGGCAAGCGTCATCAGCAGTGTCGTCTTGCCCGAGCCGCTGGGGCCGGTGACGGCCAGCCGGGCGCCAGGTGGTAGGTCCAGATTCACCGCGATCGACCCCGCCGCATCCGGGTGACCGGAACACACATCGGCGGACAACCGGCCGGCGTCGTTGGGTAGTCGCGCCGCCATCGTGGATTCGACCGGTTCGACGCGGCGTGGCGGAACCAGGTCGAGCAGCCGACGCGCGGCGATTCGCGACCGCGTCAACTGGACCGCGGCTGCCGGTAGGGGAGTCGTCGCCTCGAATGCGGAGAGTGGCAACAACATCAGGACGGCCAGTGTGGTGGGCGCGGTCGTCGGTGCCATCCCGATCCCGGCCACTACTGCGCCGAGCACACTGGCCCCGATCGCCGCGGTGGGCATTGCCTCGGCAATAGCGGCCGGTCTGGCGGCGGCGTCGAGGGCATCACCCCAAGCGCGTTGGCGGAGTTTCGATTCCGCGATGACGTCAGGCAGCCGGCCGGCGACGCGAAGCTCAGGTGCGTGTTCGAGCGCGATCATCGCCGCCGTGTCGCGCTCGGAATGATGTTGCCGGGCAATCGCTTCCTGCGCTGCGGCGGCCCTGCCGGCGAGCCAGGGTGCAACGACGCCGGCGATGAGTAGGCAGATCGCGAGTACTGCGGCGGCCGGCGGTGAAATGGCGGCGACAACCGCGGTCGCCGCCAGCGCCAGCAACGTCGCCACGCCAATCGGTACCAGGGCTCGCGCCAGCACGTCGGCCAGTTCGTCGACGTCAGCGCCGACTCGCGCCACCAGCTCACCGCTGTGCAGCCGGAGGGCGGTCGATGCCGGTCCGTGAGCGAGCCGGTGATAGATCTGCGCGCGGGCAGTGCCGGCTGCGCCCAGTGCGGTGTCATGGGTTGCCAGTCGCTCGCAGTAGTGCAACACGCCGCGAGAAATCGCGAATGTTCGCACCGCCACGACCGCAACGGATAGGTCCAGCACGGGAGGCATCTGCCAGGCCCGGGTGATCAGCCACGCGGAAACCCCGGCCAGCGCCAGCGCGCTGCCCAGCGACAGCACCCCCAGCGTGACAGCAACCAGGATGCGGGGCAGCCGCGGGTGCAACAGGCTCGACGCGGCCAGCAGCGTGATCTGGCGGCGACCCGCTGCGCCCGGCTTCGCCGCGCTTGCGATCGCCGCGGGATCAGACGGGCGCTCAACACTCGTCATGATCCGAGGCCATCGGAGGTTACCTCGACAATCCGGTCACCGATTGCGACGACGCGCTCGCGATGGCCGACGACGACGACGGTCGCACCGGCTCGCGCCCGCTCGATGATGGCCCGCAACACCCGGTCCTCGGCGTCGGCGTCAAGGTGCGCGGTGGGCTCGTCGAGCAGCAAAACCGGGGCGGCCGATCCGAGCGCACGGGCGAGGCCCAGTCGTTGCCGCTGTCCCAGTGACAGACCGACGCCTCCGCGCCCGAGCACGGTATCCATCCCGTTCGGCAGCTCGGCCAGCACGCTATCGAATCCCGATGCGGCGCAGGCGCTCTCAATATCCTCGAGATTACCGAGCAGAACCAGGTTGTCCTGTACGCTGCCCGGGACCAGCACAGGGCGTTGCGGGAGCCAGGACAACTGCCGCCACCAAGCGGCGGGATCCAGGTCGGCAACGTCGAGTCCGGCCACGGTGACTCGGCCCGACGACGGCACGGTGAGTCCGGCGATCGCCTGCAGCGTGGTGCTCTTGCCGGCGCCGTTTCGTCCGGTCAGCACCGTCACCACACCGGGTTCGATCACCGCGCTGAGATCGTGTGGCGAGCGGCCGTCTCGGCCGGCCACGCAGAGCTTTTCCACCTGGATCACCGCTCCGCGGGCAGCTACCATTCGCTGTCGAACCATCGCGCCGGCTGGCTCGCCGACGAGTGCGAACGCTTTATCGGCGGCGGTTCTACCGTCTTGAGCGGCATGGAATTCCACGCCGACGCGACGCAGCGGCCAGTACACGTCCGGTGCCAGCAGCAGCACCGTCAAACCCGCGGTCAGGCTCATCTCGCCGAACACCAGGCGAAGGCCGATACTGACCGCCACCAGCGCTACGCCCAGCGTCGCGAGCAATTCGAGCACCAGTGCCGACAGGAACGCGATCCGTAACGTCGCCATCGCCGAGCGTCGGTGGGCGGCACCGAGTTCTGCGATGCGGTGTTCTGGCCCGGCGGCGCGACCCAGCGCCCGTAAGGTGGGGATACCGGCGATCAGATCCAGCAGGCGCGCCTGCAGGGTCGACATGTCCGCCAGCGCGGCCGCGGATCTGTCCGCGGTTGCCAGCCCGATCAGCACCATGAAGACCGGTATCAGCGGCAGTGTGATCGCCACGATCGCCGTCGATTTCAGGTCGTAGACCGCGATCACGGCGACGGTCGCCGGAGTCAGGATCGCGGCAAGCAGCAGCGTGGGCAGGTATCCGGCGAAGTAGGGACGTAAGCCATCGAGGCCGCGGGTGACCACGATCGCGGCGGCGTCCCGCTGTGCTGCGAGTTCTCTGGGCTGCCGCGCGGTCACCGCCGCCAGCACCTGCCCGTTGAGATCGGCGATAACCGCGCTGGCCCCCCGTTGACCCAGGCGCGCCTGAAGCCAGTGCGTCGCCGCGCGGACCACCCACAGCGCCAACAGGATTGACAGGGAACCCAAACAGGCGCGCAGGCTACGTGCCGCAGGGTCGGTGATGACACGCGCGACGATGCCCGCCAGCACAACCGCCGACCCGATCGCGCAGCCGGAGATCACCACTCCGCAGCCCACGGCGGCGATCAGGAAGCGGCGCAACGCGGTCGAGGCCCGCCACAGTCGTGGGTCTAATGGCGCCCGGGAGCCCCTCGCGCTCAGGAGGGATGCCTCGCCAGACCGGTTGGCGGCGGTATCCGTTCAGCCGAGATCCGTTGCCGGAAAACCCAGTAGGTCCATGCCTGGTAGATAACCGTCAGTGGAGCGAAAAACGCCGTCACCCACGTCATGATCTTGAGGGTGTAGGGAGTCGACGAGGCGTTGTAGATCGTCAGGCTCCATTGCTTGTTCAGAGTTGAGGGCACCAGGTTCGGGTACAGCGCTCCGAACAAGAGGACCACAACGGCCGCCACCACCAGGGCGGTGCACGCGAACGCCCAGCCGTCGGACACGCGGCGCCATACCAACACCACCGCGGCCAGCTGCGCGACCACCGCTGCTGCCAGCACCATCCAGGTCCAGTCCTTGCCATGCGACAGTTGCGTCCAAAGGCCGAAGCCCGCAACCACTCCCGTCACCGGAAGCGATAGCCATACGGCGAATCGATGGGCATCATCGCGGATTGACCCGGCGGTCTTCAAGGCGACGAACACAGCGCCGTAGAACAAAAACAGTCCGGCCGTGGCCAAACCACCCAGCAGCGTATAGACGTTGAGCACGTCGCCGATCGACAGGTCAACGTTACCGTCGGCGTCTACCGGGAGTCCGCGGACCAAGGCGGCGAAGGCCACACCCCACAACACGCCGGGCAACCAGGACCCGGCTGCAATGCCGAAATCGGCCCATGCTCGCCACTTCGAGTCATCAATCTTGCCGCGCCATTCGATAGACACGACGCGCAAGATCATGCCGAACAGGATGGCCAGCAGCGGCAGGTACAAGGTGGAGAAAACGGTGGCATACCAGCCGGGAAACGCGGCGAACATCGCTGCGCCGGCGACGATCAGCCAGACCTCGTTGCCGTCCCAAACCGGGCCGATGGTGTTCAGCGCTGCGCGTCGGTGGGTTTCCGGATCACCGATGCCCACGTGAGCAAAAGGCTCCATCAACATGCCAACCCCGAAGTCGAAACCCTCGAGGATGAAGAAACCGAGGAACAGCACCGCGATGATGCCGAACCACAACTCTTGGAGTCCCACCGTCTGCTCCTTTCCGGCTCAGCAGGTTTCAATACGCAAAGGAAAGCGGCGCTACTTCGGCATCTTCCGGCGCCCGAGGCGGAGCCGGCTCCGCGTCGTGTTCCTGCGGTCCCTCTATGACGTAGCGCTTGAGCAGCCAGAACCAGATGACCGCGAGCACCGCGTAGACCAGGGTGAAGGTCACCAGGGAGGTAATCACCATGCCGGAGGCGTGGCTCGAGACGCCCTCGCGGACAGTGAGTCGGACCAGCTGGTCGCCGGTTGGATTGGGGACCACAATCCATGGCTGACGGCCCATTTCGGTGAAGACCCACCCGGCGCTGTTGGCCAGGAACGGCATGGGAATGGTCAGCAGCGCGAACCAGGAAAACCACCGCTGATTGGGGCTCCGGCCGCCGCGGGTGAGCCACAACGTCGTCAACGCGAACAGCACTGGGATCGCCATCAACCCGATCATCATGCGAAACGACCAGTAGGTGACAAACAGGTTGGGCCGGTAGTCATTTGGCCCGAACCTTTGTTGGTAATCCGCTTGGATGTCGCGCACGCCTTGCAGCGTCACATTGGTGAATCGGCTGTCCGCGAGGAACGGCAGTACGTAGGGGACCTCGATCACACGGGTAATGCTTTCGCAGTTGTTGTGCGTGCCGACCGTGAGGATCGAGAAGTCCGGATCGGTTTCGGTGTTGCACAACGATTCGGCCGACGCCATCTTCATCGGCTGCTGCTGAAACATCAATTTGCCTTGATAGTCACCGGTGAAGAACAGGCCGACGGCGGCAATGAGCGCAACCCAACATCCCAGGATGGCCGCGGGACGATAGATGGTGCCGGCAGCTGAATCGGCGGCTTTCTGGGACCGCACCAGCCACCACGCGCTGATGGCGGCGACAAATGTTCCCGCGGTCAGTAACGAACCGGTGACCGCGTGTGAAAAAGCCGCTCGCGCAGTGTTGTTGCTGAGCAACGCGCCGATGCTGTCCAGTTCGGCGCGCCGGGTCGCGGGGTTGTAGTGGGCGCCGACTGGGTGCTGCATAAACGAATTCGCCACGATGATGAAGAACGCGGAGACATTGACCGCGATCGCGACGATCCAGATGCATGCCAGGTGCACCAGCTTAGGCAGCCTGCTCCAGCCGAAGATCCATAACCCGAGGAAGGTGGATTCGAAGAAGAATGCGGCCAGGCCCTCCATCGCCAGCGGTGCGCCAAAGACGTCGCCGACGAACCGGGAGTACTGGCTCCAATTCATGCCGAACTGAAACTCCTGCACGATGCCGGTTGCCACGCCAATGGCGAAGTTGATCAGGAACAACTTGCCGAAGAACTTGGTGAGGCGATACCAACTGGCCTTACCGGTGGCCACCCACACCGTCTGCATGATGGCGACAAGGGGAGCCAGACCGATGGTGAGCGGCACGAAGATGAAGTGGTAGACGGTCGTGATACCGAACTGCCACCGCGAAATGTCGACGACATTCATTTGTCATCTCCCGGGACTGCGGGCCGTATTAGCGCGCTACGACGTAGTGTAGTAGGCCAATTCAGCGGCCGCTACCCTCCGGACCCGTCGAAATCGTTTCGTGGAGTGTCATGGACGCGCCCTAGATGCCGGCGTGGATTTCCGCAGATGCGGCAACAAACACCGATGCGCCGGTTCGGGTATCAGGCGAGCGAGTCAGACGTGGGCCGTGCGGGATTCCTCGGCAAGCACGTCACCGGAGACCTCGGTTGCCTTGCGGCCGACGAGGTACCACGTGCGCATGATGCCCTTGCCCTTGACCTCGATGCGCCCGCGCTCATGCAGCACGAACTCGTCCTTCAGGCGCTCGTACATATCGTCGGGAACTTGAATCTGCCCCACCGAGTCCGTGGACTCCATCCGGGACGCGACATTGACCGCGTCGCCCCACACGTCGTAGAAGAACCGCCGAGCACCCACGACACCCGCGACCACGGGGCCGCAGGCCATGCCTACCCGCAGTGGCACCGAGAGGCCGTGCGGATCCTTCAGTTCGGCAGCGACATCAGCCATCTCGATGGCAAAGTCTGCCAGCGCCTGCACATGATCGGGCCGGGGCCGAGGAACCCCGCTGACGACCATGTAGGAATCGCCACTGACTTTGATTTTCTCCAGCCCGTGTTTATCCACCAGTGCGTCGAACGCGCCGTACAGGCGGTCCAGGAACTGCACCAGGTCGCATGGAGCGGTGGTGCTGGCGCGCTCGGTGAAGCCGACGATGTCGGCGAACAGAACCGAGGCCTCGTCGTATGCGTCGGCGATGACGTTTCGCTCGGGGTCTTTGAGCCGATCCGCGATGCTGGCCGGCAACATGTTGGCGAGCAAGGCCTCGGAACGCTCGTACTGCGCTTCCATGACCGATTCGGCGCGTGCGGTATCACGCAGCGCGAACCACACCGTCACGACGATCATCACGCAGGCGGAGACGGCTGTGACGACGAAGCCCATCGACTGGGCCCAGGCCGGCTGAAGCCCGGTGTCGTGCGGAACCAGGAACTCCAGCGCGATGACCAGACCGGCGGCGATTGCCGCCAGTGTTGCCGCCAACACAATGTGTTCAATCCCCAGCAGCAGCACCACCAGACAGACCGCGACCAGCAAGAAGAACTGAGCGCCTGAATCGGTGCCCACGTCCCAGATGGTGGCGGAGATCGTGACATAGGCTGCGCCGATAAACGTGAGCGGCGCAACCAATTCTCCGAAGCGCTGTAGGTACGGGACAAACGCAAAGATCGTCACGGCGGCGATGTTGATCGAGGTGATTTGCCAGATCCATGCTCCGGTTACCACTTGCACGAACACGAAGCTCGAGCTCACCATCACGGCCAGCCAGGCGGCAATCGTGAGTATCCGGGCCCGGCGGGCGTTGCTGTCGGCGTAGTGCTGATTGCGGTCGCGGGATTGTTCGCGCACGGCCGCGACACAGTCTGGGCGGCGCTCCGAGCCATCCGTCCCTGCTGATAGAGCACCGCATTTTTTCGCGGCCACGACCAAAGCCTATCCGGTGGCGTCGTCAAGCAGTAGCGCACCGAGACAACCGTCAAGGACGCCATCGACTTTTAGATCGGTAAACATTTGAATCACGACCCGATCGCCCGATCGGACAGCGTCGGGCTCGCCGGATGTGGTAGTGAGGTTCCCGATGCGCTCCGCCCAGCGCGTCGACGGCGCGTGGGCGGGACCGGTTGGGGATTGATGGGAGGCGACCCGATGGCGTTTGTGATGGCGGTTCCGGATGTGTTGCTGGCGGCGGCCGATGATGTGGCGGGCATCGGTTCGGCTCTGGCCGAGGCCAATTCGGCGGCGGCGGCCCCCACGACGGGTGCTCTGGCCCCGGGTGCTGACGAAGTGTCGGGGGCGGTGGCGGCAGTGTTTTCTCGCCACGCCCAGGCCTATCAGACGCTCAGCGCGCAGGCGGCGGGGTTCCATGAGCGGTTCGTGCAGGCCTTAAACGGCGCCTCGGGGTCGTATGCTGCCGCCGAAGCGGCCAACGCCTCGCCCTTGCAGGGGGCGCTCAACGCGATCAACGCGCCCACCGAGGCGCTGATGGGTCGCCCGCTGATCGGTAACGGCGCCAACGGCACCGCAGCGCACCCCGGTGGCGGAGAAGGGGGACTGTTGTACGGCAACGGCGGCAACGGCTTCGACAACAGCGCAAACCCCGGGGCGGCCGGCGGGGCCGGCGGGGATGCCGGGCTGATCGGCAATGGCGGGTCCGGCGGGTCCGGTGGGGCCGGGGCGACCGGCGGGGCCGGGGGCCACGGTGGGTTTTTGCGCGGAAACGGTGGTTCGGGCGGGACCGGCGGGGTTGCCGCCGTGGCCGGCGGAACCGGCGCCAACGGCGGGACTGGCGGGTCTACCGGGCTGATCGGGGCCGGTGGGGCAGGCGGGGCCGGCGGGGCCGGCGGGGACGGCGCGAGCGGCGGGAGCGGCGGCAACGGCGGGGGTGGCGGGAATACCGGGTTTGTCGGTGGCGGTGGGGCCGGTGGAGCCGGCGGGCACGGTGGGGACGCCACCAGCAGCAGCGGAAACGGTGGGGCCGGCGGGTCCGGCGGGTCCGGTGGGGCCGGTGAGTATGGCGGTACCTCTGGGGCCGGCGGGGCCGGCGGAGCGGGCGGCCACGGAGGGGACAGCGGGCTTGGCGGTAGCGGGGGTGCCGGTGGGGGCGGCGGGACCGGGCGGGCGTCCAACGCATCCGGTGGGGCCGGTGGGGCTGGCGGGGCCGGCGGGGACGGCGGGAACGGCGGGGCCGGCGGCAGCGGGGGTACCGGTGGGGCCGGTGACGGCGGTGGAAACGGTGGAGCCGGCGGGCAAGGTGGAAACGCCACCAGCGCCGACGGGACCGGTGGGGCCGGTGGATCCGGTGCTGCCGGTGGGGTCGGTGGGACTATCGGCGATGGTGGGGCAGGAGGAGACGGCGGTAATGGCGGGACCGGCGGGGCTACCGGTGTCGGTGGAGTCGGCGGGTCCGGGGGTGCCGGCGGGCCTGGCGCTTTTGTGGAGGGTAGCGGTGGAGCCGGTGGCAGCGGCGGCCAAGGCGGTGGGGCCGGCGGCCCCGGTGCCGCCATCGGTGGGTCCGGCGGGGCCGGCGGTGCTGCCGGCCCGATCGGGAACGGCGGAGACGGCGGGGACGGTGGGCACGGCTCGGTCGGCGGGCAAGGCGGCGCCGGCGGCAACGGCGGCGAGATCTTCGGGAACGCCGGCGCCGGTGGGTCCGGCGGCGCAGCTGACATCGGGGCCGCCGGGGCCGGCGGGGCCGGCGGTACCGGCGGCGGCCTTGGCGGGGACGGCGGACATGGCGGCGCCGGCGGTTCCGGCGGCAACGCCGGCGGTGCGGGCGGTTCCGGCGGCAACGCCGGCGTGTTCAACGGCAACGGCGGGATCGGCGGTGCGGGCGGGGTCGGTCTGTCCGGGGCCGGCGGGGCGGGCGGTACCGGAGGCAACAGCGCGCCGTTCGCCGGTGATGGCGGGGCGGGCGGCGCGGGCGGGGCCGGGCTGTCCGGGGCCGGCGGAGCGGGCGGTACCGGAGGCAACGGCGCGACGTTCGGCACCGGCCACGGCGGCGCCGGCGGATCGGGCGGCGCCGGTAACAGCGGGCCCGGCGGGGCTGGCGGGGCTGGCGGGAATGGCGGGTTGGTGGGTGTCGGCGCGGCTGGCGGGACTGGTGGGTCCAGCAATGGCAGTGATACCAGCGGCGACGGCGGCGACGGTGGCGACGCCGTGCTGATCGGCAACGGCGGCAACGGCGGCAATCCCGGGACCGGGCTGAACTCGGGCAAGCCGGGCACCGGCGGCAAGGGCGGGCTGCTGCTCGGCCAGGACGGGATTGACGGGTCGGCCTAGCGCCCCTGAGCCATGATCTTTGGTCGGCTGTGACCGAGGAGCACCAGCCGCAAGGCTCACCATCGACGGCAACGGTCGACAGCCCGATCTCCTTGAGTGCAACGACAACTAGACATTGACTTACGTTGTTTTCCATTGGGGGTTGACAGATCGGTTTATGCACCCACACCTGCCGGGTAAACAAATGTAGTGGCACGCGAAGATCTTTCCGTAGGCGGATGGCAGGCCGCCCAGGCTGTGGAGTTCATCCGCGCATTGCGCGTTCATCTGCTCGCGATGACCGGCCAGCTGGCTTGGATAGAACGTCAGAATGTCACTCCCAGGAAAGGCCGAGCATGCGCGATGCGGATTGAAGCAGCCGCGCTGCGGCGCGACATCGGCGAAGCACAGATTCTCATCGATCGGCTACAGAGCCGTTACCTGAACGCGTACAAACACAACGACCGCGTCGAGCCAGGTAAAGTGGGGCCCGCGCTGGTTACCGATTAACAGTTCGGTTAAGAGCGCGCTACAAACATGCAGGTCAGAAGACTATCTCTGTTAGAAGCCGCGGATCGAACGCGTTTCAAGCGACGTTCGTAACTCGGCAACGTAAACCGTATGCGGTGCTCTTTACCATTCGCCAACCCATTTGCATAAACCGGGTTCGGGACGTTTCTTAAGCCCGCCCGGTAGCCCTTTTACTCATCGCGCGCTTGTGGCCTTCTGATCGTCTGTGCGCAATCGGTGCTCTTTGGTGCCACTCCGGCGTGCCACCACCCCGCAGAGTTGCCTCGTGGGGTGTCAGGGATTCCGCAGCATCACCTATTGTCAACCGTTGCATATTTGTCCTGACAGGTCTTACAAATAATCAGTTGGGCAATTGCAGTTCTCGATATTTTAGAGGTTTGAGCCTCAGCGATTCTGTACTCACCTACGGGCAGATAGCCACTCTGGCGACCAGGGAACACTGACGCCTCCGAGCGCCGCACCGCGCTTCTCCACAGCCGACGAGCTTGACGCGTTGAATGCGAGCACACTGTGAGGCGGTACTTCCAGACATGCAAAACGGAGGCGATGAATGACCGACAGGGGATTGCTGACCATGGACCTGACGTGTCCCGAGGGGCACGTCGTCGGCCAACTGATCCAGAACATTGGGCACCAGGCCATCGGGATCCAGCTGCCCGACAGCACGCGCGAGGAGTGGCCGCGGGGTGGCGACAAGATGTTTACGTACCTGACTTGCCCCGGCTGCGATCGCCGGGTGTATGGATCGACGGACTCGATCCGGGAGCGCGCCACATGGCTGTCTGAGAGTGAGTCCGAGTCGCAGGGCAGATACTCGCTGCGCTACATAGAGGACGGCCTCGCGTAGGGGGCGGTGCCCTTACGCGTCCGAGCATTCTGCGCCGCCGCGCGTCCGTCGCCCCGGTAGAGCGAATCCGCGTAGTTCGCCGTCGCGTCCTCGTGAAATACCGAGTGCCCCAGCGGAATGTCTAGCCCAGCCACTGCGCGGCAATAGCGGTAGATCTGCTCTGTGATCGCCTGCCGGTCGAGCAGACCCCGCATCTCGGCCGGATCGATCGCCATTTGCTGCCCGTGCCCCCGATCAGCAGCGCGTCCGCCAGGGCGACACCAGCCGAACGTGCGCAAGCGACGGGCCTGCGATACGGGTGAGGCCCAGCTTGAGTACGGCCCAGTCCTCCAGCCGCATCCCGCGCTCGGCGGCCTCACGGGCAAGCAGGGCGTGGAGCGTGGGCGAAACGCTGAAACGCAGCTGTCCATCGCCGTCCCGGCCGTGCTTGGTGGGCGTGCAGTGATGATGTGCGATGTCGGTCACATCGTAGTGAACGATGTGAGGTAGCTCCTAATTCCGTTGGTCGTCGATGCCGGGGTGCTTTTGCGATGGATCGAGGACGAACATTCCGCCGATGAGACCATCGGTATCCGGCGCGTCGGCTGGGAGCTCGGTGCGGGTTGGGTCGAGATTGAATCCTGGTGGCCGCACCACTGAGGCTGGCACGTGTGGCTTTTCGTTCGGTCCGTAGTGGCGCCCGTCGAGCGGCCAGTCGAAACCTTCTAGGTCGTCGGTGTCCTTTCCCAGGATTTAGCCGCTGCGTCGATATTCGTTGAGAACCGCCCGCAGCCCGTAGCGTTGCACCGGGCAGACTTTTCATGCAGATGGAGCAGCCTGAAGTCTGCATCATCAGCGGCAGACAGCGTTTGGTATTCAGCTTGGCCTTGACGATGCCGCGATGCTCGCTGCGGTGGTTGGGTATGGCGCCAACGGGACAGTTCCGGGCACCATCGTGTCGGGTTCCGTGGAGCAGCACCTGAGCATCTTTCGCCCATATGAGCGCGGAACACTACTTGTCCTTTGCCGCACTGCTGGCCAACAAACGGCGATGATCATGACCGTTCGCGTTTCGGCGCAGGGCCAACGGTTTGACCACGCCCGGTCGGTCTAGGGATGGGGCGACCAGGCACGGGCACTTTAGGGCTCGTCTGTGAAATTAGAAATCCGTCGCCAACTTTTTTGCCTCCACTTGACCACGCGCGATGCTCTCTTCCCCCCTCTCTTTCCCGCCCCACGTCGTGCCTTCCACCACCAACGTATGGACCTCCTTGACCCCGATAAACTTCAGCCAGAAATCGACGTATCCTTTTTGATGGTCGAACCGGGAAGCGGGCGTCGGTGAGTCTTCTGCATAGGTCCCGCCCCGCGCATAGACGACGAAGGCGCGGGGAGTTTTCAGCAAAGGGCCGTACTCCTTGCCGTCATAGGTAAAGAGCATATTTCGCTGACAGACCAAATCAATCAACTGCTTGAGCTTGTAAGGGTAGGCGAAGTTCCACATGGACACGCCGAGCACGATGCGGTCCGCCTCCTGGAAGCGAACCGCCAGTTCCTGGATTTTGTCCCAGACCGCGGTCTCGGCCTGGTCCATCGGCTCTTTGTTCACGCCTTTGTACTTCGCCCCGATGGCTTCCTGGTCGAAGTCCGGCAGCTTTTCCTCCCAGACGTTCAAGGTGTCAACCATGACCCCAGGACAAACCTGACTGTAGGTTTCGAGGAAGGCGTTGGTGACGGCGATAGACGCAGACTTGGATCCGCGCGGAGAGGATTCGATGTTGAGTAGACGCATGTTCTTAACCCTTGGTTGGATACCCACTAACTACAGCCACGGATCGACAGGAAAGTAGTTCAACGGTCCGGTTGTGACAGCCGTTACGTCTGCGCGAGAAGCTCCGGTATGCGAGCTCGAG
>DATMMZ010000286.1:0-6636 GCA_035569455.1 Mycobacterium sp. | reverse complement strand
TCGCTCCAGGAGAGCTGGTCCACGTCGACGCCGCGTTGCGGGTCAGCCGAAATGTAGTGCTGCCCGACAGGCCCAGGTACCCGATCAGTCGGTCAGATCTGAGCTTGCCGGTCGAGCTGGCGCAGCACACCAGAAACCCAGCATGACAACCAGACGCGCGCTGGTGCTTGCCGGCGGCGGATTGGCGGGAATCGCTTGGGAGACAGGCGTGTTGTGCGGCATAGCCGACGAGTCGTCGGTTGCAGCACGACTGCTGCTTGAATCCGATGTGCTGGTCGGGACGTCGGCCGGTTCCGCGGTCGCCGCCCAGGTCGGCAGCGGCTGCACACTTGAGGAGCTGTTCGCCCGCCAAGTTGCCGAGACGTCGGCTGAGGTCGATCCCGGCGTCGACATCGATACCATCACCGAACTGTTCCTGGCCGCCCTCGGCGATCCAAACACCCTGGGGGATAACAGGCTTGGACAGATGCAAAGGATCGGGGCGGTAGCGATGGCGATCGAGACCGTTCCCGAGCCCGTCCGCCGCAACGTGATCGCCCAGCGGCTGCCGTCGCACGAATGGCCGGATCGGGAAATCCGGCTCACCGCAATCGATACCGCGACCGGCGAACTGGTTGTTTTCGATCGAAACTCAGGCGTGCAGCTGGTTGACGCGGTTGCGGCTAGTTGCGCAGTGCCTGGGGCCTGGCCGCCGGTGACGATAGCGGGCCGACGCTACATGGACGGTGGGGTGGCCAGCTCGGTCAACCTTGGCGTTGCCGACGATTGCGACGCGGTGGTCGTCACGTTGCCCGCCGGTGTGGACGCGCCGTCGCCTTTAGGCGAGGGGCCGGCCGCCGAAATTGACGCGTTCCCCGGTGCGGCGTTCGCGATATTCGCCGACGACGACTCGTTGGCAGCGTTCGGTCCCAACCCCCTGGATCCACGCTGCCGCGTCAGCTCGGCGAAAGCCGGGCGCGAGCAGGGCCGTCGCGAAGCGGCGGCCGTCGCGCGATTCCTGAGGGTCTGATCAACCACGTGCCTGATCAGATTCGTTGTGCGCCCGCTGCCCGGAGGTCGGCAATGCTGGGGAAGCCGTCGACGGCCATCAGCAAGTCCAGTTCTGCGAGCACTGAACGCAACTGGGACACCAGACCGTCGACACCACCAATAGCCAGGGCGTAGAGATAGGTGCGGCCTATGCCTACTGCGGTAGCTCCCAATGCCAACGCCTTGGCGACATCGGAACCACTGCGCACTCCCGAATCGAAGAGCACCGGCATGCCGTCGGCCGCTTTGACCACACCCGGCAGAGCTTCCAGTGAAGGTAGCCCTCCGTTGGCCTGGCGGCCACCGTGGTTGGAGCAGTAGATGCCGTCGATACCGTGATCGCGGGCTTTACGGACATCGTCCGGGTGCAGGATGCCCTTGAGGAGCATCGGCAACTTCGTCGATGACCGCAGCCAGCCCAGATCCTCCCACCGGACGGGATACCCAAAGACCTTGGCCCACTCGAGGGCGGCCGCCTCGGGGTCTTCTTCCGGCGGCTTGGACAGCCGCGCCCGGAAAACCTCATCAGTGAAGTAGTTCTGCAGGCAATAGCCGCGCAGTTGCGGGAAATTCGCCATGTTCAGATCGTGCGGTCGCCAGCCAGTGATCCAGGTGTCCAAGGTTACGGCGACGGCCTTGTAGCCCGCCTGTTCGGCGCGGCGCAGGAAGCTACCGGCAAGCTCTTTATCGTTGGCGGTGTAGAGCTGGAACAGCCCAGGGGTGTCACCAGAGTGCGGGCGGACATCTTCCATCCGGTCCTGCGTCATAGGTCGACGCCACCATCGGGACTCCCGTCTGCGCAGAGGCTTTGGCCGCCGCGATGTCTCCATGCATGTCCTGCGAGCACACGCCGACGACTCCCACCGGCGGCATAAAAAGCGGCGTGGGCAGCTGCATGTCAAACAGCGACACCGACATGTCTCGTTCGGTCGGAGCCACCAGCATGCGGGGCACGATCGCATACCGTGAGAAGGCATCGACGTTGGCCTGTTGGGTGCGCCCGTCGCCCGCACCGTATGCAACGTAGGAGTAGACCCACGAGGGCAGCACCTCGACCGCCGCACGCTCCAGCGACGCATGATCGACAGGAAATCTCGGGAGTTTCCCTTGCAGGCCGTCCAGATAGATTTGCATTTGGTAGTCGCCGTAATGCTCTGTTGCCATGAATGCGCTCCATCCGCTCTGCCTGCGCTCCCGACAGGGCCAATGGTCGAATGAGGTGCGTACGCCGGTCGATGTCGGGCTGAACAACACTGAGTTCGCAAAGGTGTCACCGTTAACAAACGGCGCCCAGGCGGCATGGTCCGCGCCCGCTGCGATCCGCTGACGATGCAGCAAGAGCGGTCAAAATCCAAGCGCGAGAGCCGACCGAGGGCAATTTCGTGCACACATGATCTCAATTGCGCACCCGTTCGAAGCGGCGGCCGGACCGTCACCCGCATTCGTCGTCGGCGGCAGCGCGCGCGGCGGTGATCACCGCCGCCTGCCGCGCCAGGGTCAGGTCTGCCCACCGAGTATTCCAGCTGCCCGCACTACCGGATGGCGACGTTTGAACCATCGCCAGATATGGCTCGATGAGCGACCCACCGGTCTTGGGCTGGGCGTCCATCCAGAGTTTAGCGGCGTGACAGGCCTGGAAATACTCCTCCTCGGTCGAATCGGCGGGGACGTCGACCCTGGTCGTCACGCCGGCCGGGGAGAGGCCCACGACGCCCAGCGGCAGGGGACCGGGCGCGCCTGACGACTGTGACGAGTGTGCCGGCGACGAGGATGTGGGCCTGCCGCTGCCGGCGTGCGAGCAGCCCACGACCGCCAACAAACCGGCCGCGAGAACGAGCGTGCCCCACCGCAGGCGGCGGCTGGGAGCTAAACGGCACCAGCGCACCTTGTCAATCTATGCAAGACTGTCGGCGTGATGGAGCGCTTCGGATTTTGTGAGTGTTGTCGGCCTTAACGCGCCGCCCCCTACCCAATCCGTTCACCCTGGAGTTCCGTCATGTCTCTCCCTATTGCTGCGCATGCTGCTATTCCCGTTGCGCTGCGGCCAAGGGCCATAGCGTCCCCATCCTCGGGACCGACGCGGTTGCGGGTGCCCGATCTCCTGCACGCCACCGACCAGGCCGCCGACGATGTGCTCAGCGGACGGTGCGACCACCTGCTGCCCAAGGGCGGTGTGCCCGAGGCTGAGCGCTGGTTCACTCGCATCCACGGCGACGGCGAACTGGACGTCTGGCTGATCAGCTGGGTCCCCGGTCAGGCGACCGAGTTGCACGACCACGGCGGGTCACTCGGTGCGCTGACAGTCCTGTCCGGGTCGCTCAACGAATTCCGTTGGGACGGTACGAGGTTGCGGCGCCGTCGGCTCGACGCCGGCGATCAGGCCGGGTTCCCACTGGGTTGGGTGCACGACGTGGTGTGGGCACCCAGGCCTGCGCCCACACCCATTGCAGGGCCGGCCTCGACTGCCACGCCTGCGCAGCCGACCCTGAGCGTGCATGCCTACTCGCCGCCGCTGACAGCGATGTCCTACTACGAAGTCACCGACCGTAATACGTTGCGCCGCCAGCGCACTGAATTGACCGACCGACCTGAGGGGCAGCGATGAGCCGAATCGATCAGGTACTGGACGCCGCCCGCCGCCGGTACCGTCGCCTTCCCGCCGCAGAGGTGCCCGATGCGCTGCGGCGCGGGGCGGTGCTTGTTGACATCCGGCCGCAGGCCCAGCGCGCGCGTGAAGGCGACGTGCCAGGGGCGCTGGTGATCGAACGCAACGTACTGGAATGGCGCTGCGACCCGACCAGTGACGCGCGGCTGCCGCAGGCGGTCGGCGACGATGTCGAGTGGTTGATCGTGTGCTCGGAGGGCTACACCTCCAGCCTGGCGGCGGCGGCGCTGCTGGATTTGGGCCTGCACCGCGCCACTGATGTCATCGGCGGCTACCACGCGTTAGCCGCCGCCGGAGTGCTGAACCCGCCGCAGCCGGACGCGCTGCACGCGGATCTCGCGATGAGCGGTCGCCGCTGGATTTAGCCGCTGGAACCGCTGAGGATGGCGTCGCCGTGCAGCAGCGGCCGCAGCTTGGCGGTCTTCTCTGGCGTCCAGCCGGGCGGCGACAGCACGTCGGCCCAGCCGTTGGCGACGTCGGCGACGTAGTGGTGGCCATGCCCGTCCGGCACGTCCACGGCCACCGCCATGTCGGCCGAGACTTGCAGGAAGGTCACCAACGGGATCCAGCGCGTCTGCGGCAGCACGTCGTAGCCCCGCTTTTCGCGCAGCCAGTCCGGGCTCTTGAACAGTAGGTCGGGAGTCCACCAAGCGATCGGATCGGAGGCGTGCTGCAAATACACCACCTTCGGTCTGCCGGGCCAGGATGCGCTCGGGCGTTGCAGATCGCTTGGGCGAGCGACGAATCGGACGTTTTGGCCGTCGTCGTAGATGGGCAGCCACTGCGGAGAACCGCGATCGCGGGTCGCCGTCAGCTGGAGCCACACGGTGTTGTTGAATGTCGGACCGCTGAACAGTGCGCCATCGGTGCGGGCGAGGATGTTGTTGAGGCTCATGAACGGCGCCTCGCCGCCGAACGATCCCAGGCTCTCGCCGAAAACGACGAGCTTGGGGCGTTGCGATTCCGGCATTTGCCTGACCAATTTGTCGACCGCCTCGAACAGCGCCTGACCGGCGCGCCGGGCATTCTCCTTGTCCACCAGGAACGACAGCCAGCTGGGCAAGAACGAATACTGCATGCTCACGATGGCGGTGTTGCCGTTGTACATGTACTCGAGCGCGTCGGCCTCGGCCTCGTTGATCCAGCCGGTGCCGGTGGTGGTGGCGACAGCGACGATGGCGCGTTGTAGTCCGCCGGTGCGCTCCACCTCGCGCGCCGCCAGCTCCGCGGTCGCCCTGATGCCGTCCGCGGAGTTCAGTCCGGCGTAGGCGCGGATGGGCTCGGTGGCCGGGGCGCCGTTGAATGCGCTGAGTTGGGCGACGCTAGGGCCGGCCTGGACGAAGATCCGGCCCTGATGGCCCAGCGACGCCCACGACACCAGCGACTCCGCGCCACCCGATCGCAGCCGGGACTTCGGCGCTGCGGTATCGGCCTTCCCCTCCTCGTTCACCGTGTTGAAGGCGTTATTCAGTTTGTTCATCGTGACCTTGACGACGACGCCGTTGAGGAGCGAGACCGTCAGCACCATGAGCAGGACCACCACGATGGTCGCCGAGACACGGAACGGTGCGATTCGATCGACCTGACACACCAGAAAAATGACCAGCCGTCGGACCAACTGGCCGATTTCGACAAGGGTGAACAGCACCACCAGCGACAGGATCGCGGCCTCCGGGTAGTCGTACCACTCCAGGTGCTTGACTCCCATCAGGTCGCGCACCTGGTCTTGCCAGACGTGGAACCGGATGGCCATGACGACCATGCCGATCACGCCGATCGGGATCAGCGCCTTCCAAGCCCAAACCGGCGCCGGCGGGCTGGAATCCTTCGAACGCATGAAACGGACCAGCCAGACGCTGAAGACGCCCAGGCCATAGCCAATGGCACCGGAGACGCCACTGACCAGTCCCTGGAACAACGCAGTGCGCGGCAGCAGCGACGGCGTCATGGAAAACCAGATGAAAAGCAAGCCAACCGCGGTGCCGGTGAAGGTGTAACGGCGAACCCACCAGGGGCGTCGCGGCGCTTCGTGCTTGTGGCCGGCTTCGTGCTTGTGGCCGGGTTCGGGCGCCGGGGCCTCCGGGGCCGGCTCGTCTCTGGCGTCGGTGTGCGTCCCTGAACCCGGTTCGCTCATCCGAGCACTCTACCGGTGGGTGAAGTTGGCGGGGCGCTTCTCGATGAATGCGGCCATTCCTTCGGACTGGTCGTCAGTCGCGAAAGCCGAATGGAAAAGCCGGCGTTCGTAGAGAAGTCCTTCGGACAGCGTGGATTCGAACGCCCGGTTGACGGCTTCCTTGGCCATCCGGGCCGCCGACCGCGACATCTGCGAAATGGTGGTGGCGACGGCCTTGGCCTCCGTCAGCAGGTCGTCGGCCGGCACCACCCGCGAAACCAGGCCGCTGCGTTCGGCTTCGGCGGCGTCGATGGTGCGCCCTGTCAGAATCATGTCCATCGCCTTGGCCTTGCCGATGGCCCGGGTCAGCCGCTGCGTGCCACCCATGCCCGGCAACACGCCGAGCTTGATCTCCGGCTGGCCGAACTTCGCCGTGTCCGCCGCGATCAGCAGGTCGCACATCATCGCAAGCTCGCAGCCGCCGCCGAGTGCATGCCCGGCCACCGCTGCGATGGTCGGGGTGCGGACCGCGGCCAGCTTGCCCCAGCCGGCGAAGAAGTCGGCGTCGAACGCGTCGGCATAGGTCAGGCCGGCCATCTCTTTGATGTCGGCTCCTGCGGCGAACGCCCTGGCCGAACCGGTGATGATGATCGCCCCGATGCCTGGATCGTTGTCCAGTTCGGTTGCAGCGCTGGTGACTTCGTTCATCACCTGGCTGTTGAGGGCGTTCAGCGCCTGCGGCCGGTTCAGAGTGATGGTGGCTACCCGCTGATCGCGCTCGATCAAGATGGTTTCGTAGGTGGATGGCGTGGATGTCATGAAACCGCCT
>DATMMZ010000285.1:0-94874 GCA_035569455.1 Mycobacterium sp. | reverse complement strand
CATTGAGACAGACTCCACCCCAATACTTCGACTCAACGACCGCGGTGTTCAGGCCTAACTGTGCGGCACGAATCGCAGCGACATACCCGCCGGGACCGGCTCCAAGGACAACGACGTCATAGTGGGTCACGGCCACTACCCTAATGCGCACCTGGCGCGGACACCCATGGCTATCGGGTGATCAGGTCGCCAACCATTTGTTGAGGTTGTCTTCGTACCCGTTGGCGACCCGCAGGCTGCGGCCGGGCCCGGGGGTCAGCCAACCCCGAGTGAGGAAGGCGGCGGTGAACGCGGCCGGCGATCATCCCAAACTGGCGCGCACCAAGTCAGTACGGGTCAGTACGGAATGACGCCGATCAAGCAGTGGCCCGTCCGCGTGCAGTAGTAATAGGCGTACAGGGGCGCCACGGCGACGACGGAGGCAAAGGGGCCCGACATCACCGCCAGCGCCAACGCCGAGATCAGCGGCCTGCCCTGCACCATCGCCAGCATCACGCCGGCAACGGTGCACGCGACGACATAGACCAGGACCATGTACACCGGGCCCGTTTTGTCGATCGTGTGATACCACCAATAGAACAGGCTGAGCCCGACCTGCGCGGCGGCGATCCACACGCCGAGGAGCACCAAGGCGAGCTTCCACCAGTTCAGATACTGGTACCGCCCGGGCACGGTGACCGGCACGGCGGCCGACTCGGTCGCCGAATCCTGACCTGTGCCCGCCGCGGTCGCAGCCGGCTCCTCCTCGGGCGTAGGCGTCCCCGGCTCACCAGGCTTCCCCGGCTTCCCGGGCGGCGCGAATTCGTGCGAGTCGGTGTCGTCCCAATTGGGCACGAATGGCACCGAATCCTCGCCGGTGTCGAAATCCGGGACGAACGGCTCGGTTCCGGGGTGCGACTCGGGATCTTTGTCAGCCTCTTTGTCAGCCACCGGAAGCCACCTGGATAGCGACCAGCACACCGAACCAACCTGGCGCCAACGCGAGGATGAACGCGCCCAGCATCGTCACCCATCGGCGCCCGGAAAGCAGGATCACCAGCAGTCCGATCACACCGGGAATCCCCACCACCAGTGCGATCACGACGTCCGGCCGGACCCTCTCGTGGACCAGCACGGTAGAGGCCACCCCCGCCAGCAGCCCCACCGCACTACCGACCAGCATGGCGCCGGACAGCAGCCAGGGACGGGGCAGCGGGATCACTATCTACGACTTTACTGCCGTGTCAGCGCGGCGACGGGCACGTTCCCGGCGCGTTGCCGGCTACAACCTGGCCACGATTCGATGGTCGTTCGCCCCCCTCATATGCGGCGCCGGTGATCACCGGTACGGCCTCTAGCAGCGCTTTTTCGCCATCGGTGAAGATTCGGCCGCGACTGAGGAACCGCACGCCCTCCGGTGCTTCCAGACTGAACCCGCCGCCGCGGCCCGGCACCACGTCGATGACCAGCTGGGTGCGCTTCGCGCCCCGATAGTGGGCCTGGTACTGCGGGCCCGAGATCCACACCGGCACCCCCTCTGCTCCGACGTCTAACACACCGAGCAACACGTCACGGTCACCGACGAGGAAGTCCCCGCGGGGGTAACACATCGGCGACGATCCATCGCAGCAGCCACCGGACTGGTGGAACATCACCGGACCATGTTGGTCCTGCAGTCGGGTCAGTAATTCGGCGGCGCCAGCGGTAATCACCGCCCCTGCAGGAGCGCTCGTCGGCGCGACCATCAGAACAACCCGACCGCCTTGTCGGCGTAGGACACCAGCAGGTTCTTGGTCTGCTGGTAGTGGTCGAGCGCCATCTTGTGGGTCTCGCGGCCGAATCCCGACTGCTTGTAGCCACCGAACGCCGCGTGCGGCGGGTACACGTGGTAGCAGTTCACCCACACCCGGCCGGCCTTGATCTCGCGGCCGGCCCGGTAGGCGATGTTGCCGTCGCGGCTCCACACGCCGGCACCCAGACCGTAGAGCGTGTCGTTGGCGATGCCCATCGCGTCGTCGTAGTCACGGAACGACGTCACCGCCACCACCGGCCCGAAGATCTCCTCCTGGAAAATGCGCATCTTGTTATTGCCGCTAAAGATCGTCGGCTGTATGTAGAAGCCGCCGGACAGGTCGCCGCCCAGCTCGGCGCGCTCGCCGCCGGTGATGATCTTGGCGCCCTCATCCTTGCCGATTTCGATGTAGGACAACACCTTTTCCAGCTGATCGTTGGAGGCCTGCGAACCCAGCATGGTCTCGGTGTCCAGCGGGTCGCCCTGTCGGACGGCCTTCGTCCGGATCGCCGCCAGTTCCAGGAACTCGTCGTGGATGTCGGACTGAACCAGGCTGCGCGACGGGCAGGTGCACACCTCACCCTGGTTCAGCGCGAACATGGTGAACCCCTCCAGCGCCTTGTCCTGAAAGTCGTCGTTGGCGGCCATCACGTCGGAGAAGAAGATGTTGGGGCTCTTGCCGCCGAGCTCCAGCGTGACCGGGATCAGGTTCTGCGAGGCGTACTGCATGATCAGTCGCCCGGTGGTGGTCTCGCCGGTGAACGAGACCTTGGCGATCCGGTCGCTGGACGCCAGCGGCTTGCCGGCTTCGACGCCGAATCCACTGACGATGTTGACCACACCCGGCGGCAGCAAGTCTCCGATGATCGACATCAGGTAGAGGATCGACGCCGGCGTCTGCTCGGCGGGTTTGAGCACCACCGTGTTGCCGGCGGCCAGCGCCGGCGCCAGTTTCCAGGCACCCATCAGGATCGGGAAGTTCCACGGAATGATCTGTCCCACCACCCCGAGCGGCTCGTGGAAGTGGTAGGCGACGGTGTCCTCGTCGATCTGCGAAAGCGACCCCTCCTGGGCGCGGATCGCCGCGGCGAAATAGCGGAAATGGTCGGCCGCCAGCGGGATGTCGGCGGCCAGCGCCTCACGGATCGGTTTGCCGTTGTCCCAGACCTCGGCCAGCGCGAGCGCATCCTTGTTCGCCTCGATGCGGTCGCCGATCTTGTTCAGGATCGCCGCTCGTTCGGCCGGCGCGGTCTTGCCCCACGCCGGGGCGGCGGCCTGCGCGGCGTCCAGCGCCTTGTCGACATCGGCCCCGTCGGAGCGCGCCACTTCGCAGAACGTCTGGCCGGTCACCGGCGTCGGGTTCTCGAAATAACGGCCCTTGGCGGGCGCGACCCACTCACCCCCGATGAAATTGTCGTACCGGGAGTCATAGGACATCAGCGCTCCGGCGGAACCCGGACGTGGGAAGACAGTCATCGCTTGGCTCCTCGACTCAACCCTTAAATCAACGATGTAATACAACTCACACTACCGCCGGAGGCCACAATGGCGTCCATGACATCTGAGGCTGAGGCGGACCCCGAAGGTGACGGCACGCCCGACGACCCGTACCTGTGGCTCGAGGAAGTCACCGATGAGACCGCGCTGGACTGGGTACGCGCCCGCGACGAACCGACGCTGGCCGAGTTCGGCGGTGCGCAGTTCGAACAGATGCGCGCCGAAGCACTTGAGGTACTCGACACCGATGCCCGAATCCCCTATGTGAGCCGCCGCGGCGAGTACCTCTATAACTTCTGGCGTGACGCCACAAACCCCCGCGGGCTGTGGCGACGCACCACGCTGGATAGCTACCGCACCGAATCACCCGAGTGGGACGTGCTGATCGATGTAGATGAGCTGGGGCGCGCCGACGACCAGAAATGGGTGTGGGGCGGCGCCAACGTCATCGAACCCGAATACACGCGTGCGCTGATCGTCCTCTCCCCAGGGGGCTCGGACGCCGCCATCTGGCGTGAATTCGACATGCTGACACGCGAATTCGTCGCCGACGGGTTCCAGTTACCGGAAGCCAAGTCACAAGTTGCCTGGGCTGATCCGGATACCGTGTTGTTGGGCACCGACTTTGGTGCCGACTCGCTCACCGAATCCGGCTATCCCCGGGTGATCAAGCGATGGCGTCGCGGCACACCGTTGGCCGACGCGGAGACCGTGTTCGAGGTGGAACGCTCCGACGTCCGGGCCTTTGTGTCAGTGGATCGGACACCGGGGTTCGAGCGAACCGTGTTGGGACGAGCCGTCGACTTCTGGAACGACGAGCTCTACGAACTGCGCGGCTCGGAGCTGATACGCATCGACGCGCCCACCGACGCCGGTGTGTCTATTCACCGCGATTGGATACTGATCGAGCTGCGCACCGACTGGACCGTCGGCGCCACCACCTACCCTGCGGGCTCGCTGCTGGCCGCCAACCATGACGAATTCCTGTCCGGCACAGCGGAATTGCGAGTGGTGTTCGAACCCGACGAGCACACCGCGTTAAACCACTATGCGTGGACCCGAGACCGCCTCTTGGTCGTCACACTGGCCGACGTGGCCAGCCGCGTCGAGATCGTCACACCCGGTAGCTGGCAGCGTGAACCCTTGGCGGGCATCCCGGCCGCGACCAACACCGTCATCGTCACCGCCGACGACCACGGCGACGAGTTCTTCCTCGACTCCAGCGGATTCGAGACGCCGTCCCGGCTGATGCGTGGCACAGGCGGTGATCAATTGAAGGGCCCATTGGACCAGATCAAATCCGCGCCGGCTTTCTTCGATGCCGAAAATATCGTCGTGACACAGCATTTCGTGACCTCCGAGGACGGCACCTCGATCCCGTACTTTGTCGTGCGGCCCACCGATAGCGAAGGGCCGGGCCCGACACTGCTCTACGGCTACGGGGGGTTCGAGGCGTCCTACACTCCGAGCTACAGCGGTGTGCTGGGCCGGTTGTGGCTGGCCCGCGGAGGCACGTACGTGCTGGCCAACATCCGCGGCGGCGGCGAGTACGGGCCCAGCTGGCACACCCAGACGCTGCGGGAGGGCCGGCACAAGGTGGCCGAAGACTTCGCCGCGGTGGCCGACGATTTGGTCGACCGCGGCATCGCGACCGTCGGGCAACTCGGCGCTCGCGGCGGTAGCAACGGGGGGCTGCTGATGGGCATCATGCTGACCAAATACCCGGAGAAATTCGGCGCGCTGGTCTGCGACGTGCCACTGCTGGACATGAAGCGTTACCACCTGCTGCTGGCCGGCGCTTCGTGGGTGGCCGAGTACGGCGACCCGGACAACCCGGACGACTGGAAGTTCATCTCCGAATACTCGCCGTATCAGAACATTTCGGCCAACCGGCAGTACCCCCCGGTGTTGTTCACCACGTCCACCCGCGACGACCGGGTACATCCCGGCCACGCCCGCAAAATGACGGCCGCCCTGGAAGCCGCGGGCCATCGGGTCTGGCTATACGAGAACATCGAGGGCGGGCACGCCGGCGCGGCCGACAACGAGCAGCTCGCATTCAAGTCCGCGCTGAGTCACTCGTTCCTGTGGCGAATGCTGACCGGCACTTGACACCTGAGCCCGGCGGCGGCTTCGCTTCGGCTATGCCGACACCCGAATTCGAAACGCTGCTCTACACGACGGCCGGCCCGGTCGCCACCATCACGCTCAACCGTCCGGAGCGGCTCAACACGATCGTCCCGCCCATGCCCGACGAGATCGAGGCGGCCATTGGGTTGGCCGAGCGGGACCAGGGCATCAAGGTCATCGTGCTCCGGGGCGCCGGCCGCGCGTTCTCGGCCGGCTACGACTTCGGCGGCGGATTCCGGCAGTGGGGCGAACTCATGATGACCGACGGGAAGTGGGACCCGGGCAAGGACTTCGCGGTCATCTCCGCACGCGAGACCGGACCGACGCAGAAGTTCATGGCCATCTGGCGGGCCTCCAAGCCGGTGATCGCGCAGGTGCACGGCTGGTGCGTCGGCGGGGGCAGCGATTACGCGCTGTGCGCCGACATCGTGATCGCCAGCAACGACGCCGTGATCGGCACCCCGTACAGCCGGATGTGGGGGGCGTATCTGACCGGCATGTGGCTGTACCGGCTGAGCCTGGCCAAGGTGAAATGGCACTCGCTGACCGGCCGACCGCTGACCGGTACCCAGGCCGCCGAAGTCGAGCTGATCAACGAGGCGGTGCCGTTCGAGCGGCTCGAGGCGCGCGTCGCCGAGATCGCCGCCGAGCTGGCGCAAATCCCGTTGTCACAGTTGCGGGCGCAAAAGCTGATCGTCAATCAGGCCTACGAGAACATGGGCCTGGCGTCCACCCAGACGCTGGGCGGCATTCTCGACGGCCTGATGCGCAACACCCCCGACGCGCTGGACTTCATCAAGACCGCCGAAACCCAGGGGGTACGCGCCGCGGTCGAGCGCCGCGACGGGCTGTTTGGTGACTACAGCCAGGCCCCGCCGGAGCTGCGGCCCGACCCCTCGCACATCATCGTCCCTGATAGCGATGGTTAGTGAGCCGGACTACTAAATCGCCACCGGGTCGCCCATCGGTGCCCGGAAGTGTTAGGGTAAACACTATGTCTCGGCTGAGTAGCAGCCTGCGTGCAGGCGCCGTTTTCCTTTCTCTCGCCCTCGCCGCCGTGGCCTTCCCGAAGACCGCAGCCGCCGATTCCACGGACGACTTCCCGATCCCCCGCAGGCAGATCGCCACCACCTGCGACGCGGAGCAGTATCTGGCGGCCGCCAGGGACACCAGCCCGATCTACTACCAGCGGTACATGATCGACTTCCACAACAGGCCGCCCGACATCCAGCAGGGCGCGATCGACCGCATCCACTGGTTCTACTCACTGAGCCCCGCCGACCGCAGGCAGTACTCCGAGGACACCGCGACGGATATCTATTACGAGCAGATGGCGACACATTGGGGCAACTGGGCGAAGATTTTCTTCAACAACAAGGGTGTCGTCGCGAAGGCCACCGAGGTCTGCAACGGATACCCGCCCGGCGACATGTCGGTCTGGAACTGGACGGCATAACTCGCTAGGCCTCGGTTGGCCCCCGATCGGGGGCCAACCGAATACAGCGAGGCTCTCGCCGCGGCGTGCGTCCGTCATTCCACGAGTCGAGCACGTCTAGTCCTTATGGTGGCGACCCGCTTCGCCCGGCGCTACCGCGCTCGCGATCGCCACTAGTCCTTATGGTGGCGACCCGCTTCGCCCGGCGCCGCCGCGCTCGCGATCGCCACTAGTCCTTGGCCAGGAACTCTTTGAGCTTTTCCACCGCCTGGTCGATGCTGAAACTGGCGGGTGGGTGTCGGGGCGGGAATTCCTTGAACGTGTCGAGGAATTTGGTGGCCATCGCCGTCGCGTAGAACACGAAGAAAGCTCGGTGAAGCAACCAGTCCCAGTAGGTGTTCGAGGTGAGGTCGGCATATTCGAACGGATCGGTACGCAGGTTGAACAGCTTTGGCACCCGCAGCGGGGTGAACGGCTCGGCCCAGATCCCCAGGGTGCCCTGGCAGCGCTGCTCGCAGAACACCACCTTCCAGTTTTCGAACCGCATGGCGACCAGGTCGCCGTCGTCGGAGAAGTAAAAGAAGCCGCGCCGCGGGCTGTGCTCGACCTCGCCCATCAGATAGGGCAGCAGGTTGAAGCCGTCGATGTGGACCTTGTACTCGGTGTCCCCGACCTGGTAGCCCTTCTTCAGCTTGTCCATGACGTCGGGATCACCCGCGGCGGCCAACAGCGTTGGCAGCCAGTCGTGGTGCTGGATGATGTCGTTGGAGACCGAGCTCGCCTTGATCTTTCCGGGCCAGCGGATCATCTCCGGCACGCGAAAAGCGCCCTCCCAGTTGGTGTTCTTCTCACTGCGGAACGGCGTGGTGCCGGCGTCGGGCCAGGTATTGCGGTGCGGTCCGTTGTCGGTGGAGTAGATGACGACGGTGTCCTCGGCGATGCCGAGTTCGTCCAGAACGTCGAGCACCCGGCCCACGTTCTTGTCGTGGTCGACCATGGTGTCGTGGTACGGCGACTGCCACAAACCCGCCTGCCCAATGCTCTCGGGCTTGGTGTGGGTGAACACGTGCATGTGGGTGAAATTGCACCAGACGAAGAACGGGTTGCGCGCGGCATGCTGGCGCTTGATGTAATCGACTGTGGCGTCGACGATCTCGTCGTCGATGGTCTCCATCCGCTTCTTGTTCAGCGGCCCGGTGTCCTCGATGGTCTGCTTGCCGATCGGTCCGTACTTCGGGTCGTCGGCTTCGGTGGATACCTCGGCGGTGGCCTTGCACTTGAGCACACCTCGTGGATGCGCCAGCTCGTAGAGAAGCGGGAACTGGTCCTTGTGCGGATAGTCCTCCTGCTCCGGTTCTTCCTCGGCGTTGAGGTGATACAGGTTGCCGAAGAACTCATCGAACCCGTGCACCGTCGGCAGGTACTTGTTCAGGTCACCGAAGTGGTTCTTGCCGAACTGGCCGGTGGCGTAGCCCAGCGGCTTGAGCAGTTCGGCGATCGTCGGATCCTCGGCGGCCCAACCGATGTCGGCGCCGGGCACGCCGACCTTGCTCATCCCGGTGCGGTACACGCTCTGGCCACTGATGAACGCGGCGCGGCCCGCGGTGCAGCTCTGCTCACCGTAGGAATCGGTGAACCGCATTCCCTCGTTGGCGATGCGGTCGATGTTCGGTGTGCGGTAGCCCATCAGGCCGTCGCTGTAACAACTCAGATTGGTGATGCCGATGTCGTCGCCCCAGATCACCAGAATGTTGGGCCTACCGTCAGGCATGATCCCCATCCTCCTCGCGTCCTACCGCGGGATGCTATGCCTAACTAGCCCTCAGTAGTGAGGGCTGGCAAGCGGGAATCGATCGGTGTGCGCCGAATCGGGCGACTCACCATTGGGAGAACCACCATTGGGATACGTGCCGCCATTCTCCGGGGGCAGTAGCAGGGCACGGACCACCGGACGCGGTCCGTACGGCCGAAGTAGCTGACTGGCGGGGCGAGTGCGTACTCGTGTTGGCCACCAGAACCAGCGCCCCATCAGCGCGGCGACGGACGGCATCATGAACGAGCGCACAATCAACGTGTCGAACAGCAGACCCAGCCCGATGGTGGTACCGACCTGCCCCATCACCACCAAAGGGCTGAAGACGAAGGACGCCATCGTGGCGGCGAACACTAGACCCGCGGACGTCACCACGGCGCCGGTGCCGGCCATGGAACGGATAATTCCGGTCTTTATTCCCGCGTGGATTTCCTCTTTGAAACGAGAAACCAGCAGCAGATTGTAGTCAGACCCCACCGCCAACAACAGGATGACGGACATCGCGAGCACCATCCAGTGCAATTCGAAGCCCATGATGTCCTGCCAAACCAGCACGGAAAGCCCGAATGAGGCACCCAGCGAAATCAGCACCGTACCCACAATGGTGACGGCGGCAACCAGACTTCGGGTAATGATCAGCATGATGATCAAGATGAGGCAGGCCGCGGATATTCCGGCGATCATCAGGTCGTACTTGGACCCGTCGCGCATGTCCTTGTAGACCGCGGCGGTGCCACCCAGCCAGATCTTGGCGCCTTCCACCGGTGTCCCCTTGATGGCTTCCTTCGCCGCGTTCCTGATCGGATCGACGTGCGAAATCCCTTCGGGGGTGGCGGGATCCCCTTCATGGGAAATGATGAAGCGGGCCGCATGGCCGTCCGGCGACAGGAACATCTTCAGGCCCCGCTTGAAATCGGGGTTGTCGAAGACCTCCGGCGGTATGTAGAACGAGTCGTCGTTCTTGGCGGCGTCGTACGCCTGACCCATAGCGGTCGAATTCTGGCTCATCACGTCCATCTGGTCATACAGCGACGACATCGAGCTGTGCATGGTCAGCATCATCTGCTTCATTGTCGTCATGGTCGCGATCATCGGTGGCATCTGCGCCAGCATTTGCGGCATCAACGCGTCCAACTGGGCTATGTCGCCCGAAAGAGCCGTGAACTTTTCGCTGATCTGATCCAAACCGTCAAGTCCGTCGAAAATGGACCTCAGCGACCAGCAGATGGGGATGTCGAAGCAGTGCTTCTCCCAGTAGAAGTAGGCGCGAATCGGCCGCCAGAAATCATCGAAATTGGCGATGTTGTCGCGCAATGTATTTGTCACGTCCAACATTTCATGCGTGAGGCCGTCCATGTGGTGCGTGACGGCGGCCATCTGCGACGTGATGTTGTACATGCGCTGCATCGTGTCGATGGACTGCTGCATCGCGTCGGCCTGCTTGAGCATGTCGGCCATGCGTTGGTGCATGTACTGCTGGTTCTCGACCTGCGTCGTGTTCTGCATGCTGATCTGGAACGGTATCGACGTGTGCTCGATCGGCGTTCCCAACGGTCTGGTTATCGCCTGGACCCGCGCGACACCCGGGATATGGAATACAAACCGGGCGATCCTGTCCAACACCAACATGCCCGCCGGATTGCGCATGTCGTGATCGGTCTCGATCAACAGCAATTCCGGATTCATCCGCGCGTTGGGGAAATGCCGCTCCGCGGCGTCGTATCCGACATTCGCCTTGGTATACGCCGGCAGATACTTGCGATTGTCGTAATTCGTCTTGTACCCGGGCAGAGCGAGCAACCCGATGAGCGCAATCGCGACCGAAACCGCCAGAATCGGCCCGGGCCAACGCACGATCGCGGTGCCCACCCGCCGCCAACCCCGGGTCCTCATGCTGCGCTTGGGGTCGAACAGACCGAAGCGACTGCCGACCGTCAACACCGCCGGGCCGAGGGTGAGCGCGGCGAAGACGGCAACGAGCATTCCGACCGCACAGGGCACACCGAGCGTCTGGAAATAGGGCAGCCGGGTAAAGCTGAGGCAATACATCGCACCGGCAATGGTCAGGCCAGAGCCCAGCACCACATGCGCTGTCCCGTGGAACATGGTGTAGAAGGCCTGTTCGCGGTCCTCACCATGCGACCTTGCCTCTTGATATCGGCCGAGGACAAAGATCGCGTAGTCCGTGCCGGCGGCAATGGCCATCAACACCAGCAGATTAACCGCGAAGGTCGAAAGACCAATGATGTTGTTATAAGCCAAGAAAGCGACAACTTGCCGGGCCGCAAACAGCTCAAATACCACCATCAGCAGCGTGATGAAGACGGTGACAATCGAGCGATAGACCCACAGCAACATCACGATGATCACGATGAAGGTGATGATCGTGACCTTTATGACGCCCCTCTCACCGGCGGCCGACTGATCGGCGGTCAGCGCCGCCGCGCCCGTCACGTAGGCCTTCACCCCTGGCGGGGGGGACGCGCTGTCCACGATTTGGCGGACCGCCTTGACGGAATCGTTCGCCTTGCTCTCGCCCTGATTACCGACCAGATAGACCTGCACATAGGCCGCCTTGCCGTCGTTGCTTTGCGCACCGGCCGCCGTTAGCGGATCTCCCCAGAAGTCCTGGACGTGCTCGACGTGGTTCTTGTCCGCCTCGAGCTTCCGGATCAGTTGGTCGTAAAAATGGTGGGCGTCGTCGCCAAGCGGCTTATCGCCCTCCAGAACGATCATGATCGCGCTGTCGGTGTCGAATTCGTTGAACACCTGGCCGACGCGCTTCATCGCCTGCATCGACGCCGCCTCTTTCGGGCTCATCGAGACCGTGTGTGCTTTGCCGACAATGTCCAAGGAGGGGACGAACACACTGAGGGCAACGACAAGTCCGATCCAGGCCAGGACGATCAGCAGCGCGAACTTGTGCACCGACCGCGCAAAAATCGGCATGTGCGGGAGCCCCGCGGTCTTGTTATCGGTCATGCTGACTTCACTATGCAGAAGGTTTGGGCATTCACTCCGTTCGCCGACCTTTCGTCCTTGACCACGTCGTTCACGGTGATTCGGCAGCCGATCTGGTCGGTGTCGGCCTGCGCCACGACATTGACGCTCACCGAGGGCAGCGTCGTGATGACCGAGAGCGTCCAGGGCAGCGGCACATTGCTTGCTTGCTGAGGCTGGGCATTGATGTCCAGGTAATTGATGTTCGCTATCGTCCCGGCCGGGCCATACACCTCGTAGACCACGTGCTTGGGGTTGAACGGCTTGATGTCATTGGCCATGCCGCTGGTGATCGGGTGGTTGTCGTTAAAGCCGAACACGCCGCGGAGCCGATCAACGCAGAACGCTGCTACCGCGACCACGACCACGATGACCAGCGGGATCCACACTTTTTTCACCGCGTTGGCAATTGGAATCCTCGCCATCCCAATCACCTTCAGCTAACCGGGCGCCTGGGCGCCCGTCCCCACCGATTGCTTTGCTGCGCTAAGTACCTTAACGGCGTCAGCGCACCCGCGCGCGGTACGGTCCGCAAAACCGAATTCGACGCACACCGAATCAGCCTCACTTCACACCTTCTTCCGCCGAGGCTGATCCGGAAGTCAGGCCGATACAGGTGGCGGTGAGCACTCGGGTGAGTGCGGATGCGAAATCGATGTTCCACTCGGGAGGGAGGACCTCAGGCTCCTCGGCGTAGGCGTCGGTGAGCCGCTCCGGGGGATTGGCGATCTGCCAAAAAGCGGCTGCCAATGAATAAGCGGCAATCAAGATGTCAAAGGCGCCGGACCGGCCGAGCGCCGGCAGCGCACGCTCGATCGCGTCGGCCAGCGCGATCGCGGCGGCGGCAATGGTCCGCCTGATCTCGACGACCCTGTCGATATGCACCTCGTGCTCGAGGTGCAGGTGGAGGTTGGCCAGCAGGTCACAGAAAAGCGGGTCGGCGGCAAGACCGTTGGCCAGCGTCTCCGCGATCCGCGGTGGCGACATAGGACCTGGCTCGGCCAACTTTTCGCATATGGTGTTCGACCACCGCACCCAACCTTCGGCGGCGAGGTGTAACAGGACCTCTTTGTGCGAGGTGAAGTATCGGCGCACCGCGGAGTAGTGAATTCCGGCGCGGCTGGCGACAGCGGTCAGAGTCACCGAAGCGACTCCGGTCTCATCTGCTAGTGAGCGCGCGGCCTCTACGAGCGCCGCCGCTCGTTGGCGCTTGTTTTCCTCGGTGCGGGCACGCTGAAATGTGGGTTGCGCCACCGGCAGAGGATAACGCACATCGTGTGATTTGTATAACGCACGCCATGTGATTTGGGACAGCACAGCCGGCCCGGTGACCTGCCGTTACGCACGTGATATGCGTTACACTCCAGTGCACGAGGGGCTGTGAGGGGAAGGAGTCGAAGTTCCGGCCGCCGTCATGTTTACTTAGGTAAGGCTTGGCTGCGCTCCAACCGGGATCGAGGTGCCGGCGGACGGGCACAGCGCGGCGATCCGTAGTTGACATGTTCGGGCGGCAACGAACCGTCCGCCGAGTGGAAATGCCAACGGGTGAAAGGGATTCCAATTTTCAAGGTGCTGTCGCGGACCTGGATTCCACTGGTCATCCTGGCGGTCGTGGTCGTTGGGGGATTCCTGGTGTTCCGCGTCCACGGTTACTTCGGCTCCGAAAAACGCGAATCGTATGCCGACAGCAACCTGCAAAACCCCAAGCCGTTCAACCCCAAGCGAATTACTTACGAAGTCTTCGGCCCGCCCGGAACAGTTGCGGACATCAGCTATTTCGACGTCAACGACGACCCGCAGCGCGTCGACGGAGCGGCGTTGCCATGGTCTCTACACATCACCACCGACAAGGCGGCCGTGATGGGAAACCTCGTGGCACGGGGCAATAGCGATAGCATTGGCTGCCGCATCCTGGTGGATGATGTGGTCAAAGCCGAGAGAATTTCCAACGAGGTCAACGCCTACACGTTCTGTCTGGTGAAGTCCGCGTGAGTACCAAGTTTTTCACCAACGACACGCATACCGAACGGCCGTTCATCGCACGGATGATCCACACGTTGGCGGTGCCGATCATCCTGTTCTGGGTGGCAATTGCCGTCATCCTCAGCCTGTTCGTGCCATCGCTGGAAATTGTCGGGCAAGAGCGGTCGGTGTCGCTGAGTCCCACGGACGCGCCGTCGATGATCGCGATGAAACGCATCGGCCACGCTTTCAACGAAGGAGAGACCGACAGCTCGGCGATGATCGTGCTGGAGGGTAACCAGCCCCTCGGCGACGACGCCCACAGGTTCTACGACGTCCTGATTCGCAAGTTGCGCGAAGACAAAACGCACGTGCTGAGCATCCAGGACTTCTGGGGTGATCCACTCACGGCAGCGGGCGCGCAAAGCAACGACGGCAAGGCCACAACTGTCCAGGTGAATCTCGCCGGTAATCAAGGCGAGCCGCTCGCCAACGAATCCGTTGAAGCCGTCCGCAAAATCGTCGCCAGCACGCCGCCGCCGCCCGGGGTCAAGGCCTACGTCACCGGGGTGTCCGCGCTGGCTGCAGACCTGCACCACAGCGGCGACAAATCCATGCTCAAGATCACGGCAACTACGGTCGCGGTGATTTTGCTGATGTTGCTACTCGTCTACCGCTCGATCATCACCGTGATTCTGCTGCTGGTCACGGTGGGTTTCGAATTGACCGTGGCGCGGGGCGCTGTCGCGGTGATAGGGCATCTCGGACTCGTTGGGCTTTCCACGTTCGCGGTCAGCCTGCTCACTTCGCTGGCAATCGCGGCCGGTACGGACTACGGGATATTCATCATTGGTCGCTACCAAGAAGCCCGCCAGGCCGGCGAAGACAGGGAAACGGCCTTCTACACCATGTACCGCGGGACGGCCCACGTCATCCTGGGCTCCGGATTGACGATCGCCGGGGCAACGTTCTGCCTCAGTTTCGCGCGGATGCCATATTTCCAAACCCTGGGCGTCCCCTGCGCCGTAGGGATGCTGGCCGCGGTACTGGTCGCCCTCACACTGGGTCCGGCGGTCCTTACCGTTGGCAGCCGCTTCGGTCTGTTCGATCCCAAGCGGCTGCTCAAGGTTCGTGGCTGGCGACGGGTCGGCACGATGGTGGTTCGCTGGCCGCTGCCCATTCTCGCGGTCACGTGCGCCGTCGCCCTGGTCGGCCTGCTTACCCTGCCCGGATACAAGGCGAGCTACAACGACCGGGAGTATCTGCCCACCTTCATCCCCGCCAATGAGGGCTTTATGGCCGCGGATCGCCACTTCTCCCAAGCCCGGATGAAGCCAGAGATCTTAATGATCGAGTCGAATCATGACATGCGCAATCCGACCGACTTTCTGGTCTTGGACAGGCTGGCCAAGGGCATCTTCCGTGTTCCAGGGATCTCTCGGGTGCAAGCGATAACGAGGCCCGACGGAACGACGATGGACCACACGTCGATACCGTTCCAGATCAGCATGCAGAACGCCGGTCAGATGCAAAGCATGAAATACCAGCGTGACCAGATGAACAACATGCTCAAGCAGGCCGACGAGATGACCAAGACGATCGCCATCATGCAGCGGATGTATGACGTGATGAAGCAGCTCGTCGCCACCACTCACCGCATGGTCACCGACACCGAAGAGGTGCAACAAATCACCAACGAGCTGCGCGACCGCATCTCGGACTTCGAGGACTTCTGGCGGCCCATCCGCAGCTATTTCTACTGGGAGAGGCACTGTTTCGACATTCCGATCTGCTGGTCGATCCGATCGATATTCGACTCAATCGACGGCGTCGATCAGGTCACCGAGAAACTCGGCACGCTCGTTGGTGACATCAAAGACCTCGATCGGCTGATGCCGGAGATGGTCGCCGAGTTCCCGCTGATGATCGGGACCATGGTGAACATGCGGCACATGATGCTGGACATGCACAGCACCATGTCCGGCATCTTCGACCAGATGGACGAGACGAGCGACAACGCGACGGCGATGGGTCACGCTTTCGACGCCTCCAAGAACGACGATTCGTTCTACCTGCCGCCCGAGGTCTTCAAAAACGCGGACTTCAAACGAGCCATGAATAACTTCCTGTCGCCGGACGGCCACGCGGCTCGCTTGATCATCTTGCATCGGGGAGATCCCGCATCGGCCGAG
Organism: Mycobacterium sp.; assembly: GCA_035569455.1. Lineage (GTDB taxonomy): Bacteria > Actinomycetota > Actinomycetes > Mycobacteriales > Mycobacteriaceae > Mycobacterium. The sequence goes on along the minus strand of DATMMZ010000285.1, from coordinate 79,074 downwards.
GGGATCGCGAGTATCAGCGCGATACGCACCGCGGCCGAGGAGTCGCTCAAGGGAACCCCATTGGAGGATGCGAAGATCTACCTGGCCGGAACGGGGGCTGTCTTCAAGGACATCTCCGAGGGCGCCAAATGGGATCTGGTGATCGCGGGAATCTCCTCGCTCTGCCTGATTTTCATCATCATGCTGATCCTCACCCGGGCCCTTGTTGCTGCCGCCGTCATCGTGGGTACCGTGGCGATTTCACTGGGCGCTTCCTTTGGGCTATCAGTGCTGGTCTGGCAGCACATTCTCGGTATTCAACTGCACTGGCTGGTGCTCGCAATGTCCGTCATCGTTCTGCTGGCCGTGGGATCCGACTACAACCTGCTGTTGGTCTCCCGGTTCAAACAGGAAATAGGCGCCGGCCTGAATACGGGCATCATCCGTTCGATGGGAGGTACCGGCAAAGTCGTGACGAACGCGGGCCTGGTGTTCGCGTTCACCATGGCATCCATGATCGTCAGTGATGTGCGGGTGATCGGACAGGTGGGCACCACCATCGGCCTGGGTCTGATGTTCGACACGTTGATCGTGCGCGCGTTCATGACGCCGTCCATCGCGGCGCTGCTGGGACGCTGGTTCTGGTGGCCGATGAGGGTGCGCAGCCGACCCCCGAGGCCCACGGCCGTGCCGGCAGAACCCCAGCCGGACCGTTCCCTCGCCTACAGCGACTAGCTGTTGTCTCGGTAGCGATCGGCCCGTCCGTAAACCCGGTCATCCCGAATAGCAGAGTATGCAGACAATCGCCCTGATCGGATTCCTCGGCGGCCTGATCACCGGCATCTCGCCGTGCATCCTGCCGGTGCTTCCGGTGGTGTTCTTGTCCGGCGCCGCGCGACCGTATCCGGTGATCGCAGGCCTGGTCTGCAGCTTCAGCGTGGTCACCCTCGCCGGCTCTGCCCTGCTGTCGGCGCTGCATCTGCCACAGGACGCGATCCGCTGGGCCGCTCTGGTGACGTTGACCCTGATCGGTCTTGGATTGATCTTCCCGCCGCTGCAGCACCTGCTGGAACGACCCTTCGCCCGCATCCCGCTGGGTTCAACCGGAAGTCAAATCGGCAGCAGCAGAAGCGGTTTCGGACTAGGTCTGACTTTGGGTGCGCTATACGTGCCGTGCGCCGGACCGGTGCTGGCCGCGATCGTGGTCGCCGGCGGCACCGGGTCCATCGGCCTCGCCACGATCGTCTTGACCGCGACATTCGCCGTCGGCGCCGCGTTGCCGCTGCTGGTTTTCGCACTGGCCGGGCGGGGCGTCGCCGAACGTGTCTCCGCATTCCGCCGTCGGCAGCGCGCAATCCAGATCGTCGGCGGAATCACCATGATCGTGCTGGCCGCGGCGCTGGTCTTCAACTTGCCCGCGATGCTGCAGCGCGCCGTCCCCGACTACACGGCGGCGATGCAGAAAGGGATCCCGGCCGGCGATATCCAACACAAGCTGAACCTGGGCGGCGCGGTCAAAGGCCAACTGGCGGACTGCACTGACGGCGCCGCCCAGCTGCAACAGTGCGGGCCGGCGCCCGCCGTGAGCGGCATCACCCAGTGGCTCAACACCCCGGACGGCAAACCCATCGACCTCGCGTCGTTGCGGGGCAAGGTGGTGTTGATCGACTTCTGGGCGTACTCGTGCATCAACTGCCAGCGCGCCATCCCGCATGTGGTCGACTGGTACAACCGGTATCGCGACGACGGCTTCGTGGTCATCGGGGTGCACACCCCGGAGTACGCGTTCGAACGGGTCCCCGGCAATGTGGCCAGTGGCGCCGCCGCGTTGCACATCGACTATCCCATCGCGGTGGACAACGACTACAAGACATGGAACAACTACCAGAACCTGTACTGGCCGGCGGAGTACCTGATCGATGCGGCGGGAACCGTCCGGCACACCAAGTTCGGTGAGGGCGACTACGACGGAGGCGAGAACCTGATCCGTCAGCTGCTGGTCGCGGCCAATCCGGATGTCCGGCTACCCGCGGCGTCCCACTCGGTCGACACCACCCCGCAAACCACCCTCACAGCCGAGACCTACCTGGGTATCGGCAAGGCCACAAACTATGGCGGCGCCGGCCAATACAAGGCGGGCAGCACAACGTTCGCCTACCCGGCGCAAGTGGCCGACGACAAATTCGCCCTGCGCGGGCGGTGGACCCTGGACGACCAGGGCGCCACCGCCGACAGTGGCGATGCCGCGATTGCCCTGAACTACACCGCCAAGGCGGTCTACGCCGTCGTCGGCGGTACCGGCACCCTCACCGTGACCCGGGACGGAAAGACGACCACCACGCCGATCCTGGGGCCGCCCACCCTGCATCAGATCGTGAACGACGACACCGCGCACCGCGATCGGCTCGACATGCAGGTCAGCAAAGGCCTGCAGGTGTTTTCGTTCACTTTCGGCTAACACACCGGTAAGCGCACTGCAGCCCGTCCGCCAGGTCGGTGGCTCCGAATAAGTGTTGTGGATCAGTCATACAGCCGCTCGGTAGCGGTTATCGGCAGTGGCGTGGCCGGCCTCACCGCCGCGTACGTCTTGTCCGGGCGCGACCGGGTCACGCTATACGAGGCCGACGTTCGGCTCGGCGGCCACGCGCACACCCACTATGTCGATGATGGTGACGGCTCGCAAGACGGCTCTGAAGACGGCTCGGTGGTGGGTGTCGACTCCGCGTTCCTGGTGCACAACGACCGAACCTATCCAACGTTGTGCCGATTGTTCGCCGAACTCGGTGTGGCCACGCAAGGGTCGGAGATGTCGATGTCGGTGCGTGCCGACGACATCGGACTCGAATATGCCGGAGCCCTCGGAGCGCGAGGGCTGTTCGCGTGCCGGCAGTCGTTGACGCCCCGCTATCTGCTGATGCTCGCCGAGATCATCCGTTTCCACCGCGCCGCGACCCGGTTGCTGCGTGCCGGGGGCCCCGGTATCGAGGACGACCTGGAGACATTGGAGGCCTTCCTGAGCCGGCACCGCTTTTCGCCGTACTTCGTCGACTACTTCATCACGCCGTTGGTCGCAGCGGTGTGGTCCTGCGCGGGCGCTGACGCCCTGCGCTATCCGGCCCGGTATCTGTTCGTCTTCCTCGACCATCACGGCATGCTGTCGGTCTTCGGCTCCCCGACGTGGCGCACCGTGGTCGGAGGCTCGGCGAATTACGTGCAGGCCATCGCATCCCGGCTCGACGAGGTGTCCGTCGGCACGCCGGTGCGCTCGCTGCGGCGGTTGCCCAACGGCGTACTGGTGCAAGCGGGAAACAACGCGCCCCGGCTTTTCGACGCGGCCGTTGTCGCCGTCCACCCGGACCAGGCGCTGCTGCTGCTCGACAACCCGACACCACACGAGCGCGCCGTCCTGGGCGCAATCCCCTACTCGACCAACCGCGCCCGGCTGCACACCGACGAGTCCGTGCTGCCGCGCCACCGCCGCGCCCGCGGATCGTGGAACTATCTGGTGACACCCGGCAGCGATCACGTGATGGTCAGCTACGACATCAGCAGGCTGATGCGCATCAATTCCCGTCGCCGGTTCCTGGTAACCCTCGGCGGCGATGACCTGGTAGATCCCGCTTCGGTGATCGCCGAGATGACTTACAGCCATCCGCTGTACACACCAGAATCCGTTGCAGCCCAACGTTTATTGCCGATGCTCGATGACGATCAGGTGGTGTTCGCGGGCGCCTACCACGGCTGGGGATTCCACGAGGACGGCGCCGCCTCGGGACTGCGCGCGGCCCGCCGGCTCGGCGCCGACTGGCCGGCAGTGACCCAGCGGCAGGCGGTGGTCGGATGCTGACCGACGTGCTGACGCCGGCGATCTACCGCACCACGATCACTCACTCCCGGCAGGAGCCGGTGCGTCATTCGTTCGAATACCAAAGCTACAGTTGGTATGTCGACGTCGACGACCTTCCCCGGCTGCCCTGGTGGTTGCGGCCGTTCGCGCGATTCCGCGCGTCGGATCACTTTTCGGATCCCGTGCAGGGCTCGCTACGCGAACGCCTCGATAACTTCTTCACCGACCGTGACCTGGCTGTCCCCGAAGGTCGCATCACCGCGCTGCTGCAGGCCCGCGTCCTCGGTTACGTCTTCAACCCGTTGAGCGTCTTTTGGTGCCACGACCGAGACGGGTTGCTGCGTCATGTGATCGCCGAGGTGCACAACACCTACGGCGAGCGCCACGCCTACCTGTTGCCACCGGCCGACCTGCCGGTGGTGACCGCCAAGGAGTTCTACGTCTCGCCGTTCAATCAGGTAGACGGCTACTACCTGGTGCAAGCGCCACGACCCGACAGCGAGGTCGACATCACCGTGGCGCTACATCGCGACCGCCGGCCGGCATTCCCGGAATTCACAGCAAACATGCGCGGCGAGCGCCGACCGGCAACGACCCGAGAAATCGCGATCATGCAAGTCATTTCGCCGCTGGCACCGCTGCTGGTGGCCATACGCATCCGAATACAGGGGATCAAGCTGTGGTTACGAAGAGTTCCAGTGGTACCGCGATGAGCGTACAAACCATCCGAAAGCCGTCCCGAAATCCCTTAGGGCCAATCGATTCGCAGCGTTGGCCAGCGGTCGCGAAGGTGCCGTCGGGCCCCGTCGCCGCGGCATCGGCTGTTGTCGCCGACCGGCTGCTGCGCCGCGCGGCCGCCCGCCTGCCGCTGCGTTTGGTCTACCCCGACGGCGTGGTCGGCGCCGCCGACCCAACGGCGCCGACCATGGTGATCCACCGGCCGGACGCGCTGGCGCGCCGGATCGGGCGGCACGGCCTGATCGGTTTCGGGGAGTCTTACATGGCCGGCGAATGGTCTTGTAAAGAATCACCGCACGACCTCACGCAGGTGTTGACGGTATTCGCGAGTTCGGTGGCCGACCTGGTGCCCGGCACGCTGCAAAGGCTGCGGCCGATCGCACCGGCGTTTCGGCCCCGGTGGCGCAGCGCCAACCGAGACCAGGCCCGGCGCAACGTCGCCGAGCACTATGACCTGTCGAACGACCTGTTCGCTGAGTTCCTCGACGAGACCATGACGTACTCGTGCGCGCTGTTCGCCCAGCTACCCGCCCGAACACCAAAGTGGCCCGATTTGGCTGCGGCCCAACGCGACAAGATCGATCGGCTGCTCGACGTCGCCGGGGTCCAGGACGGCAGCCGCGTTCTCGAGATCGGCACCGGGTGGGGCGAGCTGAGCATCCGCGCGGCCTCCCGTGGGGCGCACGTCCGCTCGGTGACCCTGTCGGCCGAGCAGCAGCACCTGGCGCGGCTTCGCGTTGCCGCGGCAGGGCTGTCCGACTCGGTACAGATCGACCTGTGCGATTACCGCGACGCCGAAGGATGCTATGACGCCGTGGTGTCGGTCGAGATGATCGAGGCGGTCGGATATCACGCGTGGCCGCGGTATTTCGCCACGCTTGAACAGCTGGTGCGACCGGGTGGCCGGGTGGCGATCCAGGCCATCACCATGCCGCACGAGCGGATGCTGGCCAGCCGCAACACCCGCACCTGGATCCAGAAGTACATCTTCCCCGGCGGGCTGCTACCGTCCACCCGGGTCATCGCCGACATCACCGAGCGGCACACCGGGTTACGCACGGTCGACATGACCTCGTTGCGTCCGCATTACGCCGAGACCCTGCGCCTCTGGCGGGAACGGTTCACGCAGCGGCGAGACGCGTTGGCGCACTTAGGCTTCGACGAGGTGTTCGGACGGATGTGGGAGCTGTATCTAGCCTATTCGGAGGCGGGATTCCGGTCGGGCTATCTGAACGTCTACCAGTGGACGTTCGCACGCGAGGAAAACACATGAGTCCGGTGAACCTTCTGCAGGTATCCGGCGCCTCGGTGCTGGCCCTCGCCGTGGTGCATTCGGTCACGTTCGCGATCGGCAGGCGGATCGGGCGCTACAACGTCGTCGACGTGGCTTGGGGTGTGGGCTTCGTGGCCATCGCCGCCGTCGCCGCGACACTCGGCCACGGCGACCCGACCCGGCGGTGGCTGCTGCTGGCACTGGTGACGATCTGGGGTCTGCGGCTGAGCTGGCACATACAGCGCAAGACCGTCGGCAAAGGGGAGGATCCGCGCTACGCGGCCCTGCTGCGGGACACCACACCCACCCAGGTGGTGCGCAAGGTCTTTCTGCTGCAAGGCTTCATCACCTGGTTCGTCTCATTCCCGCTGCAGCTGTCGGCGGTGACCGGCCCCACGCCGAAACCGCTCACCGCCGTCACGGTGCTGGGCGTGGCCGTCTGGCTGGTGGGTGTCACCTTCGAAGCCGTCGGCGATCGGCAGCTGCGGGTCTTCAAATCGGACCCGGCGAATCGCGGTGTGGTGATGGATCGTGGCCTGTGGGCCTGGACGCGGCACCCCAATTATTTCGGTGACGCCACCGTCTGGTGGGGGTTGTGGCTGATCACCATCAACGGCTGGTTGTCGTTGGCCACGGTGGGCTCGCCACTGCTCATGACGTACTTCCTGGTGTATGTGACCGGCGCCCGGCTCACCGAGAAGTTGATGGCCGGCCGCCCCGGGTTCGCCGAGTACCAGGCACGGACGGCGTTCTTCTTCCCTCGGCCACCCAGATCGGTACCTCGATGACAGGCGATAAGCTACCGATCGATGACCGGACCGGCACGGCTGAGCAGCGACCTGGACGCCTTGCTGCGCAGGGTCGCGCGTGGGGACCGCAACGCGTTCGGCGCGTTCTACGACCAGACCAATTCGCGGGTGTATGGGCTGGTGGTACGTGTGCTGCGTGATTCCGGCTACAGCGAAGAAACCACCCAGGAGGTCTATCTCGAGGTGTGGCGGTCCGCGTCGGAATACGATTCCGCCAAGGGTTCCGCCCTCGCCTGGCTGCTGACCATGGCGCACCGGCGCGCCATCGACCGGGTTCGCACCGAGCAAGCCGGCACTGCGCGGGAATCGCGCTACGGCGCGGCCAATGTCGACCCCGCAAGAGATGTCGTCGCCGAATCGGCGATCGCCGGTGACGAGCGTCGCCGGGTGATCGCATGCCTGGACGCGTTGACGGATGCGCAGCGGCAGTGCATCGAAATGGCCTACTACGGCGGCCTGACTTACGCCGAGGTGTCGCGGCGGTTAGCCGCCAATTTGTCGACGATCAAGTCACGCATGCGCGATGCGCTACGCGGCCTGCGCAATTGCCTGGACGTATCATGACCGAGCCGACCGACTTCGAACTGCTCGAGCTGGCCACACCGTATGCCCTGCATGCGATGTCAGATGCGGAGCGAGCCGACATCGACCGGCGGGTCGCGGCCGCGCCCGCGCCGGTCGCGGCGGCCTTCGCCAACGAAGTTCGCGGCGTCCGCGAGACGATGGCGATCGTGTCGGCGGCGACCGCAGCCGAAGCACCCGCACACCTGCGCGCGGCGACGCTCGCCGCCGTCAAGCCCGATTCCGGCCGCCAGCTGCGTTGGCGTACAGCTGCTTTCGCGTCCGCGGCGGCCGCGATCGTGGTGGGTGCCGCGGCGTTCGGCATCGGGGTGCTGACGCGGCCGCACGCAACGCAGACCGTCGCCGAGCAGATCCTGTCGGCTCCGGATGTGCGCACGGTCTCCCGCCCACTCGCCAACGGGATGGCCACGGTGATGTTCTCCCGCGACCGCAACGAGGGCGTGCTGGTGATGAACAACGTGCCGCCGCCGTCCCCGGGCACCGTCTATCAAATGTGGCTGATAGGCGACAAGGGCCCAACATCGGCGGGGACGATGGGCACCGCGGCCGTGGCGCCCTCGACGACCGCGACGCTCACCAACCTTTCAGGCTCGACGGCGCTGGCGTTCACCGTCGAACCCGGCAACGGGTCGCCGCAGCCGACGAGTGCGATATTGGCCGAGTTGCCGCTAACTTGACGGGCGCCGCACGCTGCCCAGCATCGCAACGATCACCCCGAATCCGACCAGCACGACCCCCGCGATGAGCGTCACGTTCAGCCATTGGTGCAGGCTGGCCTCGGCGTGGTGGACCATCACGTCGGCGATCTGGCGGATATCGCCGCCAGTCCGATTCAGCGCGTCGCCGATATAGCGGCGACCGACCTCGATGCCCGCCCATCCGGCCGCGCCGACGAGCAGCGCCGAAACGCCGAGGCTGGTCATCGCCTTGCCGCGGCGGCGCGCGGCGGCAACCGTCAGCAGCCCGCAGAAACCGCTCACCGCTACCGCGACGATGCTCACCCACGGGCCCCACGCGGCGAGCCTGCTCAGCTGTCCCTGCCGCACCGACTGACCCGTTGAAGGAACCGATACCGTCAGCGGAACGGTCAGCGTCGCGGGCACCTTCACGTTGTAGGCGCTCAAAATCGGCTGAAACGAGCTGTCGTTGAGCATCGGGGCCACGTCGACCACCCACGAATCGCCGGGTCGGGCGTCGGAGAACAACCAGCGGTGCGCCGCCCGGTTCGCGTTTGCGAACAGCGGCGGAAACGACGGGCTGGCCGTGAATGCGGTGGCGGTGTCGTGCACCTGAGAGCTGTCGACCGAGTACTTTCCCCCACCGTGCGCGGCAATGAGTGCCATCGCCCGCGTGGTGAGTTCGGTCGCCGCGGCGGATTGCAGCGCAGGATCGCCCGCCGCTTTCTGGGCGAGCGTGGCGTAGCCATCCTCGCCGACGACGTTCAGCTGTGCCCACACCGCCGGGACCGCCACTGCCAGCGCAACCGTGGTGGCCAGCCACAGCACAACCGTCAGCGCGAATCGCACGCCGCCAATTTACGGTGCGATCCCCCGCACGTAGGCGGCCTGCCCGAGGTGCTGTGCGCAGTCGTCGATGATGCTCACCAGCCGCGCGCTGGCGGTCACCGGCGGATCCCAGCTGGTATCGACGATGCGGGACAACTCGTCCGCGGTCACGGTGGCGATGTACTCGAGGCTGAGCTTGTGCACCGCGTGGTAGTAGCCGGACAGCAGGTCGGCGGGTGCCCGTACCTTCGCCACCTCTCGGGCACCGTGGCCGTAGCCGGTGTCATGGCGAGGTAGGTCCAGCGCAAACCGGTCCACCCAGCCGTCGCGGGTCCACACCTCCTCGACACCGGCCACATGCGCCAGCTGAATGTCCTGCACCCGGGCGCTGTGCCAGATCAGCCAGGCGATGCTGTTGGCGGCCGGGGTCGGCTGGTAGTTGGCTATCTCGTCGGTCAGCCCCTCGGTGAGTTCGTCGACGTGTTCGATCAACCGGGTGAAGGCGTCGCGAAGCAGTTCTTGGGCGGCGGCGTCGGTGTTTGCCATACCAGCGACCCTACGGACCCCCGTGCCAGACCGCTTCGACGTTGTTGCCATCGGGATCGCAGCGCGTCGGCGCCAGGGAGACAGCGAAGTAACCGGGGTGATATTCGGGCCAGAGCCGAGGTGCGTGCAACGACTCGGCACCCAGCCCCACCGCGGCCTCGTGGAACCCGCGCACCGCGTTTTCGTCGGCCGCCTCGAAGGCGAGGTGGATTCCCGATTGGGCCCCATGCCGGCACCCTCGGAGATCCAGAAGGCCGGCCTGCCGTCGCGCCCGTAGCCGACGGCCCTGCCGAAATCCATCTGACGTGAGAAGCCGAGCACCCCGAGCACCGCGTCGTAGAACGTCTGCGACCTCGCGTAGTCGGCGCAGTTGATTCCGGTGTGGTCGATCACACGATCGATCCTGGCACGATCCACCGGAGCGGTCGTAGATTATTTAGATGACCTACGACCTCCTCATCCGCAATGGCACCATCGTCGACGGGCTGGGAGGTGAGCCGTACGTGGGCGACGTCGCGGTGCGCGACGGCGTCATCGCGGCAGTGGGACACATCAACGGCGATTCTGCCGAGCACGAGATCGACGCCACCGGGCTGCTGGTCACCCCGGGCTTCGTCGACCTGCACACCCACTACGACGGCCAGGCCATCTGGTCGGAACGCCTGACGCCGTCGTCGGCACACGGGGTCACCACGGTGGTAATGGGCAACTGCGGCGTCGGCTTCGCGCCGTGCCGCAAAGAAGACCACGACGTCCTGGTCGACGTGATGGCCGGGGTGGAGGACATTCCCGGCGTCGTGATGACCGACGGCCTGCCGTGGTCCTGGGAGACCTTCCCCCAATACATGGACGCGCTGGAGGCCGGCAAGCGCGACATCGACGTGGCCGCCTATCTGCCGCACTCCCCGCTGCGGGTCTACGTGATGGGCCAGCGCGGCGCCGACCGCGAGCCGGCCACCGCCGAGGACCTCGCGAAGATGCGGGCGTTGGCCAAGGAGGCCATTGAGATCGGGGCGCTGGGTTTCGCGTCCTCGCGATTGACGATCCACAAGACCGAAAGCGGTTCGCCGATCCCGAGCTACGACGCCGCCCGCGAGGAGATCGAGGAGATCGCCAGGGGCGTGGTCGACGCCGGCGGCGGCCTGCTCCAATTCGTGCCCGACATCCCGGCCGGCGGCTACCAGCCGGTGCTGCAGACGGTCTTCGACGTCGCCGAAGACGTCGGGCTGCCGGTCACCTTCACACTGGTGGTCGCCAACTCGGGTGACCCCACATGGCCGGATGCCATCACCATGGTGGAGAAGGCGAATAAAAATGCGGGCGGCGGGGTCCGATTTACCGCGCAGCTGCTGCCGCGCCCGATCGGGCTGATCATCGGGCTGCAGCTGAGCGCCAACCCGTTCGTGCTCTACCCCAGCTATCGCGAGATCGCACACCTGCCGCTGGCCGAGCGGGTGGCCGAGATGCGCAAGCCCGAGGTCCGTGCCCGCATACTCGCCGACAAGCCCGGCGTCGGGCACCCGATCCTGTACGTGGCCCAGATGTGGGATTGGATCTTCGCGCTGGGAGACAACCCCAACTACGAACCCAACCCGTCGGACAGCATCGGGGCCCGGGCCCGGGCCAAGGGTGTGAACCCGATGGAAGAGGCCTACGACCGGCTGCTCGACGACGACGGGCGCGCCATGCTCTTGGTCGCGACGAGCAACCTGGAGAAGAACTCGCTGGACACCGTCGGCGAGCTGCTGCACCGTGACGACGTCGTGCTGGGGCTGGGCGACGGCGGCGCACACTACGGCATGATCTGCGACGCCAGCTACTCGACGTACTTCTTGGCGCACTGGGCGCGGGACCGCGCGTCGGGTCGGTTCACGGTGTCGCAGGCCGTCCGCGAACTCACCTCCGTGCCGGCCCGCGTGGCCGGGCTGGGCGATCGCGGGCGCATCGCCGTGGGCTACAAGGCCGACCTCAACGTCATCGATCACGCCGCGCTGCGGCTGCACAAACCTGTGATCAGCTACGACCTGCCGGCCGGCGGTCGACGCCTCGACCAGACGGCTGACGGCTACGTCGCGACGGTGGTCTCCGGTGAGGTGATCGCCGCGAACGGGGTGCCGACCCAGGCACGCCCCGGAAAGTTGGTCCGCGGCCGACAACCTGCTCCTATCTCCAGCTGAAACGGCCACGACGGCGGGCCTCGCCCGGTAGTTTGGATTGGTGACAAACCCGCACTTTGCGTGGTTGCCGCCAGAGATCAATTCGGCACTAATGTTCGCCGGCCCCGGCTCGGGGCCGCTGCTTGTCGCGGCCGCGGCCTGGGACTCGCTGGCCTCGGAATTAGCGTCGTCGGCGGCTTCTTTTAGGTCGGTCACACAGGACCTCGCCAGCGGTTCATGGCTGGGTCCTTCGTCGGCGGCGATGATGGCAGTGGCGTCCCAGTATGCGGCGTTTCTCGGCCAGGTGGCCGTCCAGGCGGAGCAGGCCGCCGGGCAGGCCTCGGTCGCCGCAGGCGCGTTCGAAGCGGCGCTGGCGGTCATCGTGCAGCCCGCGGTGGTAGCGGCCAATCGTGGCCTGATGCAGGTGTTGGCAAACACAAACTGGTTGGGGCAAAACGCTCCGGCGATCGCGGACATCGAGGCCGCGTACGAGCAGATGTGGGCTCTGGACGTGGCCGCGATGTCGGGTTACCACTTCGACGCGTCGGCGGCGGCAGCGCGATTGGCGCCTTGGCGACAGCTGCTGCACACCCTCGGCAGCGGCCGCAACAGCGGCCACCACATCAGCCACAGCCCCCGGCGCGTCGGTATGGCCCCAGGCGTTGGCGAATCAAACCTGAGCAGCCTGTACAACGCACTCTTTGGCACGGGCTCCACCGACGGCAGTTCGAACTCGGGCCCCGGAAACGCCGGCAGCCAAAGTGCGGGCTACGGGGGCACGGGAAACAACGGCACAGGCTTCGGCAGCGCAAATATCGGCCTCGGAAATACCGGCAACGCGGACTTCGGGTTCGGGCTTACCGGCAATCATCAGCCGGGCTTCGGCGGCTTGAATTGGGGTAGCGGCAACATCGGCGTGGGGAATTCCGCAACCGGAAACATCGGCCTTTTCAACTCCGGCACCGGAAACGTGGGCATCGGGCACTCGGGCTCGTTCAACACCGTCAACGGCGCCATGAACGCGGGCTTGGGGAACCCTGGACTCGCAGGACCCGGGTTTGCGGCCCCGAGCCCGGGCACGAGCCTCCTCAACCCCGGCAACGTCACGGGCGGGTTGAACGCGGCGAACCTCAGCCCGAGCGTCGTCAACCCGGCCGGCGGAAGTGCGGGCGGCTTCAACCCGGGCTTCGCAAATTCCGACGTGTTCAACCAGGCCCCGGAAACCCCGGCCTTTACCAGTCCGCCGAACCCGATCGTCAGCGCGGCCAATGGCCAGAACGCCACCACCCCGCTCCTCAGAACCACACTCCCCTCGGGCTTGGTCACCTCGGGCGGTAATGACTCGGGATTGCGGAACGTAGGCACCGGGGACGCGGGCATCGGTGACGCAGCTGCCGAGGGCATCCCCAGCTCGGGCTTCTTCAGGAGCGACCGCAACCCCGACATCCCCAACCCGGTCCTTTCGCAGCCCAACTCTTCGGAGTAGCGCCACATCAACGCCTATCCTCGAACTCATGGGCGCCAAGACCGCAAAGAAGGTGGACCTCAAGCGGCTGGCCGCCGCTCTCACCGATTACCCGTTCGCCTACCTGATCACCGTCGATGACGGCTACCACGCGCACACCGTGACGGTGGAACCGGTGCTGCGCGATCATTCCGACGACCCGGCCGGACCCAGCGCAATCGTCGACGTCGGCCTCATTGGGGGCCGCACGCGGAAAAACCTGGCCCACCACCGCGACGTCACTCTGCTGTGGCCCCCGCGTCAGCCCGGCGGCTATTCGCTCATCGTCGACGGCTGCGTCGAGTTATCCGACCCTGAAAACTCAGCTGACGAGACCGCCCGCTGCGGTGTCGTGCCCACCCGCGCCTTGCTGCACCGCGAGGCCGACCCCGACTCCCCCGCGGCGGCCAAGGGCTGCCTGCATGACTGCGTGGTGTTCACTGAGCCGGCCTAAGCCATAGCTGCGTGTACGGAAAAGCCCGGCCCCACAAGGGGACCGGGCTTTTCCGTTGAGGAGTGGGACTTAGAAGTCCATCCCGCCCATGCCGCCGGTCGGGTCGCCCGCGGGAGCGGCCGCCTTCTCCGGCTTGTCGGCGACGACGGCCTCGGTCGTCAGGAACAACCCCGCGATGGACGCCGCGTTCTGCAGCGCCGAACGGGTCACCTTGACCGGGTCGGCAACGCCCGCCTTCAGCAGGTCCTCGTACTCACCGGTGGCCGCGTTCAGGCCGTGGCCCGCCGGAAGGTTGCGCACCTTCTCGGCCACCACGCCCGGCTCCAGCCCGGAGTTGAAGGCGATCTGCTTCAGCGGAGCCTCCAGCGCCACCTTGACGATGTTGGCGCCGGTCGCCTCGTCGCCGGAGAGCTTCAGCTCGTCCAAGGCCGGGGCCGCCTGCAGCAGGGTCACGCCACCACCGGCGACGATGCCTTCCTCGACGGCCGCTTTGGCGTTGCGGACCGCGTCCTCGATCCGGTGCTTGCGCTCCTTGAGTTCCACCTCGGTGGCAGCGCCGGCCTTGATCACCGCAACACCGCCGGCCAGCTTGGCCAGGCGCTCCTGCAGCTTCTCACGGTCGTAGTCGGAGTCGCTGTTCTCGATCTCCTGGCGGATCTGGGCCACCCGCCCGGCGATGGCGTCGGGGTCACCGGCGCCCTCGACGATGGTGGTCTCGTCCTTGGTGATGACCACCTTGCGGGCCTTGCCAAGCAGCGACACGTCGGCGTTCTCCAGCGTCAGGCCGACCTCTTCGCTGATCACCTGACCGCCGGTGAGGATGGCCATGTCCTGCAGCATCGCCTTGCGCCGGTCACCGAAGCCGGGGGCCTTGACCGCCACCGACTTGAAAGTGCCGCGGATCTTGTTGACGACGAGCGTGGACAGCGCCTCGCCCTCGACGTCCTCGGCGATGATCAGCAGCGGCTTGCCGGCCTGGATGACCTTCTCCAGCAGCGGCAACAGGTCCTTGACGGTCGACACCTTGGAGCTGACAAGCAGGATGTAGGGGTCCTCGAGGACAGCTTCCTGACGCTCGGGGTCGGTGACGAAGTAGCCCGAGATGTAGCCCTTGTCGAACCGCATACCCTCGGTGAGCTCGAGCTGCAGGCCGAAGGTGTTGGACTCCTCGACGGTGATGACGCCCTCGTTGCCAACCTTGTCCATCGCCTCGGCGATCAGGTCACCGATCGACTGGTCACCGGCGGAAATGGCCGCGGTGGCAGCGATCTGCTCCTTGGTCTCGACCTCCTTGGCCTCCTTCAGCAGCGTCTCGGTGATCTTCTCGACCGCCTTCTCGATGCCGCGCTTGAGACCCAGCGGGTTGGCGCCCGCCGCGACATTCCGCAGGCCCTCTTTGACCAGGGCCTGGGCCAGCACCGTGGCCGTCGTCGTGCCGTCACCGGCGACGTCGTCGGTCTTCTTGGCGACTTCCTTGACCAGCTCGGCGCCGATCTTCTCGTAGGGGTCCTCCAGCTCGATCTCCTTTGCGATGGACACACCATCGTTGGTGATCGTGGGGGCGCCCCACTTCTTCTCCAGGACTACGTTGCGGCCCTTGGGACCCAACGTCACCTTTACCGCGTCGGCGAGGGCGTTCAGGCCCCGCTCGAGGCCGCGACGGGCCTCTTCGTCGTACGCAATTTGCTTGGCCATTGCGAAGTAATTCCTCCGGATTGGGGATGACACGTTTGGGCCGGGTGCAGTGCCCGCGACGGACGACCGCAGCTGTCTGGGCTCGGTCTCACCGCCCCGACCTAGCACTCACTGGTCGCGAGTGCCAACGTCATTCTTAGCACTCGCCCATGCCGAGTGCAAGGAACACCCAGCGCCGCCCGACCGGCCAGCCGTGGAGATAGGCGGCTGCAGAAAGCGGGGCCCGGCTTCAGGGCAGGTCGAGCAGTTGCTCGTAGAAACCGCCGAAGCCGCGGGTTGGGTCGATCAAATGGACTTCAAGGATCCAGTGACAGCGACGGCCGCTCGGATCCGCGCGCCGCATCGGCTTGTCGGAACCGGGCATGATGTACCACTCGGTAGCTGTCCCGGCGATCTTCTTGTGCGGGAACTCTCCGACGAGGTGGCCCGCAATGTGGCTGCCCCACTCGAAACCCTCGGCCCGGGCCACCTCCACGGTGTAGTCGAACAATTGGGCACCGGTGATCTCGGGGTGGCGCTCGAAATGCTCACGGCCCGCCTGCCACACACGCGTCAGCGCATCCAGGACGGCCGCCTTGTCGGGATCGGGGCCCAGGACGAACGTGCGCCCGAAGTCCGCCTCCCACTCCTCAAATATCGGGCCGAGGTCGAGAAACACGATGTCGTCGTCGGCGATCACCCGGTCCGGCGGGTGTTCCTTGAAAGGCTGCAAAGTGTTCTCGCCGGCCCGCACAATCCGTCGATGCCAATGCCGGGTCACTCCGAACATGTCCGCGGCCAGGTCGCGGATCTCGTCGGACAACTCCTGCTCACCGACTCCGGCGCGGATCATGGCGCGCCGCTCGATCTCGTCGAACAGTCGCGCCGCCTTGTCCTGGGCGTCGAGAAGCTTTTGCGCCCTTACCCGTTCCTCGGCGACCGACGTCTCCACAGCAGCGATGCTACGACTGCGACGCGTCGCCCGCGTCGCTCAGCCCGCCGTTGGCGGTTCTGACAATTCCCCGTCGATGTAGCGCTGCACGTTCGGCGCGACGGCGGCCAGTACCTGGTCCTCGGTCATCGAGGCCACCGGCTCGATCTTCCACACGTAACGCATCAGCGCGAATCCGATCATCTGGGTCGAAACCAGCCCGCTGCGCATCCGGCGGTCGTCGTCGTCGACGCCAAGCTGGGCCACCGTTCGGCGATGGTGCTCACCCTCGGGCCCCCGAACTCGCCGAGCGGGGCATCGCCACCAATGCCATCGCACCCTCAGGGACGGCGACCGATATGACCGACGGGAATGCCGCCGGGTACGAGAATTCGAAATCCTGCGGGGTGCCGGTCGGCGCAGGCAAGTTCGGCAGACTGGGTTGATGTCACTCGTCGTGCCGCCGTATCCGCCGCCCCGTTACACCGGAGACGAACCTGAAGTCAGCGCCTGGTTCAAGCGAGCGGACCAGCCGCCCGATCACCAGACGCCCGGCGTCAACCATCACTACCTGGCCAATCAGCAGGACACCGACGGCGACTACGGCCTGTACCGGGTCGACATCGCCCCGGCCGGCGGCGGACCTCCGGCACACTTCCACCGCACCATGTCCGAGGCGTTCTTCGTGCTGTCCGGGACGATCAAGCTCTACGACGGCAACGACTGGACCGACGGCCGTCAAGGCGACTTCCTCTATGTCCCGCCCGGCGGGATTCACGGCTTCCGCAATGAGGCAGACGAACCCGCATCGATGCTGATGCTCTTCGCCCCGGGCTCGCCGCGCGAGGCCTACTTCGAGGGTTTCGGTGCCCTGGCTGACATGACCGACGACGAACGCCGGGAGTGGCTCGTGCGCCACGACAACTTCTTCATCGAGTAATTCACCCTTCGCGAGCAGACAGAGAATGGCATCCCTACGCGGCGAATTGTGCGATTCTGCGTCTGCTCACGATCCAGTAGTCAGATCACCATCGACGTAGTGCTGCAGGTTGGGGCTGACCGCGGCGATCGCCTCGTCGTCGCTCATCGACGCGATGGGCTCGATCTTCCAGACGTAGCGCATCAGCGCGAAGCCCATCATCTGTGACGAGATGAGCCCGCTGCGGACCAGGCGCTCTCGTTCGTCGGTGCCGAGCCCCGAGACCCCCATCAGGCTGCCCTCGACGACCCGCCGCAGCTTCTCGCGGGTGGCGGGTTCGTGCGCGGCGGTCTGCAGGATGGCGCGCAGCGTCGGCCCGATCTCGTCGTCGGCCCAGCTGGCCAGCAGCAGCGTGATCAGCGCGGCGCCCAGCTGGTCGACGGGCGTGGTCCAGACCTTGGCGACGCTTTCCAGCCATTTCTGCGGCGGGTTCGTCGCCGCGTCCAGCAGGCCTTCCTTCGATCCGAAGTAGTGGTAGACCAGCGCGGGGTCGACGTCGGCGGCGCGCGCAACCGCCCGGATGGTGCTTCCGGCCCAGCCATGCTGGGCGAACTCGTCGCGGGCGGCGGCAAGGATCCGCGCGGCCAGCACCCCGCGTTCATCTCGAGGACCGGGAGTTATCGCTCTCTTCGCCATGAGTTTCATCATAGCGTGAATTTCCTCTTGCGTTGAAACTAGATTCAACGTAGCGTGAGACTCATAATTTCAACGAGGCGTGAAAAATCAAGGAGATGGCGATGAACACCAACCCAAACCCCGATGTCGTAGTCGTCGGCGCCGGACCCGCTGGCCTGGTCGCCGCCGCCGAGCTCGCCCGCCGCGGCGTTCGCGTCCGGGTGATCGACAAGTTGGCACAACCCACCGACCAGTCCCGCGCGATCGCGGTACACGCCCGCAGCCTGGACATGTTCGACCGGATGGGCATCGTCGATGAGATGGTGAGCACCGGGATCAAAGCCACCGCGATGCAGCTCTACGCCGGGCACAGCAGGCTGTTCCGCATCCCGCTCGGTGGGGTAGATAGCGCGTTCCCCTTCACCTTGACCACGGCGCAGACCGAAACCGAGCGCGTGCTGGGCGATCACCTGCAGTCGCTCGGCGTCATCGTCGAGCGCGGTGTCGAGCTGGTCGCGCTGGCCCAGGACGGCGGCGCCGCGGAACTCACCGTGCGCCACGACGACGGGTCTACCGAGCAGGTCAGCACTTCCTGGGTGATCGGGGCCGACGGCGCGCACAGCACCGTGCGAAAAGTGGTCGGCACCAAGCTCGCCGGGTCGTTCGTGGGCGAACGCTTCCTGCTCGGTGACGTCGACGCCGAGCACGGGCTGGACCTGGACAGCATGCACACCTTCTTCGCCCCGCACGGGCCGGTGGTGGTGCTGCCAATGCTGGACGGCCGGATGCGGTTCCTCGCGGAGGTGCACGACGCACCCGGTACCCCGATGAACATGCACCCGACGCAGGACGAGCTGCAGGCGATCCTCGACCGGCGCATTGGTGGCATTCGGGTGGTGCGCTCGCACTGGCTGACCAGCTTCGAGATCCACCACGCGCGGGTGCCGGCCTACCGCTGGGGCCGGGTCTTTTTGGCCGGCGACGCCGCCCACATCCACAGCCCGGCCGGCGGCCAGGGCATGAACACCGGCATGCAGGACGCGTTCAACCTGGCCTGGAAGCTGGCGGCGGTGGTCAACGGCCAAGCCGGTGACACCCTGCTCGACAGCTACGAGGCCGAGCGCATCCCGGTCGCCGACAGCGTCATCGCGTTCACCGATCGGCTCACCAGGGCCGGCACGCTGTCCGGTGTGCCGCGCCGGATCCGCGACGTCGTGATTCGGATGCTGTCGCACGTCCCTGCGGCGCGGCGATTCATGGCCAACATGGCCGAAGAGGTCAACATCAACTACCGCGACAGCCCGATCGCCGTGGGTTCAGCTCCGAAGCACGCCAAAGTAGCTGCCGGCGATCATCTTCCGCATGCGGTCGATGCGGCGGTGCAGAAGCAACTCTCCGTGGTGTGCGGCGTTCAGAACACCGGTCACGTCCTGCTCACCGTCGCCTCCGGCCACGTGGCCCCGGCCGCGGGGGAAGGTCAGGTGCAGGTGCTGGTGACCGCTGACGACATCCCGGTCGCCGGGTACGACACCGTCATCGCAGATCCGAATGGTGTTGTGGCACAGCGATTCGGACTCAAAAACGGTGGGCGCGTCGTGATCCGTCCGGACGGCTACATCGGCGCCGTCGCCTCCCTCGACGACACCACAACGGTCGCCGACTACTTCGCCAAGGTTAGGGGCTGATCTGCCATGTACACCTACGACGTCTCCGCCGCGGACATGTTCGAGGACCGCAGCCACCAATTCGAGAAGTTCGGCATCCCGCTCGACGATGTCGAGCGCGTTCGGGCCGCCACCACCGACATGTGGGCAGACGCGCCCGGCGGCTGGGTTTACGAATGGTCGAAGGTCGCCGAGGAATACGCCGACCGCGGCGACCACCGCATTGCGGCACTGGTCTATGGCTGCGCGAAGTTCCCTTGCCTGACCGACCAGGCCCGGGTGCGCGCCTTGCAAAACCAGCTCGAGCAATTCCTGTTGGCGGCCAAGGATTTCCCGGTGGCCTTCGAGCGCCGCATCATCACCGTGCCCTACCGGGACGGCACCGTCGACGTGCCGGTCCACCTGTACTCTACCGACGGCGACTATGCGGCCCGGCCAGTTCTGATCGCCAGCGGCGGGGTGGACACCTGGAAGATGGACATCCATCCGTGGTGGGTCGGATTCACCGAGGGTGCCGGCGTGACCACCTTGGCCTTCGACCACCCCGGCACCGGTGAAACGTCGATCCCGCTCGACAAGCACGCCGACGAGGTGATCCGCGGAATCGCCGACTACGCCCGGTCACTCGGCGACGGCAGGGTCGCTCACTTCGGGGCTTCGTTCGGCGGAAATTTCTCGGCGATGTCGGGGCTGGCGGGGATCGTGGACGCCGCAGTCGATCTCGGCGGTCCGGTCGTCGATTCGTTCGAACCGGAGAACGTGAAGAACCTGCCCTATGGCATGCACGACATCGTCGGCAACGCCATGCACTGGGACCACTCGCCCACCCTCGACGAGCTCAGCGCCGGACTCGGACAGCTGAACCGACGGGACCTTCTTGCCCAGCATCGCAATTCGGCGATGCTGGTGATTAATGGCGCCGACGATTACTTCATCCCGCAGTCGGACACGCTCGTCTTCGAAGGCCGCCCGAACACCGAAGTGCACCTGATCGACGGCACCGGCCACATCGCGATGAGCAAGGCGGCCGAGGTGGTGCCGAAGATCATCGCCTGGCTGCGCGCACGGCTGCCGTAGAATTTATAGACGTCGTGGTTGTGGACCCACAAGGCGGACTTGTGGTTGCATGAATCATGGCGCTGAGCTCCCGCATGCCTGAACTGTCCGCGTTCGAAGTCTTTCTGACGGTTGCCAAGACGGGCAGCCTCGGCGCCGCGGGCCGGGAACTCGGACTGACCCAGCAGGCAGTGTCGGCGCGGCTCACCTCGATCGAGGCGCAGACCGGCGTGCGGCTTGCGGTGCGTACCGCGCGCGGCTCGCATCTGACCCCCGCCGGGGTCGTCGTCGCGCAGTGGGCGGACCGGTTGCTGGATGTCGCCCAGCAAGTCGACGCCGGCCTGGCCTCGCTGCGGACCGAAAGCCGCAAGCGCGTCAAGGTGGTCGCGAGCCTGACGATCGCCGAACAGCTGATGCCCCGGTGGCTGGTGTCACTGCAAGCCGCGGCAACCCGCAGTGGCCGCACCGCACCGGAGGTGATTCTTACCGCCACCAACAGCGACCACGCAATCGCGGCGGTCCGCGACGGGGCTGCGGACCTCGGATTCATCGAGAGCCCCGGCGTGCCCAGCGGGCTGCGTAGCTCAGTTGTTGCGCGCGACGAACTCGTGGCGATCGTGCCGCCCGACCACAAGTGGGCCCGCCGCTCGAAACCTGTGACCGCATATGAACTCAGCCAGACACCGCTTGTCACACGTGAACTGGGTTCAGGTACACGCGATTGCCTGAATGCGGCACTACGGAGCGTCCTGGGCGATGCTGTCGAACAAGCAAGCCCGGCGCTGGAATTATCGTCTGCGGCAGCGGTGCGCGGCGCTGTCCTGGCGGGTGCGGGGCCGGCGGTGATGAGCAGATTGACCGTGGCCGACGACCTGGCCGTCGGACGGCTACGCGCTGTCGAAGTGCCGGAGCTGAACCTGCGCCGCGAGCTGAGGGCGATCTGGGCGGGCGGGCGCACTCCACCGGCCGGCGCAATCCGGGACCTGCTCAGTCACATACGCAGCGCCGGCGCACCATAGCAGCGCACCGCGAGCAGACGCGACCCTTAGCGCAGGGCGTAATCATCCGGTATCAACGCGCGGGTGCGTTCGAAGAATGTCCGGCCGCTGTACGGCAATTGGGTCACCACCTTGCCACTGGGATGGCGAAAGTAATTGTTGCAGTTGGCAAGCCAAACTTTGCCCGCCATGGCTGTCTGGATCTCGTCGTTGTAGCGCCGCTGCGCCGCGGCAGTCACCTCGATGCTGCGCGCCCCGCCGCTAGCCATCACGTCGAGAATGTGACGGATGAAGGTCGTCTGCGCCTCATGGATGTAGATGATTGAGTTGACCCCGTTTGTGTTGGGGCCGTAGAGCATGAAGAAGTTCGGGTACCCGGCCACCAGCGTGCCGAGGTAGGCCTCCGCGCCGTCGCTCCAGTCGTCGCGAAGGTGACGGTCGCCGGCTCCGTACACGTCGATGCTGGACAGGTAGTCGGCGGCCTTGAACCCGGTGCCGTAGATGATGGTGTCGACGCAGTGTTCGACGCCGTCAACCGTGCGCACCCCCCGCTCGGTCAGCTCGGCGATAGCGGTTGTCTCCAGCCTGACATGCGGCAACCCGAAAGTGGGGTACCACTCGCGCGACATGAGCGGCCGCTTGCAGCCGACCGGATAGTCCGGCGTCAGCTTCGCGCGCAACTCGGGGTCGGCCACCTTGCGCATGAGGTAGCTGCGGGCCAGTTCCGTCGCCTCGCGGGTCTGCGTCGCGTCGACGTCGAAGCTGGATGACTCGTAGGCATCGAAGGCTTCGTCGCGCAGCTTTTGCGCCAGCGCCGGGTCGCGTTCGAACTCCTCGTGCTGCTGGGGGGTGAACGGGAAGTCGAAGCGGGGCGAAATCCAAATCGGGGTGCGCTGAAACACGGTGAGACGCGCCGCCTTTGGGGCAATCGCGGGAACGTATTGAACCGCGCTGGCGCCCGTGCCGATCGACGCGACCCGCTCCCCCGCCGTCGACTTGCTGTGGTCCCAGCGCGCCGAATGGAATCGGCGGCCCTGAAACCGTTGCGCCCCAGGGATATCCGGAATATGGGGCACATCGAGCATCCCGACCGCGCTCACCACCACGTCGAACTCGTGCTCCCGGCCGTCGCCGGTGCCAAGCGTCCAGCGCCGCCGGCTGTCCGACCACCGCACCGCGGTGATCGCGGTGTTGGGCCGCAAGTGTGCGCCAAGCCCGTGGTCGGCGGCCACCTGCTCGAGGTAGGCCAGGATCTCGGGCTGGTTGGCATAGGTCTTGCTCCACCGCGGGTTGAGCGCGAAAGAGTACGAGTACAGATGCGACGGGACATCGCAGGCCGCACCAGGGAACGTGTTGTGGCGCCAGGTCCCGCCGAAGCCGTCGGCGCGGTCGAAGATGGTGAAGTCATATCCGCCGTCGGCCAGCTGGATTCCCATCGCGATGCCGCCGGCGCCCGCACCGATGACGCCGACAGTGATTTTTCGGGGCATCACGCCCCCGATTGCGAAAAGTAGGGTCGCTCGGGCCTGCTCTTCTCCACCAGGATGAAAACCAAGCCCCAGGGATCGACGAACCAAGTCGTGCGAACGCACGCGACGTCCGCGATCCCGCTGACCAGGAAGCGCACTCCCTTGCTCTCGAGTTCCGCCCGGGTGGCGTCGATGTCCTCACAGATCAGCCCGACGTGCGAGAGTCCGTGATCGGTCAGGGCCCGGCCTTCAGCGCCACCTTCGACGTTGAGATACTCGATCACCTCGACGACGCGGTCGCCGTCGTCCCCGAATCCGACGACGGCCGCCTTCATGGTGGGATCCGACACCAGCTCACCCATGTCGTTGCGAATGGCGTTACCGGCCATGACATACGGCGGCGAGAGCACACGCAGGCCTAACACATCGCGGTAGAACGCCACCGCGGCCTCACAGTCGGGAACGCACACCCCGCTGTGGGCCAACCCGGTAATCACGTTCTCAACCTTACTCAAGCCTGACTACGCGCCGATGCCGATCGGGGCGGCGATGAGTATGTTGTGGCCATGAATTCAAACGTCGAGACCCGCAAGTGGGTGGAAGCCGATGTCCCGGATCAGAGCGGTCGCGTCGTCGTCGTCACCGGCGCCAACACCGGCATCGGCTACCACACTGCGGCCGTGCTCGCCTACCGCGGTGCGCATGTCGTGCTTGCGGTGCGCAACCTCGAGAAAGGCAACACCGCCCTGGCGCGCATCGTCGCGGCCAGCCCGCGCGCCGACGTCACACTCCAGGCACTCGACCTGAGCTCGCTGGACTCGGTGCGCACCGCCGCCGATGCGTTGCGGTCGGCCTACCCACGCATCGACTTGCTGATCAACAACGCCGGGGTGATGTATACGCCGAAACAGATCACCCAGGATGGCTTCGAAATGCAGTTCGGCACAAACCATCTCGGTCATTTCGCCCTGACCGGGCTGCTACTCGACCACCTGCTGCCGGTGCGCGGGTCGCGGGTGGTGACCGTCAGCAGCATGGGCCACCGGATCCGCGCCTCGATCCACTTCGACGACCTGCAGTGGGAACGTCACTACGACCGGATCGCCGCCTACGGGCAGTCCAAGCTGGCCAACCTGCTGTTCACCTATGAACTGCAGCGCCGGCTGAGCGCGCGGCCCGGTGCGGACAAGTCCACCATCGCCGTCGCCGCACACCCCGGCACCTCCAACACCGAGCTGACCCGCAACCTGCCGGCAATCATCAGGCCCGCCGCCAGCCTGCTCGGGCCGATCCTGTTCCAGAGCTCACACATGGGTGCCCTGCCGACGCTGCGGGCCGCCACCGATCCGGCCGTGCGGGGCGGGCAGTACTACGGCCCCGACGGTATCGCCGAGCAGCGCGGCCACCCGAAGTTGGTCAACTCCAGCGCGCAGTCGCACGACGAGGACCTGCAACGCCGGCTGTGGGCCGTCTCCGAAGAACTCACCGGAGTCACGTTCCCTGTTTGACGCCCCGCCGCCGGCCGGATAATGGCAGGGTGCGGTCCGTCAAAGAACATCAGCGTGTCGTAGCGGAGATGATCCGTGCCCGCCCGGCGGCCACGGTTTCGCTGACGGAGGCCCAAGGGCTGGTCCTGGCCGACGATGTGGTCGCACAGCTCTCGTTGCCGGTGTTCGACAACTCCGCGATGGACGGGTACGCGGTGCGCGCCGTGGACACCGTGGATGCCACACCGGAACACCCGGTGAGATTGCCGGTCGCCGAGGACATTCCCGCCGGGCGCACCGACGAATTGACGCTGCAACCCGGTACCGCGCACCGGATCATGACCGGCGCGCCGGTACCGGCCGGGGCGACAGCCATCGTGCCGGTCGAAGCCACCGACGGCGGCTCGGAAAACGGCGGGGCATCGGTGGCGATCCGGGAGGCCCCCCAGCCCGGCAAGCACATCCGGCGCGCCGGTGAAGACGTTGCCGCAGGCACCACCGTGCTCCGCAACGGCCAACTCGTGACGCCGGCGATGCTGGGCCTGGCCGCCGCGCTGGGTATGGCCGAGCTCCCGGTGATCCCGCGCCAGCGGGTGCTGGTGATATCCACCGGGTCGGAGCTGGTGTCGCCGGGTGGCCCGCTGCTGCCGGGGCAGATCTATGAATCCAACGCGATCATGCTGGCCGGGGCCGTTCGCGACGCGGGCGCAGCCGTGGTCGCCACTGCGACCGCCGGAGACGACGTCGCGCAGTTCAGTTCGATCCTTGACCGATACGCCGCCGACGCTGACCTGATCATCACCAGCGGGGGAGTCAGCGCCGGCGCCTACGAGGTCGTCAAAGACGCATTCGGCCGTGCCGGCGAGCAAGGAGTGGAGTTCGTCAAGGTGGCGATGCAGCCGGGAATGCCGCAGGGCATAGGCCGCTTGCGGACAAATGGAGCCGACACCACGATCGTCACGCTGCCCGGCAACCCGGTAAGCGCCCTGGTGTCCTTCGAGGTGTTCATCCGTCCCGCGCTGCGGGCCGCCATGGGCCTACCGGATCCAGATCGCCCGCTGCGGAGCGCGGTGCTCACCGAGACGCTGACCTCGCCGGACGGCAAGCGGCAGTTCCGGCGCGCGATATTCAATCCGCCCGAAAGCGGGGAAGGCGGGGTGGGCACCGTCGTCAGTTACGGCCCGCCGGCGTCACACCACTTGCGCTGGCTGGCTTCGGCGAACGGGCTGCTGGACATCCCAGAGGACGTCGTGGAGGTGTCGGCCGGAACCCAGCTGCAGGTCTGGGATCTCACCTAAGCCCCAGCTCCGTAAGATGACCGCGTGGCAAGACGCCCCCGCCTAGAAGGCCCGCAGCACGTATTGGACTTGGTGCGTTCCGCCATTCCGCCGGTGCATCCCGCCGGGCGGCCGTTCATCTCCGCCGGCCTGGCAGTGGCCACCGCCGGGGCGTTGGGCGGGGCGCTCACCGGGCGCGACTTTCGGTGGCTGCGTGGTGCGGGTCTGCTGGCGGCGGGTGCGTGCGCGGGCTTCTTCCGTCACCCCCCGCGGGTGCCACCGACTCGGGCCGGCGCCATCGTCGCGCCCGCCGACGGCGTGATCTGCGTGATCGACTCCGCGGCCCCGCCCGCCGAACTCAGCATGGGCTCAGAGACGGGAGGAGCACCGCTGCGGCGGGTGAGTATCTTCCTGTCAATATTGGACGCCCACGTGCAGCGCGCCCCGGTCAGCGGGGAGGTGATCGCCGTGCAACACCGGCCGGGCCGCTTCGGGTCGGCCGATCTCGCCTCGGCGAGCACCGAGAACGAGCGCACCAGTGTGCGGATCCGAACGCCCGGAGGTGCCGAGGTGGTCGTCGTCCAGATCGCGGGGCTGGTGGCGCGCCGCATCGTGTGCGATGCACACGTCGGGGACAAGCTGTCGATCGGTGACACCTACGGCTTGATCCGGTTTGGCTCCCGGCTGGATACCTATCTGCCGCCGGGCGCGGAGCCGATCGTCAAGGTGGGGCAGCGCGCGGTCGCCGGCGAGACTGTGCTGGCCGAGCTCCCATGATCAACAAGCCCCGGAACAGGCGCGCGGTCAACCTACAGATCCTGCCCAGCGCGATGACCGTGCTGTCCATCTGCGCGGGATTGACCGCGATCAAATTCGCCCTGGAGCATCAGCCCAAGGCCGCGATGGCACTGATCGCCGCGGCCGCGATCCTGGACGGACTGGACGGCCGCGTGGCGCGCATCCTGGACGCCCAGTCACGGTTAGGCGAGGAAATCGACTCGCTGGCCGACGCGGTGAACTTCGGGGTGACACCCGCGATCGTGCTCTACGTGACGCTGCTGTCGACGTCACCGGCGGGTTGGATGGTGGTGCTGCTCTACGCGGTGTGCGTCGTGTTGCGGCTGGCGCGGTACAACGCGCTGCAAGACGACGGAACCCAGCCCGCCTATGCGCACGAATTCTTCGTCGGGATGCCCGCGCCGGCGGGCGCGGTCTCGATGATCGGTCTCATCGGGCTCAAGCTGCAGTTCGGCGAGGGCTGGTGGACGTCGACCGTGTTCCTGTGCATCTGGATAGCGGGGACGTCGATGCTGATGGTCAGCAAGATCCCGATGCGGAAGATGCACGCGGTGGCGGTACCACCAAACTGGGCGGCCCCGCTGCTGGCAATCCTGGCGATCTGCGCGGCGGCGGCGGTGCTGGCCCCCTACATCTTGATCTGGGTGATCATCATCGCCTACCTGTGCCACGTCCCGTTCGCGGTCCGCAACCAGCGCTGGCTCGCCAAGCACCCCGAGGCGTGGGACGAAAAACCCGCGCAACGGCGCGCCGCGCGGCGGGCCAACCGCCGGGCCCAGCCGAACCGCCGGCCGATAGGGCGGCTCGGGCTGGGGAAGCCGGGCGGGCGTTCGATGGCACGGCTGGGACTGCGCAAGCCGGGCGGGCGATTGTAATGACTTCCGGTTCAGGGACCGGCCAACTCACTCTCACCGCCCGGCTGAACACCTCGGCGGTGGATTCCCGTCGCGGTGTGGTCCGGTTGCACCCGAATGCCGTTGCGGCCCTTGGTATCCGGGAGTGGGATGCGATATCGCTGACCGGATCGCGGACCACGGCGGCGGTGGCGGGATTAGCCAGCCAGGACGCCCCGGTCGGCACAGTTCTGCTCGACGACGTGACGCTGTCCAACGCCGGGCTGCGGGAGGGCACCGAGGTGATCGTCAGCGCGGTCATCGTTTACGGTGCGCGGACGGTGACGCTGAGCGGCTCGGGGCTTGCCACCCAGTCGCTTTCGCCGCTCACCCTGCGGCAGGCCTTGCTCGGGAAGGTGATGACCGTGGGCGACGCGGTTTCGCTGCTGCCCCGCGACCTCGGCCCCGGCACATCGACGTCGGCCGCCAGCCGTGCACTGGCGTCGGCGGTCGGGATCAGCTGGACCTCGGAGCTGCTGACCGTCACCGGCGTCGACCCCGACGGACCAGTAAGCGTGCAGCCCAACTCGATGGTCACCTGGGGCACGGGGATCCCACACAGCGCCACGACATCCAGGCACGAATCGGTCAGCGTCGCGAAACCGGAGATTCAGGTCGACGACTTGAAGGGCTCGCAGGCGCAGGCCGCCAAGCTCACCGAGTGGCTCAAGCTCGCGCTCGACGAACCGCACCTGCTGAAAACCTTGGGTGCGGGCACCAACCTCGGTGTGCTGGTGTCGGGCCCGGCCGGCGTCGGCAAGACGACGCTGGTGCGCGCCGTGTGCGCCGGCCGCAGGCTGCTGCAGCTCGACGGCCCGGAAGTCGGCGCGCTGGCCGCCGAAGACCGGCTCAAAACCGTGGCCTCGGCGGTGACGGCGCTGCGCGACGGCGGCGGCGTGCTGCTGATCACCGATGTCGACGCCCTGCTGCCGGAAACCGCTGAGCCGGTGTCCGCATTGATCCTCGCCGAGCTGCGCACCGCGGTGGCCTCCGACGGCGTCGCGCTGATCGCCACGTCCGCGCGACCCTACCAGCTCGACCCGAGGCTGCGCGCGCCCGAGCTGTGCGACCGGGAGCTGGGCCTGCCGCTACCCGACGCCACCACCCGCAAGGCACTGCTGGAGACGCTGCTGAAGGCGGTGCCCGCCGGCGATCTGAATCTCGACGAGATCGCCGGCCGCACACCGGGTTTCGTCGCTGCCGACCTGGCGGCGCTGGTGCGTGAGGCGGCGCTGCGGGCGGCGTCGCGGGCCAGCTCCGACGGCCAACCACCGAAGCTCAACCAGGACGATCTGGTCGGTGCGCTCGGCGTCATCCGGCCGCTGTCCCGCTCGGCCAGCGAGGAGCTGACCGTCGGGAACGTCACGTTCGACGATGTCGGCGACATGGCCGAGGCCAAACAGGCCCTGACCGAAGCGGTGCTGTGGCCGTTGCAGCACCCCGACACGTTCGCCCGGTTGGGCGTCGATCCGCCGCGCGGGGTGCTGCTGTACGGCCCGCCCGGCTGCGGCAAGACCTTCGTGGTGCGCGCGCTGGCCAGCACCGGGCAGCTGAGCGTGCACGCGGTCAAAGGCTCCGAGCTGATGGACAAGTGGGTGGGCGCCTCGGAGAAGGCGGTCCGCGAGCTGTTCCGGCGGGCCCGTGATTCGGCGCCGTCGCTGGTGTTTCTCGACGAGGTGGACGCGTTGGCGCCCCGGCGCGGGCAGAGCTTCGACTCGGGCGTGACCGATCGGGTGGTGGCCGCGCTGCTGACCGAGCTCGACGGCATCGACCCGCTGCGCGACGTCGTGGTGCTGGGCGCCACTAACCGGCCCGATCTGATCGACCCGGCGCTGCTGCGGCCGGGCCGGCTGGAGCGGCTGGTGTTCATCGAACCGCCCGACGCCGCGGCGCGCCTCGAAATCCTGCGCACCGCAGGCAAATCGATTCCGCTCAGCGCCGATGTCGACCTGGAAAAGGTGGCCGCCGGACTCGACGGCTACAGCGCCGCCGACTGTGTGGCCCTGCTACGCGAGGCGGCGCTCACTGCGATGCGGCGTTCCATCGACGCCGCCGACGTCACCGCCTTCGACCTCGCGGCGGCCCGCAAAAACGTGCGCCCCTCGCTGGATCCCGTTCAGGTTGAGTCGCTACGGGCGTTCACCAAATCTCTCTAGCACCGCCCGCGCCGACGCTGCGACATCGGCTTCGAGCCAGGACGGCATCGGCTCGTCGTGGGCGTGGCGCCGGACAACGGCATAGGGCAGGTCGGAAACCGCTCGCGCGACGGCGTCGATGCATCGGGCGTCGCTGCTTCCATACAGCTGCCGGGCCAACTCGCGGATCCGCTTGATGAGCGGCGCGTTCATCGCGGCAAGGGTCTTTTGGAATGACGCGTCGGGCTCGCCGTCGAGCAGGTCAGCCGGCCGGATCGTCAGCAGCAGCCGGGCGTCCTGGGGCAGTTTGCGCGCGAAGTTGATGCCGGCCACGGCCATGGCGACAGCGGTTTCGGCCGGCGTATCGGCTTCGGCCGCCATCGCCCGCGCCTGGAAGCGTTCAAGCGCGCGCAGCCACGCTGCGGCCAAGATGCCGTCGCGGTTGCCGAAGCGGTGATACAGCGTGCCGGCGGGCGCCCCGCTGGATGTCGCGATCGCCGCCACGCTCGCCGCGCGGGGTCCGCCGGCAAGGACCAGCGCTCGCGCGGCGTCGAGGATCACATGGGTTTCGTGCTTCCGCGGGGGTGCCACGATCTAGTACATTCCTTCTATATGGAGCGATTGCCCTATATCGATGAGCATGCCACAACCATTGCCGCGAATCGCGAAGAAACATGGTCGGCGCTGCTGCGGGTGATGTGCCGCGACCCGCACGACCCCGCCACGGTGCCGATTGGTTTCGTCCTGGACGAGGCGCGACCACCCCGGCGGTTCGCGCTGAAAGGCCGCCACCCGTTCGCGGTCTACCGGTTGGTCTTCGAATTGGCAACCGGGCCAGGCGACCCGGCACGGACCCGAGTGCGCGCGCTGACCTGGGCAGACTTTCCTGGCATACACGGCAAGGTCTATCGCGCGCTCGTCATCGGCACCGGCGGACACCGCGTCGCGGTAAGATTGATACTCAAACGGATTGCGGCACAAGCACGTCCACGCGGAGCAGCGGTGTCGTGATACCCGGGCTGAATTGGGGAGCAACGCAGTCGGAACGAACGGCGTTGCTACCATGCGACGGGCTTTGTCCGCGCGCCGGCGTGCGGACGGACCGCGCGATCAGCATCGACGCGCCGCCACCGATCGTGTACTCCTGGTTGTGCCAGCTACGCGTCGCGCCGTACAGCTACGACCTCATCGACAATCTCGGCCGCCGCAGCCCCCGGAAACGCGACACCGAACTCGTTCACCTCGAAGTCGGGCAGCGGTTCATGACCCTGTTCGTGCTGCAGTCCTTCGTTGACGGCGAGCAGATCACATTGCGGTCCAAAGGCGTGGCCGTGACGTATCTGGTTCGGCCCGAAGGAGCGGGTTCACGGTTGCACGCACGCGTGTTGTTCGGCGGGCCTCGGCTAACTGGTCGTGTTCTCGCGCTGGGTGACCTGGTGATGATGCGAAAGCAGCTGCTCACGTTGAAGTCGCTGTCGGAACATGAACTCGGCTATTCGGACAGCTGAAACTTCACCATCTCGGTAACAGAGTCCACGGCCTCGCGCAGCGCGGCCAGCCGATCGGCGGCCGACGGTGCCGACAGCACGGCATAGCGGTCGGCCGTGCCGATCGGTATACGAGATGCCAACGCGTACAGCCGCTCTCCGGCATCGGGTGCGTCGGACCGACCGCTGCCCAGCAACACATCGCGGCCGGGTAACTGAGCACCTCGGGCGGCCGCGACCCGCTCGAACAAGGCCATCACCCGGTCTTCGACATCAAGGAACTGCGCCGGGGTCACCGGATCCGCGGGTTCGTCGGGCCAGATCCGCACGGACGCTCGCGGGTAGGGATCGTCCGGTAGCCACTCGTTTACTCGAATTCGCTCACCCGTCCGGCACTGCAGCACATACCGGCCCGAGCCGAGATCGGCGTGTTCGGTGATGCGGGCCAGAACGCCGACATCGCATCGCGAGTCGCCACCACCGACTTCGCGGCCGCGGGAGATCAGCACAACACCGAAAGGATCGCCATTGCCAACGCAGTCCCGCACCAGCGCGCCGTAGCGCGGCTCGAAGATGCGCAGCGGCAGATCCTCGTCGGGCAGCAGCGCCGACTCGAGCGGGAACATGGCCAGCCGGGTGAACACTAGATATCCAACTCAGCAACCAGCGCGTCGACGACCGCGCGGAGGTCGCCGTCGTGCTCCTCGGCGACCCGCCGCTGCCGCTGGTATGACGCACCTTCGCGGTAAATGTCGGACACCGCGGCGAGTTCCTCCGCACAGTGCAGCGACTTCGCGACCGGCTCCAGTTGGGTGAGCAAATCGGGCAGGTCGTCGGTGACCAGGCGCTCGTTGCTGTCGGCGTCAAGGATGATCACCGCGTCCAAGCCGTAGCGAGCGGCGCGCCACTTGTTCTCCTGGACGTGCCAGGGCGGCATGGTCGGCAGCGTCTCGCCGGCGTCCAGCCGACGGTCCAGGTCGACAACCAGACAGTGTGTCAATGCGACCAGCGCGCTCAGCTCGCGTAGGTTGGACACCCCGTCGCAAATCCGCACCTCGAGGGTTCCCAGATGTGGCGACGGCCTGATGTCCCAACGGATTTCGTCCATATGGTCGATGATGCCGGTCTTCTTCTGGTCGTAGACGAAGCCTTCGAACTCCGCCCAGGTCTGAAAGTGAAATGGCAACCCGGCAGTGGGCAATTGCTGAAACATCATCGCCCGATTGCTGGCGTACCCGGTGTCCTCGCCGCCCCACCACGGCGAGGACGCCGACAGCGCCAACAGATGCGGGTAGTAGTTGAGCAGTGACGTCATGATCGGCATGACTTTGGCGGCCGACGAGATCCCCACGTGTACGTGGACGCCCCAGATCAACATCTGCCTGCCCCACCACTGGGTGCGCTTGATCAGCTCGGCGTAGCGCGGCGCGTCAGTGAGCTTCTGGGTCGACCACCGCGCGAACGGGTGGGTGCCGGCGCAGAACAGTTCCATGCCGCGGTCCCGGACGATCCGGCGGGCGGGGCCAAGGGTTTCACGAAGATCCTCCATCGCCTCTGCGGTGCATTCGCAGATGCCGCTGACCACTTCGACGGTGTTGCGCAGCAATTCCTTGTGCACGCGCGGGTTTTCGCCGATCTCGGCGATGACCGCGGTGGCTTCGTTGCTCAGGTCGCGGGTCTGCGCGTCGACGAGCGCGAATTCCCATTCCACCCCGATCGTCGGCCGGGGAGAGCCGGCGAAGTCGATATGGGCGCCTGCCGTGTTGCCCGACGCGCTAGCCGGCACCGATGACACCGCACGCCACCCGCTTGCCAGCGTCGCCGGTGCTCATCGTCGTCTCGTCGGGACCCGGTGTCCCGTTGACCTGGTTGTAGCGATCCGGCGGAATGTTGCCAAAGTTGTCGGCACCGGCGTGAATGACGATTGCGGTCTTCTCGCCGGTTAACAGGTCGTCCATGGTGAAGGCGTCTGTGGTGGTCACCAGCATCGCGGTACCGTCTCTGCGCACCTGTAGCGAGGTCAGGTCACCACTGGCAGGCATGGCCGCGTGCCCGGGCACTTGGAGGTGCCCGCCGGCCGACAGAAAGTCGCCGGGCGCGCCGCCGGTCGGGCCGACCGAGTTGGGCTCACACTTTCCCACCTTGTGGATGTGTACTCCGTGGAAGCCGGGCGTCAGCTGACCAACACCGGTCGTCTCGATCGTGATAGTGGCGTAGCCGTTGTTGAACTCGAATTTCGCAGTCGCGACCTGGGCGCCGTCGGGTGCCTTCAGATGGGTCGTCATGCTCCGTGACGCCGCCGGCGCGGCCTCGGCGGCCGGGGTTTTCGCTGACTGCGCGGGTGATCCGGTCCAGATCGGGGGCGTGGTACCCGGGATGGTCGAGGCGTGTTGGGGCGACGAGCACGCGCTTACCAGCGCGACGCAGCCGGCCAAAAACAACGGGGACAGCGCAGACATGGTGGAGGCAGCGACATTGCGGTGACCGGCGAGTTTAGGCATAGCGTGAGCCTATCCCGGCGACATGCGGTCCGAAACGACTTGCGGGGGGGAGAGTCGGGGAGTCAGCCCGCGACGAGGACGATGACGCCGGGAGGCTGGTTGGTCAGTGCGGGAATTCGCGCCTCGACCGGTGCACCCAGCTTCTGGCCCACCGCATCCGCGGTGGCGTGCTCGTCGTCCGCATCCGTGTAGTACACCGTGGTGGCCGAGATATCCGGCATCGGCAGGTTCCCGACTTCGCTGACCTTGAAACCGGCGGCTGCGAGCTGGTCCCTCGTCCGCGCGGCAACGCCCTCTTTCGAGGAGATGTTGTACACGCGTACCTCGGCCTGGTTCGGGGCGGGCTTGGCGCTCGTCGAGGACGGGGTGCCGGTGCTGGAGGTCACGCTCGACCCCGGCGACGCCGAGTCGTCATCGGAGTTCCCGGAGGAGCCCAAAGCCTGCCACCCGAGCAGCAGGAAAATGATGCCAAGGAAAAGCAGCACCATCACCATGGCCCGCAGGGGAAGCCCCGAAGAGTCGGGGACGCGCTCATTCATCGAGCCCACTGTAGCCAGGAAGGACCCAGAACCTGCAAAGGCGCTTTACAAGGACGAACGGGCGTCAGGTCACCTCGAAGCCGAGGCGCCGCGCCGCCCGCGCCTTCTGGCGGCTGGCGCGCAATCGTCGCAGTCGCTTCACCAGCATGGGATCGGCGGCCAGCGCCTCGGGCCGGTCGACCAGCGTGTTGAGCACTTGGTAGTAGCGCGTCGCCGACATTGAGAACAACTCTTTGATGGCTTCTTCCTTGACACCGGCAAATTTCCACCACTGCCGTTCGAATGCCAGGATGTCGTGTTCGCGGCGGGTGAGCCCATCGGCGATCTCAGAGTCGTCCCCCGCTCGATTTGCCCGCGCCATGGCGCTGTCCATATCGCTTCCCCTGGACCCTTCCGGCGAATTCTCAAATTGCTTGAATGACTTGACTTACATAGGGGGGTGTTTCGGCGAATATTGAACCACGCCCCCAACCCTCAAGCTGTCATCTAGACCCGCGAGTCGGCCGACTTAGTTGGATTGCCGACTGGGTCGCATTGATCACAGTTGTTGCCCGCCCCGCAGCGACAAATCGCCAACGGCCGCAGGATTGCAGAGTCACCAGGCTTAAGCTAGCCGACCATGGCAGTCCTACCCATTCGCATCGTGGGAGATCCGGTCTTGCGCACTCCTACGATGCCGGTGCAGGTCGGCCCCGACGGTTCGCTCCCGGCTGATCTGGCCGCGTTGATCTCCACCATGTACGACACCATGGACGCCGCGCACGGGGTGGGTCTGGCCGCCAACCAGATCGGGTACGGACTGCGGTTGTTCGTGTACGACTGTTCCGAGGACCGCGGACTGACGGACCGGCGCCGCGGCGTCGTCATCAACCCGGTCCTGGAAACTTCCGAAATACCCGAAACCATGCCCGACCCGGGCGATGACGACGAAGGATGCTTGTCGGTTCCCGGCGAATCGTTCCCCACCGGGCGGGCCAAATGGGCACGGGTCACCGGGCTCGACGCCGACGGCAACCCGGTCGCTATCGAGGGCACCGGCCTGTTCGCCCGCATGCTGCAGCACGAAACCGGGCACCTGGATGGACTTCTGTACCTGGACCGTCTGGTCGGCCGGCACGCCCGCGCCGCGAAACGCGCGGTCAAGTCACACGGCTGGGGAGTTCCCGGGCTCTCGTGGATGCCGGGCGAAGGGCCCGACCCGTTCGGCCACTGATGGTCTCGTGGCCGGACCTCGGAACACGGGTGACGGTTCGCTACCGCCGTCCCGCCGGGTCGGTCCCGCCGCTGACCGATGCCGTAGGCCACCTGTTGGCTGTCGATCCGGTGGTTCGGGTGCGGACGAAGACGGGCGCGGTGGTCGAGTGCGCGGCCGCCGACGTGGTGGCGCTGCGGGAATTGACCGATGCTCCGGTGCGCACCGATCAGATCCGCGCCCTGGAACATGCGGCCGCCGCGGCCAGCCCCGCCGTCGAGCGGGCCTGGCTGGACGGCTGGCTGCTCCGGGCCGCGCAAGGGGCCACACTCGAAGCCAATTCAGCTGTCCCGCTGGATATTTCAGCTCGGCCTTACGCGATCCCGGCAATCGTCGCGTGGTATGCGCACCGCGAGCTCACGCCGCGGCTGGCCATCCCCGACCGCTTGCTGCGGCCGCCGGTGGGCTTGGAGAGCGAGCACACCGAGAAAATCCTGGTGCGCGACGCGCCCGAGGGTCACCCTGGCGTGGCCCTCGACAACGAACGCGATGCTGGCGTGACATTCGGCGAGTTCGCCCGCGCGGCGGTGACCGACGCGCCCGACGGCAGCCGGTGGGTCGGCCTGTCCGAGATCCGCGCGGCGGACGACCACCGCGGCGCAAGCCGGGACTGCGAGGCGCTTCTGGCTTGGGGCGCGTGTCGCGGCGCGACCCGCGGCTACATGCGGGTCGGTGAGCACGACACGAACGCGAACGCCCTTGCCGAGTCCCTGCGGTTCCGGCTGCACCACCGGACCCGCTACTTTCCGGTCCCGGCAGGCACTTGGGATACCGTCTAGCCATGCCCGACGGCACGCTGCGGCTGGCCACCTGGAATGTGAATTCGATCCGCACCCGACTGGACCGCGTCACCGACTGGCTTGCCCGCGCCGACGTCGACGTGCTGGCCATGCAGGAGACCAAATGCTCCGATAGTCAATTCCCGACGCTGCCGCTCTTCGAACTCGGCTACGAGGTCGCACATGTCGGCTTTAATCAGTGGAACGGCGTAGCCATCGCCTCCCGGGTCGGCCTCGACGATGTGCAGATCGGCTTCGACGGCCAACCCAGCTGGAGCAGCAAGCCAGAGGTGGCCGCTACGGCGGAAGCCCGCGCATTGGGCGCCACCTGCGGTGGCGTGCGGGTGTGGAGTCTGTACGTCCCCA
Source organism: Mycobacterium sp. (assembly GCA_035569455.1). Taxonomy (GTDB): domain Bacteria; phylum Actinomycetota; class Actinomycetes; order Mycobacteriales; family Mycobacteriaceae; genus Mycobacterium. The sequence goes on along the minus strand of DATMMZ010000285.1, from coordinate 42,781 downwards.
ATGGGCGCACCCTGGACGACCCCCACTACAACTACAAGCTGGATTGGCTTGCCGCGCTGCGTGGTACGGCCGATGGCTGGTTACATGACGACCCCACAGCAAAGATTGCTCTGGTCGGCGACTGGAACATCGCCCCGACCGACGAAGACGTCTGGAGCACCGAATTCTATGCCGGCTGCACGCACGTCTCCGAGCCGGAACGTCAGGCATTCAACGCGATCGTCAACGCGCAATTCACTGATGTGGTAAGGCCTTTCACCCCGGGACCGGGCGTCTACACCTACTGGGACTACACGCAGCTGCGGTTCCCGAAGAGACAGGGCATGCGTATCGACTTCATCCTGGCCTCACCGGCGTTGGCCGGACGGGTGACCGATGCACAGATCGTCCGAGAGGAGCGCAAAGGCAAGGCCCCCAGTGATCACGCACCGGTGCTGATCGATGTAAGGCGCGACTGAATCACCTAAACGACGGTTCGCCGACGTTAAGATCGCCCACCCGCAGGTTAAGCGGCGGAAATTGTATACGGCTGCTCGTTGTCTGCGGGTTTGTAACGTGGCAGGCTTTCGCTTGTTAGATGCCGAGAACTATTTCGTTGTAGCTGTTAACTTTGCATTCAACGGGTATACAGGCGTTGTCAACGCGGTTTGCAACGAGAGCGAATGAAAGCCAGGGAGTCATCATGAGTGTCGTCGGCGGAGCAGTCCGCGGCGTTGGTAAAACGGTGAGTCGTGCGGCGACGGTGACTACGGAGGCCGCGGGCGCTGTGGGTGGCGCGGCGGTGAATGGGGTTGTCGGCGGCGTGACGGGAGCCGCGCAAGGCATTAAGCGCGGTGTCAGCACGGGCAGTCACTCGACCCCGGCCGCCGCCTTGGCCTTGGGTGCGCTCGGCGTCGCGGGCCTGGTCGAATGGCCGGTGCTGTTGGCCGTTGGCGGCGGTGCGCTGTTGTTGCGTAGGATGAGCCGCAAACCAGAGGCACCGGCGCCGAAGGCGAACCTCAAACCAGTACCCAGCGAACCGGCGCCAGAAAAACCCCCGCCGCAGAAGGCCACACCCAAACCGGCGGCCAAGAAGACCGCCGGCCGGCGGGCGGGCACCGCGGAGTTGCGCAGCACCAACTGATCGGCACCGTTGAGTAATCTTTTGAACATCGGCGCATCCATACGGCGATCCCTGCCGATGCGCGCCGCCATAACAGGTCTTCAGGCAACCAATGCCGTAACCAGTGCATCGGTAAGCACCGCGGCAGCTGTCGCGGGAACCCTGGGCAAGACCGCGGGCTCGGTCGCTGAGGCGGGTTTCAACATCGCCACTATGCCGCTGCGAGAAGGAGCCAGGGCCCTTTCCGGCGACCTCTCCCGCGAGACACTGAGCCGGCATTGTTGGCGTGGCGAGAACCGCGCCTGGATCGAGGTGCGCGGACTCGACGGCGCCGGCGGCGGTGAACTCGGGCCCATCGTGCTCGATGCGGTCCGGGCCCACCCCGGTGTCACGTCGGCCAAACTGAACTACCCCTTGTCGCGCGTGGTCGTGGAAATCAGCGATCAGAACACATCGCTGAGTGAGCTTTGCCGCGTGCTGGACGACGCCGAAAAGTGTTGCAGCCCATACCGAGAGCCCGAAGCGCCGACGTCATCACCGGCAAGCCTGCCGGGCGACGGCGTGGTACTGGCGACCCGCGCGGTCACCGTCGCCGCCACCGCGGCGGGGCTGGGCATCGCCCTCACCGGCCGAATGCTGCGCTGGGGCCGACTGCCGAACCCTGTCGTCGCGAGCGTGACGTTCTTCGACTACCAGCCCCGGCTGCGCCGTCTGCTCGACGACGCCATCGGCGCGCCCGCCGCCGACACCGTCATGACGCTCGTCATGGCGGCGACGCAGACCCTCGGCCAGTCGCCGACGTCATTGGCGCTGGGGCTGACGCTGCAAGCGCTGAAAGCCGGTGAGGCACACGCCCAGGCACTCGTCTGGCGAGCCCACGAACCCCAGTTGGCGTTGCACGCCGACCAACCACCCATGTCGGTGGCACCCCGACCCACGGCAGGGAAGTCCCCGGATACCAACGTCGAGCGTTTCGCGCTCCTGCAGGCCCTGAGTGCCGGACTGCTCGGCATCGGCACCCGCAACGTCAACATGGCCGCCACCGCGGTACAGGTGACCACCCCTAAGGCCACCCGGAGCACACCCGAGGCGTTCGCTTCCACGCTGGGAAGGGAATTGGCCGATCGGCATGCAGTGTTGGCGCTGCGGCCGGCGAGCCTGCGCCGCCTGCAAAGAGTCGACGCGATCGTCATCGACCCCCGGGTGTTGTGTGCCGACACCCTGCGCGTGGCACGCATCCGCGGCGCCGATGACAGCGAGCTGTCCGCAGGGTGGAACCGCGCCCAGCTCATGCTGGAGAAAAACAGCCTGCGCCCGGGCTGGCACCGCGTGCCCGGGATATCGGGCAGCCGGCCCAATTCGAAAGTGCAGGCCCTTTTCCGCCCCGCACACGATCCGTTAGCCTCGGCAGTAGTTGCCGAGGCGCACCGCAGCGGAGCGGATCTGATCTCGGTCGATGACGACTCGCTGGGCGAGTTACGAACGGCGTTCGACGACATCCGGCCCCTCGACGGCTCCATCGACGACGCACTCGCCCGCGCGGTAACCGACCTGAAGGAGGCGGGCCACACCGTCGCGGTGTTGTCATCGTCTGGCGCACAAGCGATTTCGTCAGCCGACTTGGCGCTGGCCGTGATGCCGGCCCACTACACCGGCGCGCCCCTGTGGTTTGCCGATCTGCTGCTGCCCGATCTGGCCGCCGCCTGGCGGTTGCTGCACGCGCTGCCGGCGGCCAGGACCGCCACCGAGCGAGGCACCCTGTTGGCGGCCGGCGCCACCGCCATGGGATCGCTGCTGATGATCCCGACCGTCCGCGGCATCGGGCCCGGGCCGGTGAACCTGGGTGCGGCGGCCGGCCTGGTCTCCGGATACCTGCTGGCACGCGGGGTCATGAACGCGGACACGCCGCGCCCGGCGGCCGTGCACGAATGGCACGCGATGTCGGTCGAGCAGGCCCGAAAGATATTGCCGCCGCCGGACTCCGAGGCAAGCGCCCCCGAAGCGACCCATCGAGTCGCGGAACTGGCCGCGTCGCCCGCCATCACGCTGTGGCAGCTCGCCAAGGCCGTGCGCGCCGAGCTGTCCGACCCGCTGACACCCATCCTGGCGCTCGGCTCGGCGGCCAGTGCGGTGCTCGGTTCGCCCGTCGACGCGGTATTGGTCTTTTCGGTGCTGGCCGGGAACTCCGTACTGGCGGCCAGTCAGCGGCTGCGCGCCGAGAGCCGGCTGAACCGATTGCTGGCTCAGCAGATTCCGCCGGCCAGGGTGGTCTCGACCGGTCCGGGCGGCGAGCGGCTGTACACCGACGTCATCGCGGCGCAACTGCGGCCCGGCGACGTCATCGAGGTGCGGACCCACGAGGTGGTGCCCGCCGACGCCCGACTCATCGAAGAGGTCGATCTCGAGGTCGACGAGTCCACGCTCACCGGTGAGTCGCTATCGGTGGAGAAGCAGGTCGAGGCCACGCCGGGCGCGGACCTCGCCGAGCGGCGCTGCATGCTGTACGCCGGGACGACCGTGGTGGCAGGTACCGCCGTCGCGCTGGTGACCGCCGTCGGGGCCGACACCCAGGAGCGGCGCGCCGCCGAGCTCGTGTCCGCCGACCTGTCATCCGAGATCGGCCTGCAGCACCAGCTCAGCCAGCTGACCAATCAGGCGTTTCCCGTCAGCGTGACCGGCGGTGCGCTGGTCGGCGCGCTTGGGCTGTTGCGCCGCACCGGCTTACACCAGGCGGTGGCCAGCGGCATCGCCATTGCCGTCGCCGCGGTCCCCGAAGGGATGCCGTTGGTGGCAACCCTCGCGCAGTCGGCGTCGGCGCGACGCCTGACGAAGTTCGGTGCGCTGGTCCGGGTTCCGCGGTCGGTGGAGGCGCTCGGCCGTATCGACGTGGTCTGCTTCGACAAGACCGGAACACTCAGCCAGAACCGCCTGCGGGTGGCACAGGTCCACGCGGCGCCGGGGTACTCGCGCGAGCAGGTGCTGCACTGCGCCGCGCATGCGGCGCCAGTGTCGAACGGCGGCCCACACGTGCACGCCACCGACGTCGCGATTGTCGAGGCGGCTATGGAGAACAACGGGGCCGCCGACGGCTCGAACTCCGTAGCTCCCACTGCTCACCTCCCGTTCCGCTCCGGAAGGTCGTTCTCGGCCTCGGTCACCGGCAGGGAGCTGACCGTCAAGGGCGCGCCCGAAGTGGTGTTGGCCGCCTGCGGGGACGTCGGTTCGACCCCGGAGCACACGGTCGCTCAACTGGCCGCCGACGGGTTGCGGGTGATTGCGGTGGCGCGCCGCCGGCTGACGCCAAAGCAGGCCCAGGCGCTACAGCAAGATCCCGATGCCATCGCCGAATTCTGCAAAGACGGGTTGGCACTGCTTGGGTTCCTCGGTTTGTCGGATACCCCGCGCGCCGAAGCCGCCGGCCTGCTGGCAAATCTGCGGCAGCAAGGGGTGGGCGTCAAGCTGATCACCGGCGATCATCCGATCACCGCCAAGGCGATCGCCGCGGAGCTGGGACTGTCGGTGACCGCCGAGCAGGTCATCAGCGGTTCCGAGTGGGACTCGCTGTCGCGCAAAGACCAAGAGCGCGTTGTGACCGAGCGGGTGATCTTCGCCCGGATGACTCCGGAGAACAAGGTCCAGGTCGTCCAGACGCTCGAGGCCGCCGGAGTGCTGTGCGCGATGGTCGGCGACGGCTCGAATGACGCCGCCGCCATCCGGGCGGCCACCGTCGGTATCGGGGTGGTCGCGGGAGGTAGCGACCCGGCTCATATGGCCGCCGACGTGGTGCTGGTCGACGCTCGCATCGAGGGGCTCGTGCACGCCATCGAGGAAGGGCGCCAACTCTGGCGGCGGGTGCAGGCGGCGGTGTCCGTGCTGCTCGGCGGCAATGCCGGCGAGGTCCTGTTCGCCATCATCGGCAGCGCGATCACCGGGACCTCGCCGCTGAACACCCGGCAGCTGCTGCTGGTCAACATGATGACCGATGCGCTGCCGGCCGCCGCCCTTGCGGTCAGCAAGCCAAGGGGGCCGGCCGACCCAGGCGTGCGCGGCGCAGATCAGCCTGCGCTGTGGCGTGCTGTCGCGATCCGCGGCGCGACCACGGCCGCCGCGGCGACCGGAGCGTGGGTGATGGCGGGCGTCACCGGGCCTCCGCTTCCGCAGCGCGCATCCACCACGGCACTGGTCGCACTGGTGGGCGCCGAATTAGGCCAAACACTGCTGGAGTCTCACGCCCCGCTGGTTGTGCTCACGGCGGTAGGCTCGCTTGCGGTGATGGGGACGTTGATCAGTATTCCGGTCGTCAGCCAACTGCTTGGCTGCGTCCCGCTTGACCCCGTTGGGTGGGCGCAGGCTCTGGGAGCCGCGGGTGCTGCGACCATTGCGATAGCGGTTCTGAACGCTGTTTTGGAACGTTGGGGCACATCGGACACGGAGCCACCAGAGCCGAATATGCCCTCGACGAACGGCGAGGCGCCCGCTCGGTCTCCACGATTTCCACCACCCCGACACGCCACAGCAGCGCATAAAGCTCCCGCAGCGGCCGGGTCAATACCCAAATGAACGTCGAAGCTAGGGGGTCCGCCAGGGCCTCGGACGTCGCCATACGTCCGACGGTGACCGCACCATCCGGCTCACTGGCAAACCCTCCGTTACTGAAAGGCAAATGATGGCGGAAAAGAAGGCTCGCCGGGCAACGTCTCAGCGTGAGGCCGTGGAGAAGGTCCGCGAAGGCGAAACCTTCGTGGTAAACCTGCCGCTGTTGGGCCAGACCGAGATTCCGCGGCCCGAACAACTGGCGTACTACGGCGGTCTGGCCGCCCTGGCAGCTCTCGAACTCATTGATTGGCCGGTCGCTTTGGTCATCGCCGCCGGCCACCTATTGGCCAGCAACCATCACAACCGGCTCCTCGAGGAACTCGGCGACGCGATGGAAGAGGTCTAGCTTCAGCCCTGCTGCAGCACTTGGCGCGCGGTCTCGGCATCGTGGTGAAAAGGCAGGTTTATCAACTCGGCCGCCTTGTGCACGAGGCTTTCCGGTGAGATGACGACGACGGCGGTGCCCTGCGCAAGTAGACGATCCAGAGCGGCGAAACCCGCGCTGTCCAGGTATTGCAGCCGGCTCAATGCCAGGATGATCGGGCGGCCGCCCGGTAACGCCCCCACCGATTGCGCGAAGTCGTCGGCGTTGCTGACGTCGATCTCGCCGGTGACGGTGACCTCGGGTGTCGGCCGACCACCGACGTTGCGCAGCGTGAACACCGCGCGGTTCACTGTTTCCCCCAATCGGCCAGACTGGAATCGGTGGCGAGTGCGTGGTCGAAACGCAGCGTGACGCGGGTGCCCTGCGTGGTGCGCACGGTCTCGACGCAGTCGGCCAGCCCGTTGATCAGGGTCAGCCCGCGTCCGCGCTGGCCACCGCGCCGACTACCGGACGAATCACCCGACCATCGGCCGGCATCGGTGACTGTCGTCGTGACGGCGCTACCGCGCACGAAGGCCTCGACGAAAACTGACTGGCCGGACGCGCCACGGTTGCCGTGCTCGATCGCATTGCTGAGCGCTTCCCCTGTCGCCAGCAGGATGTCGACTTCCCGCGGCGGCTCGGCGCCGATTCCTCTCAGCCAGCGCCGCAGCCGGTGCCGCGCGTCGGCGATATGGGCCGGCGCGGCCGGCAGGGCGTCGGCGAAACTGTGCGCCGTGGTGTGGCTGGGACGCAACGCCAAGACGACGACGTCATCGGTGTAGCCCCCGGGCGGGGCCATTCTGTCGATCAGCTCGTCACAGGTATCCCCGACCGGCAGGTCAACGCAGCGCGCAGCCGCGGCCTGCAGCCGCGCGAATCCTTGATCGAGGGTCTCGCCAGGCCTTTCGATCAGTCCATCGGTATAAAACAGAACCAAACTGCCCGGCGGCAGCGGGTGTTCGGCGGTGTTGTGCTCGCCGTCGTCTTCCCACGCCGCCAGCGGCGGACGCCGCCCGGCCCGCAGGAAAGCCGGCGTCCCATCGGGAGCCACAATCAACGGGTACGGATGGCCCGCGCAGGTGTAACTGATGCTCGCGGCACCGTCGCCGCTCTCCGTCTGCGAGTCAGTGTCGATCACGCCGTAGCTCACGGTCGCGCAGCGCGCGCCGGGCATTGTCGCCGCGTACCTGTCCAGCGTGGCGAGCACCGCTGCGGGATCCGGGTCGGTCAGGGCGGTGGCGGCCACCGCGGCGCGGAGCCTGCTCATCACGGTTGCCGCGGGCAGGCCGTGGCCGACCACGTCGCCGACCGATATCGCGATCCGTCCCGGAATGTCGAGCGGCACCACCAGATACCAGTCACCGCCGACACGCATCGCCTTCCCCGCCGGTTGATAGGACGCCGCCACGACGGCGGCGGTCGAAGCGCGGTCCAAGTCGAGCAGATGCTCCTGGAAGTCGACGGCGATCCGGTGCTCGCGTTGCATGATGCGAACGCGGTCCAGCGCGGACTGGGTCATGACAGCAGTTCGAGCGAATATTTCCAGCTCATCGGGGTCGAACTCGCGCGGTGTGGACCACAACAGGCCAAGCGAACCTATGACGCTTCCGTCCTGGCCCCGCAACGGCTGGCTGACGCATGCCCGGACGCTGTCGGTCGTTTCCCGTACCACGTGCTCGTAGCGCGGGGCGAGGCTGAAAGTGTCGGTGATGATCCTCGGCTCACCGGTCTTGATGACGTCGACCGGTATCAGCGGCGTGTCCAACGAGACAAGGTGATAGCGGTCTCGCATTTCGCCGGGCACCGCTCCGGCGTAGTCGAACCGGACATTGTTCGTTTCGGCGTCCAGCACGCCGATCGCGATGGCGTTGGCGCCGCCTGAACCGACCGGAGAATCGAACAGCGCCTCCACAATTCCGGTAACGGAGTCGGCGGCCTGCAAGGCGGTATCGAGTTGCACAAACGCGGTAGCAACCTGGGCTTCGGCGTCGCTTGACCGTCGGCTCTCACGTTCCCGGGCAGCCGCCGACAATCGTGCCGACACCCGCTCGACCAGCTCGTGCGACCGAAACGGTTTAGGCAGGTAGTCATCGGCCCCGCCGGCGAAGCCTTCACTGACGGCCTCCACGCCGGCACGGGCGGACAGCATGAGGATCGGTGTGGCCGCCAAGTCGGGATCGGCGCGGATGGCCGCGACGAGGCTGAAGCCGTCGAGCCGCGGCATCATCACGTCGGTCACGATGGCGTCTGGGCGAAGCTCTCGGGTGGTGCGCAGCGCCGCCTCGCCGTCGGCAACCAGGACCGTTCTCCAGTGCGCCGATAAAACTCGCTCCAGGTGGGCCCGCATGTCGGCGTTGTCGTCGGCGACCAGCACCAACTCCCGCTTGTCGTCACTCCACGCGGCGACGGTCGGTGACGCTAACCACTGATCTGCCTCGACGACGTAGGGACTGTCCTCCAAACCGGCGGGTCGAAGTTCGACCGGTGTGCCGTCGACTGATCTCGGCAGCCGGATCGTGATGGTGGTGCCGTGGTCGAGTTCGCTGGCGATCTGCACGGTTCCGTGCTGCAGCTCCACCAGGCCGTGCACCAGCGACAAGCCGATTCCAGTCCCCTCGACGCTGCGGCCGCGCGCGTTCTCGCCACGAAAGAACCGCTCACCCAGCCGTCTGAGGTCCGCCTGCGCAACACCGACGCCGGTGTCGCGGACGGCGATGCGACATTCCGCGGATTCGCTGTGTACCTCAACGGTGATCGATCCCCGCATAGTGAACTTGACCGCGTTCGACAGCAGGTTGAGCATGACGGTTTCCCACATGCCGGGATCCACGTCGGCCAACACGCGATCGCAGTCGAGGATCAATTCGAGTCCCGCGCGCTCGCACAATTCGCTGAACGAGGACGCGACATGCGACGTCAACGCGCCCAAATCGGTACACACGAACTTCGCGGTCGCGCGCCCCGCTTCTATCCGCGAGAAATCGAGCAGGGAGTCGACCAACCGTTGCAGGCGTTGTGCATTACGCCGCGCCGTGCTCAACCGATCCGTCAGCGCCGCGTCCGAGCCGGCCTCTGACAGCGCATCGTCGAGCGGGCCCAGTAGCAGCGTCAGCGGAGTGCGGAACTCGTGGCTGACATTGGTCAAGAACGCCGTCTTCGCGCGGTCCAGTTCGACAAGCGCATCTCCGCGTCGCCGCTCCTGCTCGTATGAGACCGCCGAGGCCAGCGCGGAGGACAACTGGTCGGCGAGCAACTGGCAAAAGCCCCGATATTGCGCATTGAGAGGGCAACGCGGATTGGTTCCCACCACCAGCGCGCCGGTCGTCGAAACCTCGCCCAGCGGCAACACCAGCGCCCGGTCCGGGTGATCGCCCTGCAGCACTTCGTCGATGCCCGGTATTACCGAGACGACGTCCGCGATGAGCCGTGTCTCCGCACGTGACCGCTGAGTGGGATCCCAGTCGGTCAATTCCCCCAGCGTGCGCGGCAGCAGCGGCAGCACCGATGCTGTGGCTCCACGCAAGGTGATCTCAGCGGCCGCTCCATCACCCTCGCCGTCACCGACGTAGACGGCGACAAACGGCAGATCCGCGGGCTGCTGGGCGCACGCCGAGACGGCGGCACTCACCGCATCATCGACGGTGCGGGTTTCCATCGTGGCGGAGGCCACCGCATTGAGCACGTGCAGGCGGCGCTCACTGAACACCCGATCCGTGGTCTCGGCGACCGTCGCGACGACTCCGTACACGACTCCGCTGTCGCCGAACAGCGGGCTGTAACTGAAGGTGAAATACCGTTCCTGCCGTCGGCCGCCGGTGATCACCGGCAGCAACAGGTCATCAACCCAGACCGCCTTGCCGGTGTCGATCACGCTGGCGATCATCGGGCCGATGTCGTCCCAGATGTCCCACCACACCTCCTCGCCACGCCGTCCTAACGCCGACGGGTGCCTGTTGCCGAGGATCGGAATGTAGGCCTCGTTGTACATCGTGAACAGATCCTGCGGGCTCAACCACAGGATGATCGGAAACCGCGACGTGAGCGTCGTCGCCACCGTCGTCCGCATCTCGGCCGGCCAGTTCGCCGGTGGCCCCAACGGGTGTGCGGCCCAGTCGAATTCGGCGAAAAGCTGTCCCATTTCATCGCCCAATGCGACCGCTGCAATGAGGTCGGGGGGCAAATCCGGTGGGTCGCTGGGCCGGCCCGCGCGATGGTCTTCGGTCATGGATCTCCACGGCCTTGCAGCGCGTCCGGATACGTCCGGTAGACCGCCAGCGTCTTGTCCAGCTTCGTCACTTCGATCGGGTTGACCACTATGCGGTTGCTGGCGATCAGCCGCACCGGCGTCCCGGCTTCGAGCCCCTGCTGGTGGCATTCGAGCACAGCGTTCAAGCCGGCACTGCCGAAATACGCCAGCTCGTCCAGATCGATGATGAGCAGCCGCTCCGCGTGGGCCGCGGCCTGGCACAGCGCGGCGTTGAGTTGGGAGACGAGCTGTTCGGCGGTGTTGGAGTCCACTTCGCCCTTGGCGCTGACAACGACCGCCTCCGAGCGGACCTCACAGTCGACTACCAACGATTCCATGCTCACCCGCTTCGATACGTCCGGCCGTGGACCGCTGCAGCGGAGTCGACCGTAAGCCGAAACGCGGTGTCGACCCGCCGTTTCCGGCCGACCCGTCGTCTAAGGTGTACCGAGCTTAACGTGATCGCCGTTTTCTGCTTCAGACACCGCGAGGATGCGTTGGTGCACCGTAAGCAAAAGGTGATCGAACGCGCTTTGCACATCCGCCGCCGGTGCTGGCAGCGCCGGTATTTCGGCGACCAATTGCTTGGCCAGCTCGCGCAGTTTGATGTTGGTCTCCTGCGATCTCCACCGCAGCACTCCGAAGGCCTGATCGGCGCTGACCCGGTAAACGGCCATCAGCACACCTTTGGCCTGCTCAATCACCGCGCGCGCCTCCACGAGGTCCGGCAGGGCCTCGTCGATGACCTCCCGCCGGTTCTCGTCGAAGGTGTTGGTGAGGTCGATGTAGTAACCGGCTGTCCCCACCACCGCACCCGTCTCGTCCAACATGCGGTCAGCCACCACGATCGCGTCGTGCACGACTCCGGCGGTGTCGATGAACCGGTGACGGCTGGAGAACGATCTCCGGGAATGCAGGGCGCGATCGAGTAGATCCTGGACATGGGCCCGGTCGTCCGGATGTTTGTGCGAAAGCAGCAATTCCGTCGTCGGCACTACCGAGCCCGGTTCGTAGCCGTGCATCCGGGCCACCTCGTCGGACCATTCCCAGCGCTGACCGACGAACCAGAAGCGGAAGGTGCCCACGTTGACGTTCTTGCCGGCGCCGTCGACCACCGGCGGCATGTCAGCGCCGATGTCGCCGATGTCGTGGTCGGTCGGGGCAGTGTCGTGCACCCCAAAAATCATTCCATCGCCGACAGCACCCCGCTAGTCCGGGCGGGACTTCGCGGCCTGGCTGCGCTAGCGTGGACACAGCCGGCGACGACGCGTACCGCGCAGCGGTTCGAGGAGGAGCGCGGCAATCGAACACCGTCCTGAATACACGCGGGAGCGCACGCCGACTGCGCTGAGAGGACGGCTTGGGGCCGTCGACCGTAGGAACCTGACCGGGTAATGCCGGCGTAGGGAGATGAAAATGACCGTTACAGTCGAACCGTCCGTCACCACCGGGCCGATCGCGGGCAGCAGCAAGGCTTACCGCGAAATCGATGGGGCGCCCGGCGCCCGGGTGCCGTTCCGGCGGGTGAACCTGTCCACCGGAGACCACTTCGACCTCTACGACACCTCCGGGCCGTACACCGATTCGGACGCGGTGATCGACCTGAAGGCTGGACTGCCGCCGCGACCCGGCGTGGTCCGCGACCGCGGCACTCAGCTGCAGCGGGCCGTTGCCGGCGAGATCACCGCGGAGATGGCGTTCATCGCCGCCCGCGAGGACATGCCCGCCGAGCTGGTGCGCGACGAGGTCGCCCGCGGCCGCGCGGTGATCCCGGCCAACCACAACCATCCCGAGAGCGAACCGATGATCATCGGCAAGGCGTTCGCGGTCAAGGTCAACGCCAACATCGGCAATTCGGCGGTGACGTCGTCGATCGCCGAGGAGGTCGACAAGATGGTGTGGGCCACCCGTTGGGGCGCCGACACCATCATGGACCTGTCCACCGGCAAGAACATTCACGAAACCCGCGAGTGGATCCTGCGCAATTCGCCGGTGCCGGTCGGCACGGTGCCGATCTACCAGGCGCTGGAAAAGGTCAAGGGCGATCCGACGGAGCTGACCTGGGAGATCTACCGCGACACGGTGCTCGAGCAGTGCGAGCAGGGTGTGGACTACATGACCGTGCACGCCGGCGTGCTGCTGCGGTATGTGCCGTTGACGGCCAAGCGGGTCACCGGCATCGTCAGCCGCGGCGGGTCGATCATGGCGGCCTGGTGCCTGGCCCATCACCGGGAGTCGTTCCTGTACACCAACTTTGCCGAACTCTGCGACATGTTCGCGCGCTACGACGTCACCTTCTCCCTCGGCGACGGGCTGCGGCCGGGGTCGATCGCCGACGCCAACGACGCAGCGCAGTTCGCTGAGCTGCGCACCCTGGGCGAGCTGACCAAGATCGCGAAAGCCCATGGCGCACAGGTGATGATCGAGGGGCCGGGACACATCCCGATGCACAAGATCGTCGAGAACGTGCGGCTGGAAGAGGAGCTGTGCGAGGAGGCCCCGTTCTACACGCTGGGCCCGCTGGCCACCGACATCGCGCCGGCGTACGACCACATCACCTCGGCGATCGGCGCGGCCATCATTGCGCAGGCCGGCACCGCGATGCTGTGCTACGTGACCCCGAAGGAGCATCTCGGGCTGCCGGACCGCAAGGACGTCAAGGACGGGGTGATCGCCTACAAGATCGCAGCGCACTCAGCGGACCTGGCCAAGGGTCACCCCCGAGCGCAAGAGCGTGACGACGCACTGTCGACGGCACGTTTCGAGTTCCGCTGGCATGACCAGTTCGCGCTGTCCCTGGATCCCGACACCGCGCGCGAGTTCCACGACGAGACGCTGCCGGCCGAGCCGGCTAAGACCGCGCATTTCTGCTCGATGTGCGGGCCGAAGTTCTGCTCGATGCGCATAACCGCTGATGTGCGGGCGTACGCGGCAGAACACGGACTGGAGACCGAAGAAGACATCGAGTCTGCCCTCGCTTCTGGGATGGCCGAGAAGTCGCGCGAGTTCGCCGAACACGGCAACCACGTGTATCTGCCGATCACGCAGTGAATTACCTGCCGCTGGCGCCGCCCGGCGAGACGCCGCTGCGGGTGCTGTCCATCGCAGGATCGGACTCGGGCGGCGGGGCGGGCATCCAGGCCGACATGCGCACCATAGCGCTGGTGGGTGTGCACGCATGTATCGCGGTTACCGCGGTCACCGTGCAGAACACATTGGGAGTCAAGAGCTTTCACGAGGTGCCCGACGATGTCGTGGCCGGCCAGATGCAAGCCGTGGTCACCGATATCGGCATCCAGGCCGCCAAGACCGGGATGCTGGCGTCGTCAGCCATCATCGCGGCGGTGGCCACGACGTGGCGCCGGCTCGAGCTGACAATTCCGCTCGTGGTCGACCCGGTCTGCGCATCCATGCACGGTGACGCGCTGCTGGCACCGTCCGCCCTGGATTCGCTTCGCAATCAACTGTTTCCGTTGGCCACGCTGGTGACACCAAACCTCGATGAGGTACGCCTACTGGTAGATATCGAGGTCATCGACTCGACTTCACAACGCGCGGCGGCCAAGGCCCTGCATGCGCTGGGCCCACGGTGGGCGCTGGTCAAGGGCGGACATCTGCGGTCGTCGGACAGCAGCTGCGACCTGCTCTACGACGGCGCCGACTTCTACGAATTCGACGCGCCGCGGATCCCCACCGGCAACGACCACGGCGGCGGTGACACGCTGGCCGCCGCAGTGGCCTGCGCGCTGGCGCACGGGTTCACCGTGCCCGACGCGGTCGGCTTCGGCAAGCGATGGGTGACCGAATGCCTGCGCGCCGCCTATCCGCTGGGCCATGGCCACGGCCCCGTCTCCCCACTGTTCAGGCTGTCATGAACCTCGATCAGATCGCCGGCGTCGCGCACGAACCCACCGGCGACCCGAACGGGCGCCCAAAAGGGATAGCCGTGCTGACGCACGGCGCCGGCGGCAGCAGGGAATCCAAGCTGTTGCAACAGGTTTGCGACGAATGGGCACGGCGTGGCTGGTTGGCGGTGCGGTACAACCTGCCGTATCGTCGGCGCCGGCCCAAGGGTCCGCCGTCCGGGTCGGCGGCAACCGACCGCGCGGGGATCGTCGAGGCGATCGCGTTGTGCCGCGGCCTCGCCGACGGCCCGCTGATAGCCGGCGGCCACTCCTACGGCGGTCGGCAGACGTCGATGGTGGTCGCAGCCAACGAAACACACCCGATCAAGGTCGACGTGCTGACGCTGTTCTCCTATCCGGTGCACCCGCCGGGTAAGCCGGAGCGGCCCCGCACCGAGCACCTGCCCGACATCGCGGTGCCGACGGTGTTTACCCACGGAACGTCGGATCCGTTCGGCACGCCGGCGGAGGTACGCGACGCGGCGGCGCTGATCGCCGGGCCTACCGAGCTCGTCGAGATCACCGGCGCGCGGCACGACCTGGGCTCGAAGACCCTCGACGTCGCCGGCTTGGCGGTTGACGCGGCACTGCGTCTGCTTGGATCACCGGCGCGCCAAACAAGGTAAGCTCCATCAGCTTTCGCACACACGCCAGCGCTCTGGGGAAGACTGCCGAAAGGACGCATATGCTGACGCATGTGTTGGAGACACTTCGCAAGGTGCTCGACTTCCGGCTCACCATCGGCCAACTGCTCGCCATCGGGTTGATCGTCGGCACACCTTATCTGCTGGTGGGAACCATCTGGTCGACAACACACACCGAGCATTTGCACCAGATGCACGGAATCGATCTGGCGGTGTCGTTCCTGGGTTCGATCGTGTCGTGGCCGGTCCTGTTGTTCGCGAACGTCTGCATGACTTGAGTGCTGAGCCGCGAATCAGCGATTAACTTTTTTGGGGAAGCTGGGAGGCATCGTCAGATGTACATCGGAATCGCCGGCCTCCTGCCGGCGGTCATCGGACTGGCGGCGCTGGTATATCCGATTTACCTGGATCAATACGACGTGTATGGCATCAAGGTCAGCCGCGGCAAAGGCTTGAGTTCTGACCTCAGCCACGCCGCCCAGACCGACCGCCACCACCTCGTCACGCAATGCCACACCGCACTGCGCGCCCGACGCGCCTGGGCGATTCCCGCGGTTGCCATCGGATGGCTGCTGGTCACCGGGTTCCTGGCGGTCTGGGTACACAGCGAGCAATCAAAAAAAGCCGCATCCGCCTCATCCCAATTTGATCAGTTCAAACTGGACAGTTTTAGCTGTCTAGTTTAGGCTGGTGGCGTGGAGGGTATCGCCGAATCGGCCGCAGCGGCGGCCCGCGATCTGCGGGTGGTGTTCAGCCGGCTGCGACGTCAGTTGCGGGGTCTCGCGATTGATGGCGATCTGACACCGTCGCAGACGGCGGTGCTCACCCGGCTCTGGAAAGAGGGGCCCTCATCGGCCAGCGCACTGGCCGATGCCGAGCGGGTGCGTCCACAGTCAATGGCCACGATAGTGGCCGCCCTCGAGCAACGCGGGCTCGTCGAGCGCACACCCGACCCCGAAGACGGTCGGCGCCAAGTGATCTCGTTGACCGAGGCGGGCCGTCAACGCGCCGAGAGCGACCGTCAAGTGCGTGCGGAATGGCTGGCGCGCGCCATCCATGAGCGATACACAGAATCCGAACGCCGCACCATCCTTGACGCCTTGTCCCTGCTCGAGCGGTTGAGCGAGCCTGAAAAACAATGAAAGGGTAATAATTCCAATGGATTTCGGAGTGCATTTCATCGATTTTCTACCCGGTGACCCGGCCAGGCTGGGTCCGACACTGGCCGGGGCGGCCAAGGCCGCCGAGCAGGGCGGCGCGACGGTGTTCACCTTGGCCGACCATTTCTTCCAGATGGAAAACCTTGGACGCGCAGAGGATCCGTTCCTCGAGGGCTACACATCTTTGGGTTTCCTGGCAGCACAGACGACAACGATCGACCTGACCCTTCTGGTCAGCGGGGTCACCTATCGCTACCCCGGAGTACTGGCCAAAGCGGTCACCACTCTTGACGTGCTTTCCCAGGGCCGGTCGATGTTAGGGCTGGGCGCGGCGTGGTACGACCGCGAGCATGCCGCCCTTGGCATTCCGTATCCGCCGCTAAGCACACGCTTTGAGATGCTCGAAGAGACGCTGCAGATCTGCCTGCAGATGTGGAGCGACAATGACGGGCCGTACCACGGCGAGCACTACCAGCTGGCCGAGACACTCTGTGTGCCACAACCGATTCGGCGCCCCCCGATTCTGATCGGCGGTGACGGCGAGAAGAAGACGCTGCGACTGGTCGCGCAGTACGCCGACATCTGGAACAGCATGGCGACCGATGCCGAGGAGCTCGAACACAAGATCGAGGTGCTCAACCGCCACTGCGACACCGTGGGCCGACATCCCGGCGAAATCGGCAAGACGGCTGGCGGCCTTTTGCCGATCGACCCGTTCGAGGACACCGACGAGTACCTGAAGACCGTCGAACGCTACGCCGAGCTTGGCATCGAGTTGATCAATATCGGTCCGCTTCCCGGAAACCCCGACCCCGTGGGCTTCATCCGCCGCTTCGGCGATCAACTAATGCCCAGGCTCGCCGAAATCGGTTGACACGGTTTTATGCTGCGGCGACGGTAGGCGAAACTGCCTGCGGTTCAACGATGACCACCACAGCGGGCGCGCCCGAATCCCCGCCCGGCGAGTGCTTGGCTATTGCACTGAGGATTCCGAAGATCACTCCGAGTGCGATTACCAGCCCGCCGATGACTATTCCGGCAATCGCCATCCCACGACCACGCTGGCCGGTCTGCTTGATCTGGCCCAGCGCGAGAAAGCCGAAAATCAAACCCAGAATCGGCCCGATGATGCAAAGCCACCCGAACAAGGAGCACACCAACGACGCGATGGCCAGGCTATTCGTACCGACACCTTGCGGCGGCGGATAACCATAACCGCCCGGTGGGGGCGGCGGATAACCATAACCACCCGGTGGCGGCGGGTAGTTGGGCGGTTGTTCCGTCACGGACGCCTCCTGGGATCGAGTGGCAGCTACTCTAACCGCTGCGTGCCGAACCTTCTACCCGGTATAGCGGTTGAAACACGCGTCCATGTTGCCGGCCACGCCGCCACGGAACGCCGCGATCCGTGTGAAACCGGCCGGCACGCTGACACCGTCAGCGTCGCTGGCGACAATATGGTTGGTCAGCAGGCCGGAGACGGCCTCGTCGAGGTCACCGGCGGTCAGCAACAGCTGCTTGTTGTCTTCGGTGTCGATGGGCTCGGCCATCTTGCGGTGCGTATACCCCGTCAAGCACGCCGTGCGCAGCGCGGTCCATGGACTCTGCATCGGTAAGCCGCGTTCGTGCTGCACCGCCAGTGTGTATCTCGACATCACGATGGACAGGGCGGTGTCGTCACCTTGCGGCAGCCTGTTTTCGTTTGTTCCGGCCTTTTTCGCCATGGCCGCCAGCCCGGGTAGGTCGATCACGATGGTGTTGGTGGCCGGACAGTATGACGCCGGTGGGCTGGCCTTCGCATCGGGGCAATCGGCGGGCTGGTAAGTCAATGTTGGCGGTTGCTTGGGGTTGAAGATCTTTCCCATCACCTCCATCAGCGTCGACAAGGTGTCTTCGTTGATCGGGACCTCACCGGTTTCCGGGTCTCCGCTGGGATCGGTCCGCAACGTCTGCGGCAGGTCACCGCGGCGCTGCTCGATCTCCTGCGTATTGATGGCCGCGCATGCCGGGGCGCCGGTGACGAAGCCCATCTGGAAGGCACTGACCCGATCCAAGGCCGACCCATGCTCGTCGTCGTTCTCGGTATCGGAATCCAAAACCGGGTCACGCGTCGTGATGATTCCCGCAAGAACGTGGTCGAGCCCGCCGGCGGTGCTCAATGTGAAGCGCGGCGACTCGCCAGATGCCACCCAATACAGATAAACGCCGGCGAAACAATCGGCTTGCTGCTCGCGGACGATGGTGGGGTCTTTTCTGGTCACCAATTTCGCCATCTGCTGCAGGGCGTGGCCGAACTCGTGTGCTAAACCACCATTGACGGCCATGTCGCCGAAATACTTTTGTGCGACCGGCATGAACACCCCGCGATCCCAGGCGATCAGGTTGCACCGGCTTGTGAAAAAGGCGTTGACGAGCTTGTACGTGTTGCTGTGGCAAACGACCGGGCCATTGGGGTCGTTGGAGTCGTAGGAAACCAGCTTGCCGACTGGCACGAATTTTCCTTTCAGCGATTCGCTGTAAGTTCCCTGCCAGTACTCCTCGATGTCGTTGACCGACAGCAACGACAACTTGTCGATCGGTCCGTTGTCGGTGTTGACCACCGTGCCTGTCGGAGCCGGTCCGTTCTGGCGGGGCCCGCTGGGACCATCAGTGGCGGGCAGACCCCCCACCCGGAACGGGTCGTTGAGCATCGACAGCGCCCGGCCCTCGACGAAAGTGCTGCACCCCGCTACGCACCCGGCCACCAGGAGCACCGCCCCGGCACAGGCGATCGCCGCGCGCACCGCCGCGATCGCCTTAAGCCAGCGACCGCCCCGCAATTGACGTCGATTGCACCCGCGGTTATTCATGACCAACCTCATCCCGACCGGCCTGCCCAGCTGCATCAAAGGGACCTAATTCTAGATCGGTCGGACTACCGGCATGGCACAAACGAAACCACGGCTCACCAGGCTCGACGTGCAGTCCCAGGCTCGTTGAGATCGGTCGCCCGCTATGCCGGATACCGTGTGTAGCAAGCGTCCATCTTGCCGGCCACGCCGCCGCGGAACGCCGCTATCCGAGTGAAGCCGGCCGGCACGGTGACACCGTCGGCGTCGCTGGCGACCATGTGGTTGGTGAGCAGGCCGGAGACGGCCTTGTCGAGGTCACCGGCGGACAGCAGTAGCTGTTTGTGGGACGGGAGGTCGATGGGCTCGGCCATCTTGCGGTGCGTATACCCCGTCAAACACGCCGTCCGCAGCGCGGTCCACGGACTTTGCATCGGCAAGCCCCGTTCATGCTGCACCGCCAACGTGTACCTCGACATCACAATCGACAGGGCGGTGTCGTCACCCTGCGGCAGCTCGTGTTCCTTTCTGCCGCCGACCCTCGCCATGGCCGCCAGCTCGGGCAGGTCGACCACGATGGTGTTGGTGGCCGGACAGTACGACGCCGGTCGGCTGGCCTTCGCGTCGGGGCAATCGGCCGGCTGGTCCGACAACGTGGGCGGCTGCTTGGGGTTGAAGATCTTTGCCATCACCTCCATCAGCGTCGACAAGGTGTCCTCGTTGACCGGGGCCTCACCGATCTCGGTTTCCCCGCCGGGATCGGTCCGCAGGATCTTTGGCAGGTCACCACGGCGTTGCTCGATCTCCTTCATATTGATAGCCGCGCATGCCGAGGCGCCGCTCACGAATCCCATCTGGAAGGCACTGACCCGATCCAGGGCCGACCCATGCTCGTTGTCGCTTTCCCTGTCCTCTACCGGGTCGCGCATGGTGATCAGTCCCGCGAGCACGTGGTCCAGCCCATCACCGGTGCTCAGCGCGAAGCGCGGCGACTTGCCAGATGCCACCCAATACAGATAGACGCCGGCGAAGCAATCGGCTTGCTGCTCGAAGACGATGGTGGGGTCGCCCGCCGAGGCCAGTTTTGCCATTTTCTGCAGGGCGTGGCCAAACTCGTGGGCCAACACCCCGGTGGTAGATACCTCGCCGAAGTACTTCTCCCCGGCTGGGAACAACACCCCGCGATCCCAGGCGATCAAGTTACACCGGCTTGTGTAGAAGGCGTTGACGAACTTGTAGGTCTTCCTGCGACAAATGACCGGGCTGCGGGGATCGTTGGAGTCGTAGGAGATGAGTTTGTCGAGCGGCTTGAATTTGCCTTTCAGGGATTGGCTATACACCCGCTTCCAATACTCCTGGATGTCGTTGACCGATAGCAACGCCAGCTTGTCGATCGGTCCGTTGTCGGTGTTTTCCACCGTGCCGGTCGTAGCAGGCGCGTTCGGGCGGGGCCCGCTGGGTCCGTCGGCCGCGGGCAAATCCCCCACCCGGAACGGGTCGTTGAGCGTCGACAACGCCCGCCCCTCGACGAAAGTCGTGCACCCCGCCAGCACGAGTACCGCCCCGGCACAGGCGATCACCGCCCGCATCCCGGCGATTGGCCCGCGCCGCCCCTGGTTACTCATGACCAACCTCATCCCGACCGGCCTGCGCGGCAGCATTAAAGGGAAACTCAGTCTAAATCCGTCGGACTGCCGGCACGGCAGAAGAGCCGCAGCTCACCAGGAACTCACATCAGGTTCGGCGGCCGGCGCGGACCTACCGCTACGGCACCCGGGTGCGATGCCGCTTGTCGTGGGGCGGCACGCCGTTGACTCCCCCGATTGACTCCGCGTAGTAGCCCACCGCGAACCCCACGCCAGAACCCATGACCGCCAAAGCTTCCCGGTTGATGTTGGCGACGGTGTCACGGGGGCTCTGGTAATTCGGGTCGAACCAAACGCCGGGCTGGCCACCCCAGAGTCGGCCCTGCACAGTGGTTTTCGGCTGCGAAGCACCAGTGGTTACACCCCCGATCGGTACTCCGGCAATCATGAAGGGATGGTAGTCGGTCCTGGTGCTCAATGGCATGTCGGCGGGCCGCTTGCCGGCCAGATTCAGATATCCGGACAGGGTGCGTTCGATGCCCGCAGAACCTTCGGGCACATCCCCGGATGGCACACCGGGACTGGGCGGGCCGGACTGGTCGCCGTCGTCGGTGAAGAAGCCCGCGTTCGGTGAGCCGAGCATGTCGAAGTTCAGGTATAGCGCGATGTTGTTGAGTTGATCGTTGTCCAGGCTGAAGAGGAAGTCCATGGCGCCGTTGAGCCCGTTCTCCCCGGCTCCCCAGAACGCGAAGCGCACGGCGTTGTTCACCGGCGGCAACGGGCCGAGCTGCAGTGCGGTTTCCAGCACCGCGGCCACCCCGGACCCGGCATTGTTGATGCCCGGACTGTCGCGCGAGCTGTCCAGATGCGCGCCGACCATCACCACCTCATTCGGCGAGCCGGTCTTGGTCTGCGCCAGCACGTTTCGCGATGTGATCTTGATGTTCTCGGCGTCCAGCACCAGGCGCACCGGATCGGTGGAGCGTGCCAGCGCGCTGGCTCCGTAACCACCGACAACCGCGACCGGCACGTTCAGCTGGTTGTAGTAGCGGGGGCTGAACAACGTGGGCGGGGCGCCCTCGCCAGTGGGCTGACTCAGAACGATCAGCGCTGCGGCGCCCTTGGCCACCGCGCTGTTCTGCTTGTCCACCACCGAGCAGCGGCTATCGTCGACGACGGCGATCGCACCCTTCGGTATTACGGACGGGTAATCGCTGGCTGTACAGCCGGCCGGTTGGGTGGGCCGGATCGGCGGGCCGGTCAGGCCGCCGGGCGGTGTCCGGACCAGCAACGAGGCCTGGTCGACCTGGTAATTGCGGCCGGCAATTGTCAGCGTCGGCTTCCCCGGGGATGCGGCGTACAACCGGTCGAACTGCGGCGTCGCCACGTCGAAACCCCTGCTGCGCAGTGCTTTTGCCACGTACTCGACGCTGGCATCGAAGCCCGGCGTGCCCTCTGCCCGGTTCCCCCGGTTGGCGTTGGCGATATCCTGCAGCGCGCGCAGGTGCGCGAACATCCCTTCCGCGGTCACCTTTCCGGCCAATCCCCGGCCCAGATCCGGCGCAGCAGCCGGGGACCCTGGGCGCGACCCGGGATGTGGTGAGCACCCCGCCAGCAGCCCCGTGAGCAACAGCAACGTTGCGCCCAGCCGGCGGATCATTTGTTGGCGAGCACGTGGCGCGTGCGGTCGTCCATGATCGGAACCCCGTTGCGACCGCCGAGGTCCTGCGCGTACAGTGCCGCCGCGTAGGCGACGCCGCCGCCGTTGATGCCCAGCGAGGTCCGGTCGATGTGGTCGAGGGTGTCGGTTTTCTTATGATAGTTGGGGTCGAACGGCTCGTTGGCGGTGCCGCCCCACAGATTGACCTGGTCGTCGGTCTTCTTGTTCTCCGCGCCGGAGAACAGGCCACCCGCCGGGATACCCGCCAGGGTGAACCCGTCGTAGTCGGAGCGACCGTCGAACGAGGTGTCCTGCGCGGTCTTGCCGGCCGACTTCAGGTAGGCGGCCAGCATGCGCTCGATACCGGCAGAGCCTTCGGGCACCACCGGTTGGCCGCGGACGTCCCCCGGAAGCGATTGGTCTCCGTCATAGGTGAAGTAGCCCGGATTGGGCGACGCGAGCATGTCGAAGTTCAGATACAGCGCAATGCTCTTCAGCGCGTCCAGGTCCAGCGACTCGACGTAGTTCCGCGACCCGATCAGTCCGAGTTCCTCTGCACCCCAGAAGCCGAACCGTACTGCATTGTGCACTTGCGGCGAGTTTCCGAGCTGCACGGCGGTTTCCAGGACCGCGGCCACCCCGGAGCCGTTGTCGTTGATGCCCGGCCCCTCCCGGACGCTGTCCAGATGCGCGCCGAGCATCACTACGTCGGTGGTCGACCCCGTCTTGGTCTGCGCGATGATGTTGCGGGCCTTCACACTTTGGGTGCTCGCATTGAGCTTGACGGTTGCCTGTCCGGGCTGCCCGCGCAGCAGTATCCCAACGGACTTGGTGACGCTCAGCGTCGGGACCTTGCCGTCGGTGTTCGCCCCGAGGGTGCCGCCCATCTGCTGCTCGTCGACGTTGTCGACGACGAGCACGGCCACGGCGCCTCGCTGCGCCGCGGCGTCTTCCTTCTGGGCGAATGGGCAGTTGCCCCGGTCCACCAGCACCACCGCACCTTGCACTGGCTGCCTGTCGTAGTCGGAGGCCGTACATCCCGGGCTATCGTCGGCCGGCGCGGACACCAGCGGCCCGCTCACCCCGTCTGGCGGGGTGCCGATACTGTATTCCAGCGCCCGCGCCTCAAAATTCTTCCCGTCGACCGTCACCGACCCCTTGTCGGCGTGAAACACCCGGGCGGAAAACTCGGGTGTTTGCACGTCAAAACCGCTGCTGCGCAACGTGTTGACCACGTAGTCGACGCTGACTTCGTAACCGGGGGTGCCCACGGCCCGGGTGCCGTTGTTGGCGTTGGCGATGTCCTGCAGTTTGGAGAGATGCGACATCATCGCATCTGCGGTGACCTTTTTACGCAGCGTGCTGGCAAACTCGGCTGCGGCGGTGTTGGTCGCCGGCTCCTGCGCGGTAGCCGACCGATGGGAGCAGCCCGTCAGAAATGCAGTGAGGGCGAGCACGGCGAACACCACCGCGACCGTCCATGTTTTGTTCACCACGCGCCCAGGTTAGACCGCGGCCGTGGTAGCGCCGCGCCCGGCCGCAGCGTAGCGCTGAGACTCGCTGTACGGGTGGGGCTTTCGACTCGCCGCGACCTATTTAGACATACAGCCCGGTGAAGGGCGCAAAAGGGATGTTGCGCACCACGAACCAAATCAACACCAACGACAGCGTCAGCACCGCAGACCAGCGATGGTGTTGCCAGCTCACGATCCGCCGGCCCGTCACGCGGCCATAGGTCCAAGCCAGGTACGCCCACACCAACAGCACCACCGCCGCCACGCCCAGCGCGTTAAACCTGAGGGCCGCAGGCAGGTTGCCGTGCATGAGGGAATACAACATCCGCATGCTGCCGCAACCGGGGCAGTCGATACCCAACAGCGCCTTGGTAGGGCATACCGGCAGCGGGCCGTGCGGGGTGGTCGGGTCACCAACCCAGATGGCCGCGCACGCCAACGTCGCGGACGCGGCCACCATCACCGGCGCACCCAAACGCAGCGGCGCCGACCCTAGCCGGGTCAGCATAAGTTCAACCCCTGCTTAGAACATCGCGGCAAGCATCGCCGCGTTCGACCCTGCATTAAAGCCACCCGACGCCACCATCACGATCACATAGATGATATCTACCGCAATGCCAATGATCACCGACCACATCACGAACTTCCTGGCACTGTCGGCGGCGGCCTGCGCCTCGGCGTATTGACCGCTCTGCCACAACCCGTTGACCTGGGTGGACTTGATGATCGCGACGATCCCCAAGGGGAGGCAGCAAAACAACGTCACCAAAATCGACCACACCAAGTGGTTATTCGGCGCTTGCCCAGCGGGCGGCTGCGGCGGGTAGCCAGGTGGTGGCGGTGGAGGCTGTGCAGTCATGCGGTTCTCCAGTCAAGAGAAGTTAGCTGGCTAAAAGCGTTGCTTACCATACCCGACAGCCGTCGCAGCGGCATCGGCAATTGAAAAATCTCGCTGCGGACATAGAACGGGCATAGAAACGCAAATCGCCGCGGCGCGACGGTTGACTTGCCACCTGCGTGCGGTTTAGAAGTCAACGCATCGCGCCGATTCTGTGCCGCACAGAATCCCCTCGATAGCGGAAATAGGCTGGCTAATTTGAATTTTCAAAACCGCCCCACTGGCCAGCAAAGTTACTCGCGGTAGACTTGATTGATGCCAAGACAGACAATTTACAGCAGAATGTGTTGCATGGTCAGGGCATAGACCTACGATGCCTTTTGGTAGAAAGCTCTGTTTCCGGTGAGCGACGCAAATGCACTCGTGGATGTCAGCGCAGCCGCACCGCCGGTCCGACAACCGTAAGGAGCCAAGGATGTCTCATCTCGCCGATGCGCTGCGAGCCGCGACAACTGCAGTGCTGATGGGCAGTTTTGCCTGCCTGGCTAGTACCACCGCGGCGGCAGACCCCAACACCGGTAACTCGTCGGACGTCAACACACTTGCCGGCAACCTGTCGAAGGGCTACGGCCTCAACAACTGCACCGCCCAGCCGATTACCGGTAGTCAACTGGCCGCACTAACTTGCGGACAAAGCCCCGACCCCAAAGGGCCCGTCCAGGCCAAGTACTTCCTCTTCAGCAGCGGCGACGATTTGGCTAACTGGTTCAAAACCAGCATCAAAGACGACGTTCTGACCACTTGCGGGGACAGCAGCACCAAAGGACCGGCTCCGTGGCACCAGGGCAACGCCACCACTAACGCGGGGCAGGTGGCCTGCGGGACTTACCAGGATGGCGCCGAAATCATCTGGACCACGGACGCCAAGAACGTGTTGAGCTATATCCGCGCATCCACCACCGATGTCCCCGCGCTATACCAGTGGTGGCGGACCAACGGCTGACCTCACAATTGGTCTACAACTGACTTAAAACCAGCTGCGCGACCGCACGCATCCCGGCGTCGTTAGGGTGCAGTGGGGCCGGCCGACCGGGTAGCGGCACACCGGATCTCGTGGTCCAGGGCTCGGTCGACCAGGCGTGGTGATGCCGGCTGGCCGCCGCCGCGCCGACGACCTCGCAGCCCGTCGCCGCCGCGGCGTCAGCCGTCAGTCGCTCGAGGGTGGCGGCCACATGGCGACCCAAATCGGCGTCTGCTGCCGAAAGCGGCGGGGCCGGCACGCCGGTTGCCGGCAGCACCGTCAGGCAGTCGACAAAGAAAACCCGTGCGCGTGGGGCGCGCTCGCGCAACACCCGACCGACCGCGCACAACGAGTCGAACACGTCTTCCAGGGCGCGATCGCGCGCCTCGCGGTCCAGCAGCTCGGATATGCGCGCACCCAACAACGGCAGCCGCCGGACAATTCGCGGCAGCGAGGCGGCCATCAGCAGCGGAAGGTATCCGACGTCGTTACCGCCGATGGTGACCGTCACCAAACTCTCCGAGCCGTCCAGCGCAGCGATTTGAGGCGCCGCGCCGCGCTGGCGATCGGTCAGCACGTGGGCGGTGGTGGCCCCGGAAAAAGTGACGTCCACCAGCTCGAGGCTTACTCGTTCGGCGACCAGATGCGGATAGTTTTGAGCCGATCGGCCTGACAACCTCGGCGCGCCCGCGGCGCGGGGCCGGACACCGGGACCGGCGGCCATCGAACAACCCAGTGCGACATAACGGTTCATCGTTGCGGGCTGGATGCCTGCGCCCAGAAGCGTTTTGGAATCCGCCCGGCCCGACGCGCCAGATAGCCGGCGGTGACGGCGCCGGCCATAGCGGTAGCCATGGCCGGCGGATCGGCGGCCCGGGTCACCGCTGTAGCCAACAACACAGCGTCGCAACCCAACTCCATCGCCAGCGCGGCGTCGCTCGCGGTGCCGATGCCGGCGTCGAGCACCACCGGCACGCCCGCCTGGGCCACGATCATCTCGATATTGTGCGGGTTGGTGATCCCGAGGCCGGTGCCGATCGGCGAACCCAGCGGCATCACCGCCGCGCAACCGGTGTCCTCCAGCCGACGGGCCAGCACCGGGTCGTCGTTGGTGTATGGCAGGACCACGAACCCGTCGTCAACCAATTGCTCTGCTGCCCTGACTAATTCAATGGCATCGGGCAATAGGGTGCGTTCGTCGGCGATCACCTCGAGCTTGACCCAGTTGGTGTTCAGCGCCTCCCGTGCCAGCTGTGCGGTCAGCACCGCCTCGGCAGCGCTGCGACACCCCGCGGTATTGGGCAGCGGCGTGATGCCAAGCCGATTGAGCAGGTCGAGCATCCCGGCGCCGCCCTGGGCGTCGACCCGACGCATCGCGACGGTCGTCAGCTCGGTGCCCGACGCGATCAGCGCCTCTTCCAGCACCGCCAGGTTGGTCGCTCCGCCGGTACCCATGATCAGCCGCGAGGCGAAACTGCGGTCCCCGATCGTTAGCTTCGAATCAACCACCTTGCACCGCCGTCACTACCTCGAGTCGTGCGCCTTCGAAAAGCCTTGTTGTCCAGTCGGATCGGGGCAGCACCGACAAGTCCAATGCCACCGCAATGCCCCGGTCCGGAAAGCCGAGCGACTTCAGCAGCGCCGCGACCGTGATCTGCTCGTCGACCTCGACCTGTTTCTCGTTCACAACGACGATCATCGGTGGGCTCCAACCGGGACAAGTTCGGACACAATCTGTTCGGCGGTCCAGGGCGCCAACAAAAACCCCGATCGCCCGTGCCCGGCGGCGACCAGGGTCCGTGCATCCAGGCGCTGCACCAGTGGCAGGTTATCGGGAGTCATCGGGCGCAGCCCGGCGGCGCACTCGGCCAGCTCGTACTCACCCAGCGCCGGCAACACCGCACACGCGTCGTCAAGCAGGTCACGCACGCCCGACACCACCGGGGCGGTGTCGCGGCCGTGTTCGTACTGGGTGGCGCCGACGACCACCCCATCCGCGCGCGGTACCAAGTACACCTGCCGGCCGTGCACCCGCGCACGAATCACCCTCTGCGGCAGCGGCATACAGCCCTTTCGCCAGCGCAGCCGCAGCACTTCACCCTTCACCGGGCGCACGGGCAGGCCAGGCCACAATGCGGGGGCGTCGATGCCATTGGCGATCACAACTTCGTCGGCCTCGACATCGGACAGGTCGGTTACCGGTGCCGCCCAACGAATTCCGAGCCGCTCGCAGTCCAGCCGCAGCGCGTCGAGCACCGCGCGGTTGTCCACGGCCAGCTCGGTGGGGGCCCGAAAGCCGTGTCGGACGCCCTGCGCCAGCAGGGGTTCCACGTCGCGGGCGGCCGACTCCCAGACCACCGGGTGTCCCTGCCCGGACAACCAGTCCGCGACGGTACGCAGATCGGCGACATCGGCCTGGTCGACGGCCACCACCAGCGACTCGCGCGCGGTGATCACCTCCGGCGGCAGCCCGTCCAGAAAGCCGCCCTCGCGCCACAGCCGCAGCGACTCGATACCCAGCCGCAACAACCGTTCCTCACCGGGCCAGCCCTCGCTGTGCGGGGCCAGCATGCCGCCGGCGACCCAGGACGCACCGCGCTCGCCGGTGCGGTGCACCCGCACCGACCATCCGGCCTGCGCTGCCCGGCGCGCCACCGACAGCCCGATGACACCGCCGCCGATGACAGCCAGCATGCTTGACCTCCCTTCGCCGGCATGATCCGGATCAGGTGTGACGGTAAGGGCAGGTCACGTTGCAAGCTGGCTTGCAAAGGGCTTAGCCCACTCTCAGCCCCGCGCCCGGGACTCCCGTGCTCTTCGGGGTCCACGCTAGCGCGATAACCGAGATAACGTCAGCCGTGTGCACGGATCTGCTTCCCGTCTCGCCACAGCAAGGCTTTATCTGTGCACTGACGCCCGCCGAGAACGCGGCGACTTGGCCCCGTTTGTCGATTCCGCCTTGGGCGGCGGAGTGGACGTCATCCAGCTGCGCGACAAGGGTTCGGTCGGTGAGCAGCGGTTCGGCCCGCTCGAGGCACGCGACGAGCTCGCCGCATGCGAGATCCTCGCGGACGCGGCCCGCCGGCATGGCGCCCTGTTTGCGGTCAACGACCGCGCCGACATTGCCCGCGCGGCGGGTGCCGACGCGCTGCATCTGGGTCAGGGGGATCTGCCGCTGGACCTGGCGCGCGAGGTTGTCGGGCCGGCCACGCTGATCGGACTGTCCACCCATGACCGGGACCAGGTTGCGGCGGCCGTGGCCGGTTTTGGGGCCTTGGGCGCCGACTATTTCTGCGTCGGCCCCTGCTGGCCCACCCCTACCAAGCCGGGCCGCGCGGCGCCGGGCCTGCAGCTGGTACGTGCCGCCGCCGAACTCGGTGGCGACAAACCGTGGTTCGCGATCGGCGGTATCGACGCCCAGCGTCTGCCCGAGGTCCTCGACGCCGGGGCCCGCCGGATCGTGGTGGTACGGGCGATCACCGCGGCCGAGGACCCACGGGCCGCGGCCGAACAGCTCAAGTCAGCGCTTGCAGCAGCGAGCTGATTCGGGAACTCAGCTGCGACGATGCCTGACCCGCCTGAACTGGATCGCCCGGCATGCACCAGATGAAAACCCCGGCCTCGATCTCCATGGTGCGCGGCAGCCGCTGCCGCCGTTCGTCGCCGTGGCCCAGCGGCACCCTGGCCGGGGCCGTGCGCAGCCGTTGCCAGCTGGCCGCGAACCCGGGATGTAGCGGCAGCTCGGCGACGTCGTTCTCGCCGACCCAGCGCAGCTCGGCGCTTTCCCGGTTAGGCACGGTGTGCAGCAGCTCGCCGGCGTCGGCGACGACCGTGGTGTAGGTCCAGCGCGTACCGGCTATCCCGGAGACTTCGGCGGTGACCACCGTCGCCCGCACAGCGAGTTGTTCGGCTAGTAGTCCAGCCTCTTCGCGCGCTTCGCGGACCGCGGTCTCCTCGGGACTCTCGTGGCTGTCTCGCGCACCGCCCGGCAAACCCCAGGTGCCGCCCTGGTGGCTCCACACCGCCCGATGCTGCAACAACACGGCGGGGGTGCCGTCGGGCCGCGGCGCCCGCAGCAGCAGACCGGCCGCGCCATACCTGCCCCAGTAGTGAGCGCCGCCGTCGGATACCACCCATCCGTCACCGTCGCCCCGCATCGGCTAAGGATATGCAGCCATATGCTGACAGCTGAAAGGATCGGCCGGGCAATTGCGTCCGCCTCCCCCCATCCGGCGGAACATTCTCTTAGAATTCGCTTATAGAGGTTCGAGAGACTGGCCGAAAGACGAGGTCGAGGCAGACGTGACGGTTGAGCTGGCGCACCCGTCGACCGAGCCGCTGGGGACGCGGTCGCCGGCCGAACCCGCGCACCCCCGCTGGTGGTTCGCCGCCACAACTCCAGGCCGCATCCTGACCATCGGCATCGTTCTGGCGTGCCTCGGCGTTGCCAGCGCGTTCGCCACCTCGACGACCATCAACCACCGGCAACAAGTGCTGAGTACGGTCCTCAACCACACCGAGCCGCTGTCGTTCGCCGCCGGACGGCTCTACACCACGCTGTCGATCGCCGACGCCGCGGCGGCCACCGCGTTCATCGCCCAAGCCGAACCGCGCACGGTCCGGCTGCGCTACGAGCAGGCCATCACCGACGCCACCGTGGCCGTCACCCGGGCGTCGAGCGGGCTGACCGACGAGATCACGTGTCCGCCACCGACATCGTCGACCTGTCTGGAATTGCTCGGCCGGATGAACGCCGAACTGGCCGTTTATACCGGGTTGATCGAGGTCGCGCGGACCAACAACCGGGAAGGCAACCCGGTCGGGTCGTCGTATCTGTCGGAAGCATCGGGGCTGATGCAATCGACGATCCTGCCCGACGCGCAACGGCTCTACAAGGCGACGTCAGAACGGGTGGACACGGAAACCACCGCATCCACTCATTTCCCGGCTCCGGTGATCCTGATCGTCGCCACCACCGTGGTTTTTGGCGTGTTCTCCCACCGCTGGCTGGCTCGGCGTACCAGGCGCCGGATCAACCCGGGTCTTGTGGTGGGCGCGCTGGGTATTCTCGTCATGGTGGTGTGGGTTGGAACAGCGTTGACCATTTCCACGGCCGCCAGCCGTAGCGCCAAGGACACTGCGGCCGATTCGCTGAGGACGGTTACCAACGTCGAGATCACCGCCCAGCAGGCGCGGGCCGACGAGACGCTGTCGCTGATCCGGCGCGGCGATGAGGAGATCCGCAAGCAGTCCTTCTACCAGCGGATCGACTCCATGCACCAACAGATCGACCACTACATGTCCCGCCCCGACGCCGTCGACAAATCCGACCTGCAAGGCGCCGACCAGCTGCTGGTCCGCTGGCGGCAGGCCAACGACCGGATCAACTCCTACATCTCGGTAGGCAACTATCGGGCCGCCACTGAGGTTGCGCTGGGTAGCGGTGAGGACGACTCCACCCCTGCCTTCGACAAGCTCGACGAATCGTTGGTCAAGGTCATGGACCAGAGCCGCACCCACCTTCGCAACGACGTCCTCAATGCGCGCAGCGGGCTGTCCGGCGCCCAGATCGGCGGCGTGGTACTCAGCCTGGGCGCCGCCGTCGCGGTCGCCCTCGGCCTGTGGCCCCGACTGAAAGAGTATCGATGATGACGCGCCCACCCGGGATCCGACGAGCGTGTGCCGTGCTCGCCGCGTCGATCTTGCTGGCCGGGTGCAGCCCCACGGAATCCCTGAAGGTGGCGGCGGTCCCGACGCTGCCGCAGCCGACACCCGTCGGCATGGACCAGATGCCACCGGAGCCCCCACTGCCGCCGGACGACGCCAGTCAAGACTGCAACGCGACCGCCAGCCTGCGGCCCTTCCCCAACAAGGCCGAGGCCGACGCCGCCGTCGCCGACATCCGCGCCCGCGGCAGGCTGATCGTCGGGCTCGACATCGGCAGCAACCTGTTCAGCTTTCGCGACCCGATCACCGGCGAGATCACCGGGTTTGACGTCGACATTGCCGGCGAGATCGCGCGCGACATCTTCGGCAGCCCGTCGCATGTCGAGTACCGGATCCTGTCCGCCGAGGAGCGCGTTACCGCGCTGCAGAAGTCTGCGGTCGACATCGTCGTGAAGACCATGACCATCACCTGCGACCGACGCCAGCTGGTGAACTTCTCCACCGTCTACCTCGACGCCAACCAGCGCATCCTCGCGCCGCGCGACTCATCTATCGCGAAGGTGGCCGACCTGTCCGGCAAGCGAGTCTGCGTGGCGAGGGGAACCACGTCGCTGCATCGGATCCGGCAGATCGCGCCGCCGCCGGTCATCGTGTCGGTGGTGAACTGGGCTGACTGCCTGGTGGCGATGCAACAGCGGGAGATCGACGCCGTCAGCACCGACGACTCAATCCTGGCCGGGCTGGTCGAAGAAGACCCGTATTTGCACATCGTCGGACCCAACATGGCCACCCAGCCCTACGGCGTCGGCGTCAAACTCGACAACACCAATCTGGTCAGGTTCGTCAACGGCACACTGGAACGCATCCGCCGGGACGGAACGTGGAACACGTTGTACCGCAAGTGGTTGACGGTTCTCGGCCCGGCGCCCGCTCCGCCGACTCCAAGGTATGTGGACTGATGTCCGAGTCGGAGAAGCTCAAACAGGCCGAACACTCGGACCCCGACCCGGCGGACGAGTCCGGTGCGGACGCGCAGTCCGGTGCGACGACGAGCGCGCGCATACAGGCCACCCAGGCTGTCTTCCGCCCCGATTTCGACGATGACGACGACCTCCCGCACATCTCCATCCCCAGCGTGGACACCGAGCCGCAAGAACGCATGACGGCGGCCACGCGGGTGCTACCGCCGGTCAGACATCTCGGCGGCGGCCTCGTGGAGATTCCCCGGGTGCCCGACACCGATCCGCTCGAAGCCCTGATGACCAATCCGGTGGTGCCGGAATCCAAGCGGTTCTGCTGGAACTGTGGACGGCCGGTCGGCCGCTCCGGCTCGCAGAGCAAGGGGACATCGGAGGGCTGGTGCCCGTACTGCGGCAGTCCGTATTCGTTCCTGCCCCAATTGCGTCCCGGAGACATCGTGGCCGGCCAGTACGAGGTCAAGGGCTGCATCGCGCACGGCGGGTTGGGCTGGGTCTATCTGGCCGTCGACCACAACGTCAACGACCGTCCGGTGGTGCTCAAAGGCCTGGTGCACTCCGGTGACGCTGAGGCGCAGGCCATCGCGATGGCCGAACGGCAGTTCCTCGCCGAGGTGGTTCATCCCCAGATCGTGCAGATCTTCAACTTTGTCGAGCACACCGACCGGCACGGGGATCCGGTCGGCTACATCGTCATGGAGTACATCGGCGGGCAGTCGCTGAAACGGGGCTCCAAAAAAGGCAAAGGCGAGAAGCTGCCGGTCGCCGAGGCGATCGCCTACCTGCTGGA
The DNA here is from genome assembly GCA_035569455.1 of Mycobacterium sp. Taxonomy (GTDB): domain Bacteria; phylum Actinomycetota; class Actinomycetes; order Mycobacteriales; family Mycobacteriaceae; genus Mycobacterium. The sequence continues at coordinate 9,880 of DATMMZ010000285.1, read as the reverse complement.
AATCCTGCCCGCGCTGAGCTATCTGCATTCCATCGGCTTGGTCTACAACGACCTGAAGCCGGAGAACATCATGCTCACCGAGGAGCAGCTCAAGCTGATCGACCTGGGCGCGGTGTCGCGGATCAACTCGTTCGGCTACCTCTACGGCACACCCGGCTATCAGGCCCCTGAGATCGTGCGGACCGGCCCGACCGTGGCCACCGACATCTACACCGTCGGGCGCACGCTCGCGGCGCTCACGTTGAATCTGCGCACCCGCAACGGCCGCTATGTGGACGGGCTGCCCGAAGACGACCCGGTGCTGAACGCCTACGACTCTTTCGGCCGCCTGCTGCGCCGCGCCATCGACCCTGATCCGCGACGCCGGTTCAGCAGCGCCGAGGAGATCTCCGGGCAGTTGTTGGGCGTGCTACGCGAGGTGGTCGCCCAGGACACCGGGGTGCCGCGGCCCGGACTGTCGACGCTCTTCAGCCCACCCCGATCGACGTTCGGGGTGGACCTCCTGGTCGCGCACACCGACGTGTATCTGGACGGCCAGGTCCATTCGGAGAAGCTGACGGCCAGAGAAATCGTGACCGCACTGTCGGTGCCGCTTGTCGATCCGGCCGACGCGGCCGCCCCGGTGCTGCAGGCGACAGTGCTCTCCCAGCCGGTGCAGACGCTTGACTCGCTGCGCGCTGCGCGGCACGGCACATTGGACGCCGACGGTGTCGACGTGTCCGAGTCGGCCGAGCTGCCGCTGATGGAAGTCCGCGCGCTCCTGGACCTGGGCGATGTGGCCAAGGCCAGCCGGAAACTCGACGACCTGGGCGAGCAGGTCGGCTGGCGATGGCGGTTGGTCTGGTACAAGGCCGTCGCAGAGCTGCTCACCGGAGACTATGACTCCGCCGTCAAACATTTCACCGAGGTGCTGGACACCTTTCCGGGCGAGCTGGCACCGAAACTGGCGCTGGCCGCTACCGCCGAACTGGCCGGCGACACCGACGAGCACAGGTTCTACCAGACGGTGTGGAGAACCAACGACGGCGTGATTTCGGCGGCCTTCGGGCTGGCCAGATCCGCGTCGGCCCAAGGCGATCGAACCGGCGCGGTGCGCACCCTCGACGAGGTGCCTCCTACCTCGCGCCATTTCACCACCGCGCGCCTGACCAGCGCGGTGACCCTGCTCTCCGGCCGCTCAACGACCGACATCTCCGAGGCGCAGATCCGTGACGCCGCCCGGCGAGTGGAGGCGCTGCCGCCGACCGAACCGCGCGTGCTGCAGATCCGCGCCCTGGTACTGGGCGGCGCGATGGATTGGCTGGAGGACCACCACGAGGCCAGCACCAACCACATCCTGGGTTTCCCATTCACCAAACACGGGCTGCGGCTGGGTGTTGAAGCGTCGCTGCGCACCCTGGCCCGGGTTGCGCCCACCCAACGCCACCGCTACACGCTTGTGGACCTGGCCAACAGGGTGCGGCCCACCAGCACGTTCTAATTCGCGTCGAGTGTGCGCGTACTGCGGCGACACGCCGGCAGGGCCAACGTTCGTCGCACAGTCAAAGCAGTGAGCGCACACTCGAAGCCGCCAGCGCCGCCCGAACCCGGCGCAAGATGTCGGCCGGTCGGTCCTCGGCGACTACTCGCACGATGATCCAGCCCATGCGTTCGAGCATCTCGATCCGGCGAATGTCCTTGACGTATTGCCGTCGGTCCGTTCGATGTTGGTCGCCGTCATATTCGACGGCCACCATGCGATCGAGCCAGCCCATGTCGAGGTACGCGATCGGGAAACCATCCGTTCCCAGCACCGCTATCTGGGTTTGCGGCCGAGGCAAGCCCCCCTCGACGAGCAGGAGTCGAAGGTAGCTCTCCTGAGGCGACTCCGCGCCCGCATCGACCAACTCCAGCACCGCCTCCAATTGCCGCAACCCCCGCGACCCGGGATGACACTTCGCGACGCCCAAGACGTCGTCGACCTTGAAATCGGTCGCCCGTGCGAGCGCGTCCAGGCGGGCGACCGCCAAGCGTCGCGCTCCGCGCCGACCGATGTCGAACGCTATGCGCGCCGGCGTGGTGACCTCGCATCCGTCGATGGCCTGAGTCTCGCCGTAGAACAACACATCGCGGCGCGTTAACACACCCCGCGGCGACCGCGGGTTGGAGTGGACCAACTCCACCACAATGTCATCGGCAATCCACTTAGCGCCGTGCAGGGCTGCGGCCGCTGCTCCGGCTATAGTCCCCTCGCGATCCGACCATAGCCAGGCGGCAGTAATCCGCTGCTGCAGGGACGGCTCGATCCCATTCGAGAGATAGACATTCGGAAATACCGCGCGATATTGGGTGCGCAACTGGTGCCAACTTAGCGCGCCGCACCCCAATGCTTCACTACCGATAAAAGGCTGCTCCATGCCGGGAAGACTCGCAACTCGATCACCGGCTGCGATTCCGTCTATCCACAGGCTGCTATGCCAAGCCGCCTGTCAGCGACGCAAGGAAATCGCAAGGAAACTCGGCCACAGTTAAGTCATGCCGGGGCAGTCCGCACAGTGGGTGGCAACGGCCCGCGTCCTGCGGCGGTCCGGGTTCGGGGTGACTGGCCCCGAGGTCGATGCGGTGGTCACCCGGGACTGGCCGGCCTACGTCGACGCCATGCTGGGCGCGAATCCCGACGCCGACCCGGGCGCGGTCGCCACCCCGATGCCCAGCCTGGATCCGCCGCGCGCCCCCGGCAAAGGCGCGACGCCAGTGGCCCGCAAACAGTTCGGCCACCAACTGGCCGAGCAAGCGGGCATACTGTCGGGCTGGTGGGTGAGGCGGATGGTCGCGGTCCAGCAGCCGGTTCACGAAAAGTTAACGCTGTTGTGGCACAACCACTTTGCCACGTCCACGCAGAAGGTTCGGGTGGCGGCCTACATGGCCGCGCAGAACCAGAAGCTGCGCACCCTGTCGCTGGGCGATTTCCGCAACCTGGCGTACTCGATGCTGGCCGACGCGGCGATGTTGCGCTGGCTGGACGGGCAGACCAATACCGCCAAGGCCCCCAATGAAAACCTCGCTCGCGAATTCATGGAGCTGTTCGCATTGGGCCACGGCAACGGCTACACCGAAAACGACGTGCGCGCCGGGGCCCGAGCACTGACCGGATGGGTCATCGCCGCCGACGGCCAGACCTCGCTGGCCCCCAAACGCCATGACTCTACGACCAAGACGTTGTTTGGCCGCACCGGCAATTTCGACGCCGCCGGCTTCTGCGACGCCGTGCTGGCGCAGCCCAAGTCGGCGGAATACGTGGCAGGACGTCTGTGGCAGCAATTGGCTTCCGACGAGCCGCCGTCACCTCAGGCACTTGACCGGCTCGTCTCCGCTTACGGCCCGGGTCGCAACCTGCGAGCGCTCACCCGGGCCATCCTCACCGACGACGAATTCACCGGCAGCCGGGCCGCAGTCGTCAACACCCCGATCGAATGGCTGGTCGGCGTGATGCGGGCACTCCGGGTTCCCGTCAGCAACCCCGCGCAGCTGAAGATGGCCGAAGCGACCTTGAGAGCGCTCGGTCAACGGCCGTTCTACCCACCCAGCGTCGGCGGCTGGCCGCACGGCCAGGTATGGCTGTCCACCGCCAGCGCCCAAGCTCGGCTGCACACCGCGAGCCGCATGGCACACGCCGGCGACCTGTCCGGCATCGAGAGCACCGCGCCCGGCGACCGCATCGACGCGGTCGGCTACCTGATCGGGGTCGGGTTCTGGTCGGACCGCACCGCCGACGCCCTCGAACCGCTGGTGCATAAACCGCCGCAGTTGGTCGCGGCCGCCGTCAACACCCCCGAATACCTGACGTCGTAGCGAGATAGCCATGTCCGACATCAATCGCCGCAGGTTCCTGATCGCCAGCGCGGGCGTCGGCGCGGTCGGCCTGCTGTCCGGGACGGTGGCGGTCAGTTGGCACGACCTGATGCGCGCGGCCCAAGACCGGCCGCTGGCTGACAACGCGGGAGTGCTGGTGATCGTCACGCTGTACGGCGGCAACGACGGGATCAACACCCTGATTCCCTACGTCGACAACGCTTATCATGATGCTCGGCCGGAACTTGCCTACGCCCCGGGGGAGGTATTGCACCTGGACGAGCACCTGGGCCTCAACCCGGCGATGAAGGGTCTGGCCCAACTGTGGAGTCAGCGGCAACTCGCGATCGTGCGCGGAGTGGGCTATCCACAGCCCGACCACAGCCACTTCCGGTCCATGGATATCTGGCAGACCGCGTCACCCGCCCAACCCGTTCCAACCGGCTGGATCGGGCGCTGGCTCGACGCCACCGGCGACGACCCGCTGCGTGCGGTCAACATCGGACCCGTCCTTCCCGTGCTCGCAGTTGGCGAAACGTACACGGCGGCAGCACTTTCGATGGCTCAGATACCAGCCGTCCAGGCGGACAGGTTCGACACGATCATGGACGCGCTGGGCACCGACGACCCCAGCGACACCCCGGCGATGGCCGCCGTGTGCAAGGCCTATCGCGCCGCGCGCACCACCAACGCGACGTTTGCGTCCGTCAAATCGGCCGACAAACCTGTTGAAAATGACCGCAATTCGCTGGCGACCCAGCTGAGTGTGGTGGCCAGCGCGGTGCGGGCCCGCGTCCCGACACGGGTTTACACGGTGCAACTGGGCGGTTTCGATACGCACGCCAACGAACGCGCAACCCAGCAGCGTCTGCTGCAGACATTGGACGAGGCCGTGACCCCGTTCCTGCAACAGATGGCCGGTGATCGCTGCGGCCGCAACGTCGTCTTGATGACGTATTCGGAATTCGGGCGCAGGGTGGTCGCCAACGCCTCCCAGGGCACCGATCACGGTACCGCCGGGCCGATCTTTGTCGCCGGTGTCCCCGTCAAAGGCGGCTTCTATGGCGATGAGCCAAGTCTGACCAACTTGGACCACGGAGACCTGAAGTTCACCACAGACTTTCGCGACGTCTATTACGAACTGCTGTCGCGCACCGTCGGGACCGATCCCTCACCGTCGGTCGGAACGGGCCGCACCAGCCTGGCCTTCCTATAGATCCGCCAGCAGGCGCACGCAGTCGCGCGCGATGGCCAGTTCTTCATTGGTCGGTACCACCAGCACCGCGATGGGCGAATCGTCTCCTGAAATCCGCCGCGCCCTCGTTTCGGGGGCGAGATTGCGGTCCTCGTCGAGCATGATACCGAGCTCCCCCATCCCGGCCGAGGCATCCCTGCGCATCAGCGCATCGTTCTCGCCGATCCCGGCGGTGAAGCTCACCACATCGGTATGCCCCAGCACGGCCAGGTAGGCACCGATGTACTTGCGCAGCCGGTGAATGAACACGTCGTAGGCCAATTGTGCCGCGCTGTCGCCTGACTCGATCATCTGATGCAGCCGACGAAAATCGCGCTCCCCGGCCAGGCCCAACACTCCCGAGCGTTGGTTGAGCGTGGACTCGATCTCGGCCACACCCATCTCCGCGCGCCGCCACAGGTAGCTGACGACGCTGGGGTCGATGTCACCGCTACGAGTGCCCATTACCAGGCCCTCCAGCGGCGTCAAGCCCATCGACGTGTCGACCGGCCGGCCGCCGGCGATCGCCGAAGCCGAGGCACCGTTACCCAGATGCAGCACAATCTGATTCAGGCTATTCAGCGGCCGATCCAGGAAGGCGGCGGCCTGCTCGCTCACGTACCGATGCGAGGTGCCATGAAAGCCATAGCGGCGGATCTGCCACCGCTCGGCCAACCCACGCTCGATGGCATAGGTGGCGGCCGCTGGCGGTAAGTCGTAGAAAAATGCCGTGTCGAACACCGCGACGTGCGGAACATCGGGCAGCAGCTTGCGCGCCACCTCAATTCCCTTGACCGAGGGTGGGTTGTGCAGCGGGGCCAGTTCCGACAGCCCCTCGAGCTCCGCGACCACCGCGTCGTCCAGGAGCGTCGGCCGATGAAACTGCCTGCCGCCGTGGACCACCCGATGCCCAACCGCCGTCAGACCGACAGTCTTCAGCTCGATACCGGCATCGGCCAGCTCGTCGAACGCGCGCCGCAGCGCCGCCTCGTGGTCCGCGACCGCTGACGACGCTTCTCCGATCCGCTCCACAATGCCGGAAGCGCGTGAGATACCGGAAGCGGGCTCGACCAGCTGGAATTTAAGCGACGACGAGCCGGAGTTGATAACCAGCACAAGACGGTTCGCACCATCAGCGCTCATCGACACTACCCTGCGCCCTGCGCCTGGATCGCGGTGATGGCGACGGTGTTGACGATGTCTTCGACCAGCGCGCCTCGGGACAGATCGTTCACCGGCTTACGCAAACCTTGGAGCACCGGGCCAATCGCGATCGCCCCGGCGCTGCGCTGCACCGCCTTGTAGGTATTGTTACCGGTGTTGAGGTCGGGAAAGATCAGCACCGTCGCGCGACCGGCCACCGGCGAATCATGCATCTTGGTGGCCGCGACCGACGGATCTACCGCGGCGTCGTACTGTATGGGACCCTCGACCGGCAGCTGCGGATCCCGGGCACGCACCAACTCCGTTGCGGCCCTGACCTTGTCTACGTCGGCCCCGGTGCCGGATTCGCCGGTGGAGTAAGACAGCATGGCCACCCGCGGCTCGACGCCGAACTCGGCCGCGGTGCGCGCCGAGCAGATCGCGATATCGGCGAGCTGTTCCGGTGTCGGGTTCGGGACGATCGCGCAGTCACCGTATGCCAGCACCCGATCGGGCAGGCACATCAGGAAAACGCTGGACACCGTCGAGACGCCCGGAACAGTTCTGATGATTTCAAACGCCGGTCGAACCGTGTGTGCCGTGGTGTGCGCAGCGCCGGACACCATGCCGTCGACCATGCCGTTGTACACCAGCATGGTGCCGAAATATGAGACGTCGTACATAATCTCACGCGCCTGCTCGACGCTGATTCCCTTCGCCTTGCGCAATTCCGCATACTGGTCGGCGAACTGATACCGCAATTCCCTGGCGCGCGGGTCGATAACCTTCGCCCCGCCCAAGTCCAATCCGAGTTCGGCTGAACGCAACCGGATTTGGGCTTCGTCGCCCAGGATGGTCAGGTCGGCGACACCGTGCTGAAGCAGGCGTCCGGCAGATTTGAGGATACGATCGTCGTCGCCTTCGGGAAGGACAATGTGCTTACGATCCGAACGGGCCTGCTGCTGCAAGCGGTGGGTGAACATTTGCGGCGTGAGAACGGTCGGGATCGGGATGGCAAGCTGCGTCAGCAGATCCGCCATATCGACATAGCGGTCCATCAGTTCCAGCGCGGTATCGATCTTGCGCTGCGAGGTCGCCATGAGTCGCCCGCGGGCCGAGGCGGCCGCGCTGGCCGTCTCGTAGGTGCCCAGCGTGGTGGTGATGATGGGCAGCCGCAGCCGCAGGCCGGCGACCAGGGCCGCGATCGACGGATGCAGCGTGAACCCGCCGTTGAGGATGATGCATGACAGGGCCGGAAATCCCTGGGCAGCATGGGCGCTGGCGACGGCAAGCACCACGTCCGAGCGGTCGCCCGGAGTAATGACCGCCATGCCGTCACGCAGCCGTTCCAGGACGTGGTCGGCGGTCATCCCGGCGACCAGCACGCCGGTGACCTCACGTTCGGCCAGGTCGGCATCACCGCTGATCGGCGTCCCGTTGACGGCCTTGGCCAATTCGCTCACCGTCGGCGACGACAGCAGCGGCTGTTCGGGCAGCACGTAGCTGCGTGCCGAAAACATGTGCACAGCCTCGGAAACGGCCGCGAGCTCGGCCGGCGCGCACCGGTTGGCCACCACCGCCGCGGTGTGAGCGTGCTGGGCCGACAGCTCTGCCAGACAGAGCGCGACGACACCGGCCACCTCATCGGCGCTGCGGCCCTTGGCGCTCACCGCCAATAACACCGGCGCACCGAGGTTGACCGCGATCCGGGCATTGACCGAGAGCTCAGCGGGGGTGGTGGCCCCTCCTAGATCCGAGTAATCGCTGCCGACGATCACCACCGCGTCGCACGCGCCGGCCATCTCGTGATAGGAGGTGACGATGTCGGTGATCGCGGCGTCGGTGTCGGCGTGCAGCTGTTGGTAGGTCACGCCGACGCACTGCTCGTACGGCAGGCCCGCCGTGGTGTGTTCCAGCAGTAGTTCCAGGATGTAGTCGCGGTCCTCACCGGAGACATGCGGCGACCCGCCGCGCCCGGCTTCGCCGCGCTTGCGATCGCCGTCGAAGCGTGTGATTGGCCGGAACACACCGACTTTGGCGACCCTCGCGGCCAGCCGGTGCAGCAGCCCCAGCGCGATCGTCGCCTTGCCCGACGCCGGTTCGGGCGCAGCGATGTAGATGGCAGCGGTCTCAGCAGTGGCGGAACGGGCAGGCACCCGCCCGCCCTTCAGCCCAGCCGCCGCAGTCTGGGTGCCAGATCCTTCTCAAATAGCCCCAGGAAGCGGCGCTGGTCGTGACCGGGCGCATGGAATACCAGATGGTTAAGGCCCCACGTTACGTATTGGCCAACCTTTTCGACGGCCTCGTCGGGATCCGACGACACGATCCAGCGTTTGGTGATCTGTTCGATCGGCAGTGCGTCGGCCGCCTTCTCCATCTCGATCGGGTCGTCGATGCTGTGCTTCTGCTCCGCGGTCAGGGACAGCGGCGCCCAGAACCGGGTGTTCTCACGGGCAAGCTCGGGGTCGGGGTCGTAGGACATTTTGATTTCGATCATCTTGTCGATGTCGTCGGCGTTGCGATTGGCGGCCGCCGCACCCTCGAGGACGGCGGGCATCAGCTTTTCGGTGTACAACTCCTCGCCCTTGCCGGACGTGCAGATGAAGCCGTCGCCGGCGCGGCCGGCATACTTGGCCACCACTGCGCCGCCGGCGGCGATGTAGATGGGCACCCCGCCTTCGGGCACGTCGTAGATCGAGGCGCCCTTGAGGTGGTAGTAATCCCCGTCGAAGTCGACGCGGTCGCCGCGCCACAGCTCCCGCATCAGTCGCACCGATTCGCGCAGCCGGGCAAACCGCTCCTTGAACTCCGGCCACTCGCCCTCATACCCGGTGGCGATCTCGTTCAGGGCCTCACCGGTGCCGACGCCGAGGAAGATCCGGTTTGGGTACAGGCACGCCATGGTGGCGAAGGCCTGTGCGATGACGGCGGGGTTATAGCGGAAGGTCGGGGTGAGCACCGAGGTGCCCAGCACAATCCTTTTGGTCCGTTCGCCGACGGCGGTCATCCAGGACAGCGAGAACGGCGCGTGCCCGCCCTTGTGGCGCCACGGCTGGAAATGGTCACTGACGGTGGCGCTGTCCATGCCGTGCGCTTCGGCGGCGACGGCAAGTTCGACGAGCTCGCGCGGTGGGAATTGTTCGGCAGATGCTTTGTATCCGAGTTTCAGTTCAGGCACTCATTATTTCTACTCCTAGACTCGCGGTCAGTGTCATGGTGAGGTCGCCGCATGTCGCGGTGGTTGGATCCTGATCACCCGGTGTTTGGTTCGTAACCTCCCTGCGGCCGTTGGTTGGCGTTCATGCGTTTCATCGGCATCACGTGTGAAGGACAGACAGGCCTGACGTGGTAGGAGCGTGGCGTCGCCCCCACTGGGATGTGTCCGCCGACCGGGCCGAGGCCGAACCTCAGCTACGGGGCGCCCTGCGTCGCCATCACCGCGAGTTGCAGCGCGCCGCGCGTCCGCGGCCAGCTTGCCATGCGGTAACGTCCGCGCCGACGGCGGGGAAGATCTGTGACTGCGTGGCGAGTTCATATGGTCAAAGACACATCCACAACAGGAACGAGGCACCCCGATGACTGCAGATTTGCCTGACAATGCGCTGGAACTGCGTTCGTTGGTGACGTCGCAGGGCACGCTCGAGCTCTCACTGCACGACGTACCAGTTCCAT
>DATMMZ010000284.1:0-4288 GCA_035569455.1 Mycobacterium sp. | reverse complement strand
ATCCTGCGCTGCGTGCGGACCAAAACGGCACCCACACCGACGGCGCGAGTCGTGCCGTTCGACGACATTCATGCCGAGTTGCCGGCGGACACAACGACGGTCACCGCCGAAGAGCGGGCATCCATCCTTACGGCGCGGCGTCGTGCGGTGCGGCAAAGGTTCGGACAATGACGTTCAATGCCGACGAGTTGGAGGACGGCGCTTGCGCCGCAACCGGTCTCGAAAATTTCGGTTCGCCCTACTATCGCGAGGGACTTGAGCGCATCGTCGCGACGCTGAACGCCGAGGCAGACCTCAACGACATGGGCCGGGTCATTCAGCACGCCACCATCAGCAACGCCTTGATTCAACGCCTCAAGATCGAGGACACCTATCGCCAGCACCCCGAGATCGATGACCAGGTGATCGGCGGCCCCGTCTTTGTGATCGGCTTGCCCCGCACCGGGACTACGGCACTGAGCCAGCTGGTGGCTGCCGATCCGCAGTTCCGGTCACTCCGGACCTGGGAATCCCAAGCACCGACCCCGCCGCCGGAGGCCGCCACCCAACACACCGATCCGCGGATCGCACAGGCCGAGGCCGGCCTGAAGATGCTCGACGACATGTTCCCGTTGATGAAAACGATGCACAACTCCGAGGCGACGGCACCGACCGAATGCCAGGACCTGATGGGTATGAGTTTCCGTACGTTCCACTTCGATGGCGTCGTGCGCGCACCCGGGTATCTGGCGTGGCTGATGGACTGCGACATGCGCGGGACTTACACCTTTCACCGGCGAGCCCTCAAGCTGCTGCAATGGCATTGCCCTCCGGTGCTGTGGCACCTCAAGACGCCTGTACACATGTTCGCCCTCGACGCGCTCGTCGAGGCATACCCGAACGCGAAATTTCTTTGGAGCCACCGTGATCCGGCTAAGGTGATGGGTTCGGTGTGTAGCCTTATCCAGTACGTGCGCAGCTGGAGCAGCGACTGCAACGACGCCAAGGAATTAGGCGCCGAGCAAGTCGACAGCTGGGTTGAGGCGGTCCGGCGGGCAATGGAATTCCGCAACCGGGTGGGCGACGACCGGTTCGCCGACGTCTCCTTCGCCGATTTGCAAACTGACCCGGTACACACCCTGCAAACCAGTTACGAGTCACTGGGCTTGAGCTTCACCGATGCCACCTTGCATTCGGTCACGCAGTGGGCGCAGGGCCATAGACCTGGCTCTCGTGGTGCGCACGAATATGACCTGGCCGACTACGGATTGACGCCCGAAGGTGTTCGCGAGCGGTTTGATGACTACCTCGCCGCCTACGATGCGACTGCCTGACCGCGTGAGCGCTCCTCGTACGCGGCGACGCGACAAACTGAGCCCGGACCCGACGGTACGCCGCGAGATCCTGGCCGCCGCGTCAACGATTCTGCGCGAGCAGGGGGTCCAAGGACTCGGCATCGCCGCCGTCCTGCAAAGAGCCGGATTGAGTACCCGGGCGTTCTACCGGCATTTCGGCTCCAAAGACGAACTGGTTGCCGCGGTCTTCCTGGAGACAGCGCGCGTAGAGAAGCGGCGTCTGCGTCGCCGAATGGCTTCTGCCACTACGGAGGTCGAAGCGGTGGCGGTGTGGATCGACGGGCGACTCGACTTGGCGTTCGACGACAACATCAGATCCGATTTGCGGCGCCTGTCACTGGAGGCCCAATCGCAAACGTTGGCCTCCCCGGGTCTGGTTCAACCCGCATACGCGGAGATGCTCGAGCCGCTCAGCGAAGCGCTCAAGCGCGGCCTGCAGCGCGGGGTGTTCCACGGCATCGATCCGCTCACCGACGCGGAGTTCATCCACGGGGTGGTGTGGGCGGCCATCGACCGGCAATGGACGACCGCCGATTGCGACCGCGACCATCTCCGCCAGCGCATTCTGCGTTTCTGCTTGCGCGGCCTGGGCGCGACACCGGAAGCGATCGCCCAGATTTGCTCCTACAACTGACCAAGGGAGGTACCGATGGATCTGGGTTTCGCCGGATCGACAGCCGTCGTCACCGGCGGCAGCAAGGGGATGGGACTGGCCATCGCCCAAACCCTGGCGGCCGAAGGGGCCGGCGTGGCGGTGATGGCCAGGGGCCAGGGAGCGCTCGACGCCGCTGTGACATCAATTCGCGAGGCCGGCGCTTCGGACGCCGTGGGGATCAGCGTGGATATGGCTGATGCTCGATCCATCGCCGATGGCTTCGCCGCAGTCACCGAGCGTTGGGGCCAACTCAATGCCCTGGTGCACACGATCGGGCCGGGCGACGGCTATTTCGAGCAGATGGATGACACGCAATGGGACGCAGCGTTCGCACTCGGCACAATGTCGGCGGTGCGATCGATCCGCGCCTCGTTGCCACTGCTGCGCTCCGCGGATTGGGCCCGGGTCGTGACCCTGTCCGCGCACTCCATCCAGCGACAGAACCCGCGCATCGTCGCCTACACGGCGTCGAAGGCCGCATTGGCGAGCGTTACCAAGAACCTGTCCAAAAGCCTGGCCAAGGACGGCATCCTGGTTAACTGCGTATGCCCCGGGACGATCGTGACCGCCAGCTTCACCGAACAGCTGAACGACATCCTAGCCGCGGCCGGCCTCGACGCCACCGACCCGCACGATGTAATGACCTGGATCGACAACAACTTTCACCAGCCCTGCGACCTCGGCCGCGCCGGACTCCCCGAAGAGGTCGCTTCCATCACCGCCTATTTGGCGTCCCGGCGAAACGGCTACGTCACCGGCGCCACGGTAAACGTGGACGGCGGATCGGACTTCATCTAAGGGCTGGCTCCTACCGGCGAACAGGGAACTAGCCCTCGAGGTCACCCTCGGTTTCCAGCAGCGCCTGGCGCAAGCCGTCGAGGGTGTCTGGTTCCGGCTCGGCCCACATACCGCGGCTGGCCGCCTCCAGCAGCCGTTCGGCCATGCCGTGCAGCGCCCACGGGTTGGACTCCGCCATGAATTTCCGGTTCTCGGGGTCCAGCACGTAGCGCTCGCTGAGTTGTTCGTACATCCAGTCGGCCATCACCCCGGTTGTGGCGTCATAGCCGAACAGGTAGTCGACCGTCGCCGCCATCTCGAAAGCCCCCTTGTAGCCGTGCCGGCGCATCGCGGCCATCCAGCGGGGATTGACGACGCGGGCGCGAAACACCCGGGTGGTTTCCTCCGACAGCGTGCGGGTGCGGATTGCGTCGGGCCTCGTGTTGTCGCCGATGTAGGCGGCGGGCGCCTGGCCGGTGAGCGCCCGCACCGTGGCCACCATGCCGCCGTGGTATTGGAAGTAGTCGTCGGAGTCGGCGATGTCGTGTTCGCGGGTGTCGGTGTTTTTGGCGGCCACCGCGATGCGCCGGTACTGGCGGTTCATATCGTCGACCGCCTCGCGTCCGTCCAGGTCGCGTCCATAGGCGAATCCGCCCCACGCGGTGTACACCTGCGCGAGGTCGGCGTCGTCACGCCAGTTTCGGCTGTCGATCAACTGCAGTAGGCCGGCACCGTAGGTTCCCGGTTTGGAACCGAAAATTCTTGTGGTGGAGCGGCGTTCGTCGCCGTGCTGGGCCATGTCAGCTTGTGCGTGCGCGCGCACGTAATTGTCGTCGGCGGGCTCGTTGAGGTCGGCCACCAACCGCACCGCGTCGTCGAGCATGGTCACGACGTGCGGGAACGCGTCGCGGAAAAACCCGGAGATCCTTACGGCCACGTCGATCCGCGGGCGGCCCAGCTCGGCCATCGGAATCGGCGTCAGGCCGACGACCCGCCGTGACGCGTCGTCCCAGACCGGCCGAACGCCCAGCAGCGCAAGCACTTCGGCGATGTCATCGCCCGCGGTGCGCATCGCCGAGGTGCCCCACACCGACAGGCCGACCGACTGGGGCCACCGTCCGTGGTCGTCCCGGTAGCGCGCCAGTAGTGAGTCCGCCAGTGCGACGCCGGCTTCCCACGCCAACCGGGACGGTATCGCCTTGGGGTCGACGGAGTAGAAGTTGCGCCCGGTCGGCAGCACGTTGACCAGGCCACGCAACGGCGACCCCGAAGGGCCGGCCGGGATAAACCGGCCGTCCAAAGCTCTTAATACCTGCTCGATTTCGGACGCCGTGCCGGCGAGCCGAGGCACCACCTCGGTGGCGGCGAACCGCAGCACCGCCGCCACGTCGGCGTTGTCGGTGAGCCGTTCGGCGGCGTCGGGGTCCCAGCCGTTGGCCTGCAGCGCCGCGACCAATTCCCGGGCGGCGGCCTCGGCCCGGTCGACTGACGACCGTTCATCAGTGCCGTCCTCGGCCAGACC
>DATMMZ010000283.1:0-29192 GCA_035569455.1 Mycobacterium sp. | reverse complement strand
GGTGCCGTAGAGGGACACGAGCCGCGGCGGTAGATAGAACTTGTCCGGTTCGAGGGGGGCGTCCCAGTCGATGTCGACGATGGGCTCATAAGACTTCTTGACCGAGCCTTTCAGCAACCGCTCCGAGAACTCTTCACGACTGGGTCCACCTGGTCTCACCGAAGTGGTCATCGTCGGTGTCCCTTCGAGCTCAGACGGTAGAGCGCAACCGGTAGTCAATACCCATGGTATCGGGTACCCGAGGTCTCGACTAGATCTTCGAGGCCTCAATTATGTTGACGGGCACAGGTCGCTGTGGGCAATAGGCTGGGCCCGGCATCGCGTCGACTCGAAAGGACGGCAGGGTGAGTCGGCATATCCACGTCATTGGCATCGGCGCCGGGGACCCCGACTACATGACAGTCCAGGCGATCGAGGCGCTCAATGAGACCGACGTGTTCTTCGCGATGGACAAAGGCGAGGCGAAGAGCGACCTGCTGGCGCAGCGACGGGAGATCTGCGCGCGATTCATTCGCGAGCCCGCGTATCGATTCGTCGAGCTCCCCGACCCGAAGCGGGCCGCCAACTTCCAAGATGGCGCCTACCTCGAGACGGTTTCCGACTGGCACGCCGCGCGGGCGCGGGTCTGGGCGACGGCCATCCGCGCCGAACTGGGTCCCGACGGCGTGGGCGCCTTCCTGGCTTGGGGTGACCCGTCGCTGTACGACAGCACGCTGCGCATCCTTGACGCCGTCGCGGCCGAGGTCGACATCGAATACGACGTCATTCCTGGTATCACCGCGGTGCAGGCGCTCACGGCTCGGCACCGCATCCCGCTCAACGAGGTCGGTGAGCCGGTTCTCATCACCACCGGCAGACAGCTGCGAGCGCACGGGCTGTCCGGCTCGGCCGTGGTGATGCTGGACGCCGAGTGCTCGTTTCGCGCGTGCCCCGCCGATACCCGGATCTGGTGGGGCGCCTACCTGGGCACCGACGACGAGCTGCTGGTGGCGGGCACGATCGGCGAGGTCGGGACGCGGATCGTGGAGCTGCGGGCCGAAGCACGCGCTCGGCACGGCTGGATCATGGATACCTATTTGTTGAGGCCCGGGCGCTGAAAGGGTGGTCGCCAGGCGAACCCGAGGATAAGCCGGAGATAAGGTTTCGCCGAAGCTGCGATTTGTGGCCCAGGTCACGATACGATTGCGTCCCGACCGATCCGGTGTTGACCGGGCGATCGGCGGGGGCAGCGGAGGTTGTGAATGGCGTGGGTGATCGCGGCGCCGGAATACGTCGCGGCAGCGGCATCGGATTTGGCGAATATCGCTTCTTCGCTCAGTGTGGCAAACGGGGTGGCTATGACCCCGACGTCGGGAGTGCTGGCGGCGGGCGCGGATGAGGTGTCGGCCATGATCGCGGCGTTGTTCAGCACGCACGCGCAGGCCTATCAGGCGCTCAGTGCGCAAGCGGCGTCGTTTCACGCCCAGTTTGTGCAACTGATGAATGGCGGTGCGTCGCAGTATGCCCTCACCGAGGCCGCCAATGCCTCGCCTATGCAGTCCGTCGGGCAGGCAGCGCTGGGCGCGGTCACCTCGCCCGCCCAGGCGATGACCGGGCACCCGCTGATCGGCAACGGCGCCGGTGCGCCCACACCCGCCGCCACCGGCGCGCCGGGCGGGTTTCTCTACGGCCCCGCGCCGGCCGGAACCGGTGTGAACAGTGCTCTCGGTCAAGCCGGTAGCAGCGGGGGTGGGAGCGGTGCCGGCGGGTGGCTGTACGGCCAGAGCGCAAGCGGCGGGCTCGGTGCCAACGGCGGCGGCAGCGCCAGTTTCGTCGGCACGGGCAACGACGGCGGTGCCGGTGGCCGCGGCGGGGTGATTTTCGGGAACGGCGCGCTGGGCACGCTCGGCGGAACTGAAGAGGGCAGCATCGGCGCCACGCAATTCGCCCCGCTCGGCGGCGTCAGCGGGGCCAGCGCCAACGGCATTAACGGCGGCAGGCTCTATGGCAATGGCGCAGACGGCGGGATCCGCGGTAACAGCGGCAACGGTGCCCCTAGCCCGACACGCCCCTTGGACTATGGCGAGGCCGGGTCTGGCGGCGCCTTTGCCGGGAACGCTGCTTACAGCGAGGCGGGCGCTCCCTTGCCACCGGCAGGAGCAGCGGCAACGCCGGCGCCGGCCTGACTGGCTTCCGATGAAGCCCCAGACCGTTAGCCGTGTGCAGGCTTATTCGGCCGCCGGCCCGCGCTGCGATGGACACTTCGCCGCTGCGATCGGCAGACTGGTCGCGTGCCTGAACTCCCGGAGATCGAAGCGCTGGTCGACCATTTGCGGCGCCACGCCGTCGGTCTGACGATCGGTCGCGTCGACGTCGGCGCGTTGTCCGTGCTGAAAACCTTCGACCCCCCGATCAACGTCCTGCACGGCCAGGCCCTCATTGGGGCCGACCGGTGGGGCAAGTACCTGGGACTCCGGACAGACAAGCTGTTCTTGATCGCCCATCTGTCACGTGCGGGCTGGTTGCGATGGTCGGACAACCTGGCCGCCGCACCGCTGCGTCCCGGCAAGGGTCCGATCGCGCTGCGCGTGCACCTGGGCACCCCGGGCAGCGCACCGGGCTTCGATCTCACCGAGGCCGGCACCCAGAAGCGGCTGGCGGTGTGGTTGGTCGACGACCCGAAGCAGGTGCCGGGCATTGCCGCGCTCGGCCCGGATGCGCTGGACCTCAGCCCCGAGGACCTGGCCGGGTTGCTGGCCGGCAACACCGGCCGGATCAAGACCGTCATCACCGACCAGAAGGTGATCGCCGGCATCGGCAACGCGTACAGCGACGAAATCCTGCACGTCGCGAAGATCTCGCCGTTTGCCACGGCCGGCAAGCTCTCCGACGAACAGCTCACGGCCCTGCACGACGCGATGATTTCGGTGCTGACGGATGCGGTGAGCCGGTCCGTCGGCCAGGGGGCCGCCATGCTCAAAGGGGAGAAACGCTCCGGCTTACGGGTGCACGCCCGCACCGGGTTGCCGTGTCCGGTGTGCGGAGACACCGTGCGTGAAGTGTCGTTCGCAGACAAGTCTTTTCAGTACTGTCCGACGTGCCAGACCGGCGGCAAGGTGCTGGCCGACCGGCGCATGTCACGACTGCTGAAATAGTCGATATGCTGCCGGGGTGACTCGCCAGAAGATCCTCATCACGGGTGCCAGTTCCGGCCTGGGCGCCGGGATGGCGCGTTCCTTCGCCGCCAAGGGCCGCGACCTGGCACTGTGCGCCCGCCGAACCGACCGACTCGACGAGCTGAAAGCCGAACTATCACAACAATATCCAGCGGTCAGCATCGCGGTCGCGGCGCTGGACGTCAACGACCACGAACAGGTGCCGAAGGTGTTCGCCGAACTCAGCGATGAGCTCGGCGGCCTCGACCGCATCATCGTCAACGCCGGCATCGGCAAGGGCGCAAAGCTGGGCTCCGGCAAGCTGTGGGCGAACAAGGCGACCCTCGAGACCAACCTGGTGGCCGCCCTCGTGCAAATCGAAACGGCCCTGGAGATGTTCACCAAAAGCGGCTCGGGGCATCTGGTGCTCATCTCCTCGGTGCTCGCCGCCAAAGGGGTCCCCGGCGTCAAAGCCGCCTACGCGGCAAGCAAAGCCGGAATGCGCTCGCTGGGCGAATCACTGCGGGCCGAATACGCAAAAGGTCCCATCAAGATCTCGGTGATCGAGCCGGGCTACATCGAATCGGAGATGACGGCCAAGTCGGCGAGCACAATATTCATGGTGGACAACGAAACTGGCGTCAAGGCGCTCGTCGACGCCATCGAACGCGAGCCCGGCCGGGCGGTGGTGCCGTGGTGGCCGTGGGGCCCGCTGGTGCAGCTGATGCGGGTGCTGCCACCCCCGCTGACCAAGCGGTTCGCCTGACAGTTCCCGCTCTTCGCGAACACGTCAGCTGGTACGCCCTCTTTCGGTCCGGTAGCGACGTACCAGTGCGTCGGTCGAGCTGTCCGACTGCGGCGCGGGCGAGGTGTCACCGGTGATCACCGGAAGCAGCGCCTTGGCCTGCGTCTTGCCCAGCTCCACACCCCATTGGTCGAACGAGTCGATACCCCATATCACACCCTCGGTGAACACCTGGTGCTCGTAGAGCGCGATCAGCTGGCCCAGCACCGACGGGGTGAGCCGGTTGGCCAGAATCGAGGTCGACGGCCGGTTACCGGGCATGACCTTGTGCGGCACCACGTTTGAGGGTGTGCCTTCGGCAGTGATTTCCTCCGCGGTTTTGCCGAACGCCAGCACCTGGGTCTGCGCGAAGAAATTACTCATCAACAGGTCGTGCATGCTGCCGGTGCCTTCGACGGTGGGCAGATCATCGAGGGGTTGACTGAAGCCGATGAAATCGGCCGGCACCAACCGCGTGCCCTGATGCAATAATTGATAGAAGGCGTGCTGGCCGTTGGTTCCCGGTTCACCCCAATAGATTTCACCGGTGTCCGTGGTCACTGGCGAACCGTCGGCGCGCGTCGACTTGCCGTTGGATTCCATCGTCAGCTGTTGCAGATAGGCCGCGAAACGCGCCAAGTCGTTGGAATACGGCAGTACGGCCCGCGATTGGGCATCCATGAAGTTGGAGTACCACAGTCCGATCAGGCCAAGCAGCGCCGGCGCGTTGGACGCCAGCGGTGCGGTCTTGAAATGTGCGTCAACGATGTGGAATCCGGACAGGAAGTCGGCGAAGGCCTCCCGGCCGATCGCTGCCATCAGCGAAAGCCCGATCGCCGAATCGACCGAATAGCGTCCGCCGACCCAATCCCAGAACCCGAACATGTTGGCGGTGTCGATACCGAAGTTGTCGACCAGGCGCTTGTTGGTGGAGACGGCGACGAAATGCTTTGACACCGCAGCGTCCCCGAGCGCGCTGGTCAGCCAGCGGCGAGCGGCCGTCGCGTTGGTCAGTGTCTCCAGCGTGGAGAACGTCTTTGAGGCGACGATGAAAAGCGTTGTGGCAGGGTCCAAGCCGGCCAGTTTGGCGATCAGGTCGGCGGGATCGACATTGGAGACGAAGCGCGCCGAAATCCCCGCATCCGCATAGTGGCGCAGTGCCTGGTACACCATCACCGGACCCAGGTCTGAACCGCCGATGCCGATGTTGACGACGGTGCTGATGCGCTTCCCGGTGGCTCCGGTCCATTCGCCGCTGCGCAGCCGGTCGGTGAAGTCACCCATCGCGTCCAGCACCGCGTGTACGTCCTCGACAACGTTTTGGCCGTCGACGATCAGCTCGGCGTCCCGGGGCAGCCGCAGCGCGGTGTGCAGCACCGCGCGATCCTCCGAGGTGTTGATGTGTACCCCGGAGAACATCTGGTCGCGGCGCTCTTCCAGGTTCGCCGCCCGGGCCAGATCGATCAGCAGCCGCAGCGTGTCGCGGGTGATGCGGTGTTTGCTGTAGTCGATGTATAGGTCACCGACCGTGAGGGTGAGCTCGCGACCGCGGTCGGGATCGTCGGCGAAGAACTGACGTAGGTGGGTTTGGCCGATCTCATCGTGATGCCTGCGCAGGGCGTCCCACGCCGGGGTGGCGGTGATGTCGGGGATGGATTGCACGGAGGTCATGGTTTGACCCTAGTGCCGCCGGGTGGAGAGTGGCAGCCGCATCAACTGCTGTTCACCGGGTACGTCTGAGGCGCGGGAACCTTAGGTAGGACCGAATCGCGTCGCGGTAGGGCACGGTGCCCGCGGCCAGCTGCTCCTGCAGGTACCGGTCGAACGGGATGGTGCCCACGGCGCGGTCGGGGGCCAGGTTGGTGCCGGCTCGGTAGCCGCGGGCGATGCGCCCGGGCAGCGCTACCGGCAGGACCGGACGGCGTTTGCCCACCGCCGCCAAGTAGCGTCGCGCTAAATCGGCCATGGGCAACACTTCGGGTCCGGCCATGTCGGGCACCCGTCCAGCGGGCCCGGCCAGGGCAAGCGCGGCCAGCTGCACACCGACGTCACGCACATCGATGGGCTGGAAGCTGAAGCCAGCCGGGACGATCATGACCGGTAGCGCGGCCAAGCCCCGCAGCATGACCGCGACGAGGTCGTGGAACTGAGTCGCCCGCAGCACGGTCCAGGGCAGCCCGGAAGTGCTGATCAGCTGTTCGTCGGCGAGCTTGCGCCGGTAGTAGCCGAGCGGTAGCCGGTCGACTCCGACGATCGAGATGTACACCAGGTGGGGCCGCTCGGCCCGAAGCGCCGCGTCGACAACGTGGTGCGCGGGGTCGACGCAGTGCACGACGGTGTCGACATCGGCGATCGCCTCGGCGAGGCCCTCGCCGGTCTTCACGTCGCCAACCACGTATTCGGCCCGTCCCGTTGGGCCGGTTGCGCTTGGAGAACGCCGCCCGCGGCTGAGTATGCGCACCTGCGCACCGGTGTCGAGCAGACGCTGAGCGACGACGCGGCCGACGGTCCCGGTGCCACCGGTGATCAGGACGTGGTTGGGCATGATGCTGAGGCTTCCAGATTGTCGGCTTAGCCGCTGCCCAGCACGCGCTGCAGATCGGGCTTCATGGTCTGCAATTGCGGACCCCAGTACTGCCAGGTGTGGCCGCCGCTATCGGAGAAGTTGAACACGCCGTTGCGCCCGCCGTAGGCCAGGTACCTGCTCTGGAAAATCTTGTTGCTCAACCGCGTCGCGTTTTCCAGCATGCCGGCACCCGGCTGGTCGCCGCTCAAATCCGCCGCATGCGTGCCGTTGCCGCAATACACCCAGACGCGGGTGTTGTTGGCGACGAGCTTGGCGACATTGACGGTCGGATCGTTGCTTGCCCACGCCGGGTCGGTCGGCGGGCCCCACATATCTTCGGAGCGGTAGCCACCGGTGCCCATCATCGCGACACCCACCAGCGATGGCCACTGTCCGGCGGACAGGTTGAGGAAGCCCGACATGGAGGCTGCGTAGATGAAATTCTGTGGGTGTTTGGCCGCCAGGATGAGCGCCGCCGACCCCGACATCGACACACCTACCGCAGCGTTGGCCGAGGGGCTGATGCCTTTGTTTGCCGACAGCCAGGCGGGCAGCTCGTTGGTCAGAAAGGTTTCCCATTTGTAGGTCTGCACCTGACCATGACCCGTCGCCGGCCGGTACCAGTCGGAATAGAAGCTGGCCATTCCTCCCGTCGGCATGATGACCGACAGGCCTGACTGATCGAACCAGTCGAACGCCGAGGTGAATTTGTCCCAGCCGTTGTAGTCGTCCTGGGCGAGCATTCCGTCGAGCAAGTACACGGCATGCGTGCCGCCGCCTTGAAACTCCACCTTGATCTGGCGTTGCATCGACACCGACGGCACCATCAGGTACTCGATCGGCAGGCCGTGTCGGGACCATGCGGAAGAGGTCGCCGAACGCCCGGTCAACCCAGTGATTCCCGCGATCAGCGCGAGCAACGTTGCGGCTGATATGAACATCAGCCGGTGTAATGGCGAAAGCCCAGCTGCTCCTGCCGTAATCATTTCCGCCGCAATTTACCGCAGCAAAGCGGAAATCGGCGGAAAGTAACGACGGTAGTGACCGTTTAGTGGCCGAGTCGTCCTCTGCCTAAACGTAATAGCAGCATCGCCAGGTCCTTACCGTCGGGACCGAGCTCGCTGTAGCGTTCGATCACCTTCATTTCGCGGCTGTGCACCAGCCGGGTGCCGCCGGACGCCATTCGGACCTTGCCGATCGCCTGGGACACTTCGGCGCGCCGTTTCACCGCGGCGAGGATCTCGGCGTCCAACCGGTCGATCTCTTCGCGCAACTCGTCAATGTTGGCCGCCTGTTCGGTATCGACCATCTCGATGTTCATCTCCGCTGACTCCGCGTTCTCGTGATGTGGGGGTTCTGGTCTCATCCGGTATCGGGCCTCACACAAGAGACGAGCCCCGAGTCCGGAAGCGGACCACGGGGCTCTGCGATTGCAGCTAGACCACGGGCACCGCTGGCGGGTACCCATAGAAAAATCGAAGCTGCGCGTCGAGCACGAACCGAGTGTGCCACTAATGGCCGTGCCGGCGCAAAAACCCACCCGGGATCCTCCGGTGACTCAAGGGACGGCTGTGACTCGGTTGGCAACTCGGGCGCGTGGCGTGACGTCGGAGTCGTCGCTGGGCGGCGGTAAGTTTGGACAGACATGACTGTGCACGCCACCGACGCCAAGCCCGCCCCCGAAGCCGATCAACTGCTCGACGGGCTCAACCCACAACAGCGCCTTGCGGTGGTGCATGAGGGCTCCCCGTTGCTGATCGTCGCGGGCGCGGGCTCGGGCAAGACGGCGGTGTTGACGCGGCGCATCGCATACCTGATCGCAGCCCGTGGCGTCGGTGTCGGTCAGATTCTGGCCATCACGTTCACCAACAAGGCCGCCGCTGAGATGCGCGCACGCGTGGTGCGGCTGGTTGGCAACCGGGCCCGCGCGATGTGGGTGTCGACGTTTCACTCGACGTGCGTGCGCATTCTGCGCAACCAGGCGTCACTGATCGAAGGCCTCAACTCGAACTTTTCTATCTATGACGCCGACGATTCGCGACGACTGCTGCAGATGATCGGCCGGGACATGGGGCTCGACATCAAGCGGTACTCGCCGCGGCTGCTGGCCAACGCAATCTCCAACCTGAAGAACGAGTTGATCGACCCCGACCAGGCTGTCACTGACCTGTCGGATGTCTCCGACGAGCTGAGCCGCACCGTTGCCTCCGTCTACGGCGAATACCAGCGGCGGCTGCGGGCGGCCAATGCGCTGGACTTCGACGACCTGATTGGGGAGACCGTAGCGATCCTGCAGACCTTCCCGCAGATCGCCCAGTATTACCGGCGGCGATTCCGCCACGTCCTGGTCGACGAATACCAGGACACCAACCACGCCCAGTACGTGCTGGTGCGGGAATTGGTCGGTCGCGACGCCGAGAATTCACCCGATGACCTGCCGCCGGCGGAGCTGTGCGTCGTCGGCGACGCCGATCAGTCGATCTACGCGTTCCGCGGCGCCACCATTCGCAACATCGAGGACTTCGAACGCGACTATCCCGATGCGAAAACGATTCTGCTGGAACAGAACTACCGCTCGACGCAGAACATCCTCTCGGCGGCCAACTCGGTCATCTCCCGCAACTCGGGGCGGCGCGAGAAGCGGCTGTGGACCGACGCCGGCGCCGGGGAGCTGATCGTCGGATACGTCGCCGACAACGAGCACGACGAGGCCCGGTTCGTGGCCGAAGAGATCGATGCGCTCGCCGAGCGAGGCGAGATCACCTACAACGATGTGGCCGTCTTCTACCGCACCAACAACTCGTCGCGGTCGTTGGAAGAGGTGTTCATCCGCGCCGGAATTCCGTACAAAGTCGTTGGGGGAGTGCGCTTTTACGAGCGCAAGGAAATCCGCGACATCGTCGCCTACCTGCGGGTGCTGGACAACCCCGGAGACGCGGTCAGCATGCGGCGCATACTCAACACGCCGCGCCGCGGTATCGGCGATCGTGCCGAGGCTTGTGTCTCGGTGTACGCCGAGAACACCGGCTCCAGCTTCGCCGACGCGCTCCAAGCCGCGGCCGAAGGCAAAGTGCCGATGCTGAATAGCCGTGGGGAGAAGGCGATCGCGAGTTTCGTCGAGCTGCTTGACGACCTGCGTGGCCGCCTCGATGACGACCTCGGTGACCTGGTCGAGTCGGTGCTGGAACGCAGCGGATACCGCAGGGAGCTGGAATCGTCCACCGATCCGCAGGAGTTGGCCCGGCTGGACAACCTCAACGAACTCGTCAGCGTCGCACACGAATTCAGTACCGATCAGGCCAACGCCGCGGCACTGGACGAATCGTTGCGGACGCCCCAGGACGAAGATGTGCCGGACACCGGTGTGCTGGCGGCGTTTCTGGAAAGGGTGTCGCTGGTTTCCGACACCGACGAGCTCCCTGAACACAGCGCCGGTGTGGTCACGCTGATGACGTTGCACACCGCAAAGGGCTTGGAGTTCCCGGTGGTGTTTGTCACCGGATGGGAGGACGGGATGTTCCCGCACATGCGGGCGCTGGACGATCCCACGGAACTCTCCGAGGAGCGGCGACTGGCCTACGTCGGCATCACCCGGGCCCGCCAGCGGCTATACGTGAGCAGGGCCATCGTCCGGTCCTCGTGGGGACAGCCCATGCTCAACCCCGAGTCGCGTTTTCTGCGCGAAATCCCGCAGGAGCTGATCGACTGGCGGCGCAGTGCCCCCGCTCCCTCGTTCAGTGCGCCGGTGAGTGGCGCCGGTCGGTTCGGTACGCCGCGCGCGGCGCCGACCCGCTCGGGGGCGAGCAAGCGGCCACTGCTGGTGCTAGAGCCCGGCGACCGCGTGACGCACGACAAGTACGGGCTGGGCCGGGTTGAAGAGGTCTCCGGTGTCGGCGAATCGGCGATGTCGCTGATCGACTTCGGCAGCTCAGGACGGGTGAAGCTGATGCACAACCACGCCCCGCTCAGCAAACTTTAGACCGCGGCGCTCACTCAGACAGCCAGCGTTTGGTTCGCGGGTGCAGCGCCAGCACCACGCTGGCGAGCGGCAGCAGCGGAAGGGCGTGCACGATCCACGCGACACGTGCGCCGGCGATGAATACGCCGCCGTAGGTCAGCAACGCAACTGCCGCGCCGGCCACGATGAGGTACCGCCCGATAGGCCGACGCTGCAGCAGCATGATCACGCCGGAGACGGTGGACAGTGCAAAGACGAGGGCGAGAAACGCGACCGCGATGCAGAACAGTCGGTCGGACTTCCACCAGCCGGCGATCAGGTCGGTGGCGACCACCGATGTGGCCCAACCGCTGATGATGCTGACCGCGCAGGCGGCGACGGCCGTCCGGGAGCTCGGTTGGTCGGTGGGCGAGCCTGCGCCTGCGAGACCTCCCCGGCGGCCGACACGAGTAGCGCCTGCCACCGGGCGTGGTTGCGGCGGAATGTGAGTGGTCTGCGAATCCGCTATTGCGGGAATTGGTCCGGTCGGTGCGCGCCGGATGATCCGGGCCCGCGCTTCGTCGGATGACGCGGGCTCGGGCGGTTGCGAGTTAGCAGGGGGGTCGTTCGGTGCGGTCACCGGTCAACCGGTGTAGTTGCCGACGTAAAGTCCCCGCTTGGCCAGCCACGGCACGGGGTCAATGCGCTCGGAGCCGCCCAGCAACACCTCGAAATGTAGATGGGGGCCGGTCGAATTGCCTCGGTTGCCCATAGTGGCTATCTGATCGCCCGCCATCACGCTCTGGCCGACACTGACCAGCGTGGTGTTGACGTGGCCGTACAGCGTGACCGTGCCGTCGGCGTGACGCAGCTTGACCCACATTCCGTAGCCGGCGGTCGGACCGGCGTCGATGACGACTCCGTCGGACACCGCAAGGATCGGGGTTCCGATTGAGTTGGCCAGGTCGATACCGGCGTGCAGCACACCCCAGCGGTACCCGAAGTTCGACGTGAATATGCCCCTCGTCGGCATCACGTACAGCGGCTGCTGCAGTCGCGCCTCGCGCTGAGCACGCTCCTGGGCGAAGGCCGCGCCTTTGGCGAGCTCTTCGTTGTGTACCGCGGCGTTCGCCGACGGCTGGACCGCGATGACCTGAACGCCCCGGGGTTCGTTGTTACTTGCGCCGCCGGTGAGCATCGCCGAACTCGCCGTCAGCACCGCCTCCGTCTTCGGGGTATCGGCGTGGCTGGTTGCCGTGTGCGCCGCCGCGGCCGCCGCGCCGGCGGCCATTGCCGAGATCAGCAGGCGACCCTTGGCCGCGCTGGTCGGCTCCCTGCGATGTTGCGCCGGGCGCCGAGGTGCACCGCTGAGGTCCAGGACACGCCTGCCCGCCGGAAGCAGGTCGGTGTCTGGCTCGATGGTCACCCGGGCCAGGACCTCAGTGACGGGTGCGGCTAGCCATTCGGGGGCCAGGTTGTCGATCTCGTGCAGATCGTCGAGCTCGGGAGCCAGCAGCACTTGCGCCTCGTTGTCGAAGGCGCAGTCCTCGAAGTTCACGTTGCCGTATTCGAGTTCATCGAGGTCCAGATCGCAGAGGTCATCGAGATCGCCGAAGCCGTCGAGCGGCAGGATTTCGGTGACTTCGTTGCGGTTGTGTTGGAGCCAGCGTTCACGGGCTTGGCGAGCGGTTCCTGCAGCGGCGCGCGAGCGGGTGAGACGGTGCTGGGACAACCTGAAATGTCCTCGGATCGTGACCATAACGTTATCTGGACCCTGAGACGTTATCCGCTGACGGATCGCGCTGGCAACTCGGGGCCAGAATCCGGGCGAGAATGTGATTTGGATCACGTTATGGATTAATTAACATCCGGTGGCCTGTGCCCCACGGGTGGGATGCGGCGTCCGCAGCAATTTGGCGTGTGGATACAGTTCCTCCGTGCGAGTTGCCGAGTGTGGCACCGCCTACCGATAGGCCGACACAAAGACGGTGAGCCCATGGACCTTTTCGAGTATCAAGCGAAAGAATTGTTCGACAAGCACAACGTCCCCAGCACTCCCGGTCGGGTGACCGATACCGCCGAGGGCGCTAAGGCGATCGCCACCGAGATCGGTCGCCCGGTGATGGTCAAGGCGCAGGTCAAGATCGGCGGCCGCGGCAAGGCCGGTGGCGTCAAATACGCCGCGACTCCCGAAGACGCGTACGAACACGCCAAGAACATCCTCGGCCTGGACATCAAGGGTCACATCGTCAAGAAACTGCTGGTCGCCGAGGCCAGCGACATCGCCGAGGAGTACTACATCTCCTTCCTGCTCGACCGCGCCAACCGCACCTACCTCGCGATGTGCTCGGTGGAGGGCGGCATGGAGATCGAAGAAGTGGCCGCCACCAAACCCGACCGGCTGGCCAAGGTCCCGGTGGACGCCGTCAAAGGCGTCGACCTGGCGACCGCTCGTTCCATCGCCGAGCAGGGCCACCTACCGGCCGAGGTGCTCGATGCCGCCGCGGTGACCATCTCCAAGCTGTGGGATCTCTTCGTCGGCGAAGACGCCACCCTGGTCGAGGTCAACCCGCTGGTGCGCACCCCCGACGACCGGATCCTGGCGCTGGACGGCAAGGTAACCCTGGATGCCAACGCCGACTTCCGGCAACCCGGCCACGCCGAGTTCGAGGACCGCGACGCCACCGACCCGCTGGAGCTCAAGGCCAAGGAGCACGACCTCAACTACGTCAAGCTCGACGGTCAGGTCGGCATCATCGGTAACGGCGCGGGTCTGGTGATGTCGACCCTCGACGTCGTCGCCTATGCCGGTGAGAAGCACGGGGGAGTCAAGCCGGCCAACTTCCTCGACATTGGCGGCGGCGCGTCCGCGGAGGTGATGGCCGCCGGGTTGGACGTCGTTCTGGGCGACAAACAGGTCAAGAGCGTGTTCGTCAACGTCTTCGGTGGCATTACCTCGTGTGACGCCGTGGCCACCGGGATCGTCAAGGCGCTGGAAATCCTGGGCGACGATGCCAACAAGCCGCTGGTGGTGCGGCTCGATGGCAACAACGTCGACGAAGGCCGGCGCATCCTGGCCGAGGCCAACCACCCGTTGGTGACGTTGGTGCCCACGATGGACGAGGCCGCCGACAAGGCCGCCGAGCTGGCGAGCGCCTGAGAGGACCACGAGACATGGCTATCTTTTTGAACAAGGACAACAAGGTCATCGTCCAGGGCATCACCGGCGGCGAGGCCACCGTGCACACCGCCCGAATGCTCAAGGCGGGCACACAGATCGTCGGCGGTGTCAATGCACGCAAGGCGGGCACCACCGTCACGCACGAGGACAAGGGAGGCAGGCTGATCAAGCTGCCGGTCTTCGGGAGTGTCGCGGAGGCGATGGAAAAGACCGGCGCCGACGTGTCGATCATCTTCGTGCCTCCGAAGTTCGCCAAAGACGCCATCATCGAGGCCATCGACGCCGAAATCCCGCTGCTGGTGGTCATCACCGAGGGAATCCCCGTGCAGGACAGCGCCTATGCCTGGGCCTACAACGTCGATAAGGGCCGCAAGACGCGCATCATCGGCCCGAACTGTCCCGGCATCATCACCCCGGGCCAGGCGCTGGTTGGCATCACCCCGGCCAACATCACCGGCTCGGGCCCCGTCGGGCTGGTATCCAAGTCGGGCACCCTGACCTATCAGATGATGTTCGAATTGCGCGATTTCGGGTTCACCACCTCGATCGGCATTGGTGGCGACCCGGTGATCGGCACCACCCACATCGACGCCATCGAGGCCTTCGAGAAGGATCCCGACACCAAGCTGATCGTGATGATCGGTGAGATCGGCGGCGACGCCGAGGAACGCGCGGCCGACTACATCAAGGGCAACGTCTCCAAGCCCGTCGTGGGTTATGTGGCGGGATTCACCGCTCCGGAGGGCAAGACGATGGGCCACGCGGGCGCCATTGTGTCCGGCTCGTCGGGCACCGCGGCGGCCAAGAAGGAGGCTCTGGAGGCCGCCGGCGTCAAGGTGGGTAAGACCCCGTCGGAGACAGCGGCACTGGCCCGGGAGATCCTGAGCACCCTGTAAAGGGGGGTTGGCCGATCGGCTGCTGCCGAGCCGATCAGCGCGCCGGTACCGCCAACGCCTGCGACGGGTCTGTTGCTGGCAGCGCCGACGCCGCCGGCCCCGCCTTATCGGCCGGTTGCTGGGGGGCCGTCGCTGAGCCCGCCGGAACCGCCGACCCCGCCCGGGCCGCCGGCCCCACCGGTGCCAGTGCAGCCGGGGCCGCCGTCGCGGCTGTTTCCGCTGGGGCCGCCGAACTGCCCGCCAGCCCCGCCACTCCGGCTGACCCCGCCGTCGAACCCGCCAGTGCCGCCGGCGCCGGTGGTCCCGAATAGCCCGCGAGCACCCCCATTACCGCCGGCCTCGCCGATGGCAGTGCCGCCACTGCCGGCGTCGCCGGGCCCGCAGGCACCGAAAAGCCCACCGGCCCCGGAGTTGCCGCCGCCTGCGCCGCCATTAGTGGCGCGTTCGCCCCGGCCCCGCCGTTGCCAACCAATATCCCGCCAGGCTGGCTATTCGCCCCGGTCCCCAATGCCGCCTGGGTGGGCGTGCTCACCGCATTGAGCAGACCCTGCCCCACGGTCTGCAAAGGCGAGGCATTGGCGGCCTCGGTGAGGGCATACTCCGACGCACCGCCAGTCATCAGTTGCACAAACTGGGCGTGGAACGACGCCGCCTGCTCACTGAGCGCCTGATAGGCCTGCGCGTGCGTGCTGAACAACGCCGCGATCATGGCCGAGACCTCATCCGCGCCCGCCGCCAGCACTCCCGACGTCGGGGTCATAGCCACCGCATTTGCCGCGCTCATCGAAGAAGCGATATTCGCCAGATCCGAAGCCGCCGCCGCCAGATACTCCGGCGCAGCGATGAGATACGACATCTGCACCTCCCATACGGGGCGCGAGATTGATGCGTTGGGCAATTAACGATGCTATCGAGATCCGGGAAGACATTCTCGGTTTCGCGAAGATCCGCATCGTTGCACTGGCCCGAATGCCGTTGGCGCACCCCGGCTTCAGGCCCGAAACGGCCGCGCGGTAGATAGTGACCCTATGAACCTTGACCCGCGTGCGCCCGTCGTCGTCGGTGTCGGCCAGGCCGCAGAGCGTGTCGACGACCCCGATTACCGGGGGATGTCAGCCGTGGAGCTGGCCGCCGCCGCTGCCCGGGCCGCCCTGGTGGACTGCGGTGCCGACTTCGGGTCGGTGTCGGCGGCCGTCGACACCGTCGCAGGCGTCAGGCAATTCGAGATCTCTGGACCGGTCGCCAACGCTCCGCTGGGACGGTCGAACAATTACCCGCGATCCGTGGCCAACCGGATCGGCGCCGAACCCGGTCGCGCCCTCCTCGAGATCGTCGGCGGTCAAGGCCCGCAGCACCTGATCAGCGAGCTGGCCGCAGAGATCGCGGCGGGCCGCTCGGAGGTCGCCCTGATCTTCGGCTCGGACGCGACGTCGACGTTGCGACACTTCGCGCGAGCTGAAGTCAAGCCGGACTTCGCTGAGACCGTGGACGGCGACCTGGAAGACCGCGGTCAAGGCATGGGAGGACTGGTCTCGCGCTATACCGTCATCCACGGTCTGATCGATGCGCCGACGCAGTATGGGTTGCTGGAGAATGCGCGAAGGGCTGGCACCGGGCTGGGGCCGGCCGAGTATCTGCGCCGGATGGGCGAGCTGTTCGCGCCGTTCACCAAGGTCGCTGCCGGCAATCCGTTCGCCGCCGCGCCGGTCGAACGCACCGTCGACGAGCTGATCTCTGTCTCGGAGCGCAACCGGATGATCTCGGAGCCCTACCCGCGGCTGCTGGTCGCCCGCGATCAGGTGAACCAGGGTGCGGCCGCGCTGCTGATGTCGGTCGGGACGGCGCGCCGCCTGCGTGTGCCCGAGGAGAACTGGGTGTACCTGCACGGGCACGTCGACCTGAAGGAACAGGCCATGCTGCAGCGCCCGGACCTCGGGCACGCCCCATCGGCCGTGATGGCGGTGCGCGAGGCGCTGGCCATGGCCGGCATCGGTGTCGACGACGTCGCCACCTTCGACCTGTACAGCTGCTTCCCCGTACCGGTGTTCAACATTTGCGACGGCATGGGAATCGCGCCCAATGATCCGCGCGGTCTGACCCTGACAGGTGGGCTGCCGTTCTTCGGTGGCGCCGGCAACAATTACTCGATGCACGGTGTCGCCGAAACGGTGGCCCAAATGCGAAGCGCACCAGGGCAATTCGGCCTCGTCGGCGCCAACGGCGGCATCATGAGCAAGTACTCGGTCGGTGTTTACTCCACCACACCGGTGGAATGGAGGCCGGATCGCAGCGCGCAGTTGCAGGCGCAGGTCGACAGTTGGCCCACTCAGGCGGTCACCGAGAAGGCCGACGGCCCGGCGGTCATCGAGACCTACACGGTGCGCCGCGACGCCGGACGGCCGACCGGGATCATCATCGGCCGCCTGGCCGCAGACGACGGCCGGTTTTTGTCGACCACCGAAGACGACGAATTGATCGCGCTGCTGACCGACGGCGACCCCCTCCGACGGGAGGTCCGGGTGCGCTCCTTCGATTACGGGAATCGGTGCTTCCCTTGCTGAGCTGGGGGCGTGCCCCCAGCTCGCGCTAGACGAAACTGGCCAGCTTGCCGGCCAGCCGCTCTACGTAGTTGGCGATCTCGTCTTCGGAACGGTCCGGCATGCCGAACAGCACCTCGGTCACCCCGAGATCGGCCCACCGGGCCAGCTTCTCGGGAACGGGTTTGAAGTCCAGGGCCACGATCTGCGGAGCCCCGTCGCGGCCGGCGGCAGCCCAGGTGTCCTGCAGCAACTTCACCGGCTCGTCTATGTCGAAGTCGCGCGGAGTGGTGATCCAACCATCGGCGCTGCGGGCGATCCATTTGAAGTTCTTCTCGGTACCAGCGGCGCCCACGAGCACCGGAATGTGTGGCTGCATCGGCTTGGGCCAGGCCCAGCTAGGGCCGAACTTGACGAATTCGCCGTCGTAGGCGGCCTCTTCTTGTGTCCACAGCGCCCGCATCGCTTCGATGTATTCGCGCAGCATGGTGCGGCGCCGTGCCGGCGGCACGTTGTGGTCGGCGAGTTCGTCGGTGTTCCAGCCGAACCCGACGCCGAGGCTGACCCGGCCACCGGACAGATGGTCCAGGGTGGCGATGCTTTTCGCCAACGTGATTGGGTCATGTTCCACCGGCAGCGCCACCGCGGTGGACAGCCGGACGCGCGACGTCACCGCGCACGCCGCGCCCAGGCTCACCCACGGGTCAAGCGTGCGCATATAGCGGTCGTCGGGTAGCGATGCGTCGCCCGTCGTCGGGTGGGCCGCCTCGCGCTTGACCGGGATATGGGTGTGTTCTGGGACGTAGAACGTGTGAAAGCCGTGGTCGTCGGCGAGTTTGGCGGCTGCCGCCGGGGTGATGCCACGGTCACTGGTAAAAAGCACAAGCCCGTAATCCATGCACAGAATTAGAACGTGTTCTACCTGCGGTCGGCAAGCGGGTGGTCCAGCGAGAATGGCGGACGCCCCGACGGCGTCGGTCATGGACATCCCAACGTGCGCTAGCGTGGTTGATCGAATCGCGTCGCAACGCACGCGCTGCCCGGCGTTCATGCAACGGTGCGCCTTGGGTGCACAGCGAAGCAACAGGAGGAGTCATGACCTACTCGCCCGGTAGTCCCGGATATTCACCCGCGCAGTCCGCCGGGTCCTACCCCGGCGCGACACCCTCGTTCACCAAAGATGACTCTGAAAGCAAGTTTCCGCTCTACCTGAACGTCGTGGTCATGCTGCTCGGCCTGTTGGTGTACGTCCTGAACTTCTTCCCAACGTTTGTCCTCAGCGCCGACCTCGGTCCGGCCGCCGGTGGACGTGCCGGTGACGCCGGAACCGCGGTCGCGGTTGCGGTGCTGGCCGCGTTGCTTGCCGGGCTGAGCCTGCTGCCGAAGGCCAAAAAGTACACGGCGGTAGTCGCCGCGATCGCGGTATTGGGTGCGCTGATGGTGGTCTCGGAGATCATCAACACGCCCACCGGTTTCTCGATCGGCTGGGCGATGTGGCCCCTGCTGGGATGCAGCGTATTCCAAGCTTTCGCTGCCGTTGCCGCGCTTCTGCTGGAGTCGGGCGTTGTCACCGCTCCGGCGCCACGGCCCAAGTACGACCCTTACGCGCAGTACGGGCAGTACGGGCAGTACGGCCAGTACGGGCAACAGCCGTATTACGGTCAGCCGGGCCAGCAGCAGCAAACGGCACCCCAGTCGCCCGGCCAGCAGTCGCCGCAGTATGGGTCGCAGTATGGCGGCTATGGCGAGAGGTATGCGCCGACCCAGAGCACGATCCCAACCCAGGCCGCGATTCCGACCACGTCGAGTGGCGGATTCAGTGCCCAGCCCTCGCCGCAGACGGGGCCGCAGCCCTCGGCGCAGTCGGGACAGCCGGCAGGGCAGCAGGGCCCATCCACGCCACCCACCGGATTCCCCAGCTTCAGCCCGCCGCCACCGGTCAGCGGAGGTACCGGGGCCCATTCCCAGGCTGGTTCGGCTCCGGTCAATTACGCAAACCCCAGCGAGGGCCAGCAGTTCGGCCAAGACCAGCAACAGTCGCCGTCAGCACCTTCTGGGCCGCCGGCCTGACCAGGCGCTCTCGCGCGTAGTCAGGCACGTGCGCCAAGAGTGACACGGGTGGAGGACGATCGGGCAACGGGCGCACGCCAGGCGCGTGACCTCGTTAGGGTCGCGTTCGGCCCGGCGGTGGTCGCACTGGTCGTCATCGCCGCGGTCACGCTGCTTCAATTGCTGATCGCCAACAGCGACATGACCGGCGCGTTGGGCGCGATCGCCAGTATGTGGCTCGGCGTGCATCAAGTACCGATCTCTATCGGCGGCCGCGAACTCGGCGTAATGCCGCTGCTGCCAGTGATGTTGATGGTGTGGGGTACCGCGCGCAGCACGGCGCGAGCAACCTCCGTGTCCTCGTCGTGGCTCGTCGTCCGCTGGGTTGTCGCGTCGTCGCTGGGCGGGCCCTTGCTGATGACGGCCATCGCGCTGGCGGTCATCCATGACGCGTCGTCGGTGATCACCGAGCTGCAGACACCCAGCGCCCTGCGCGCTTTCACCAGTGTGCTGGTGGTGCATGCCATCGGCGCCGCGATCGGTGTGTGGTCCCGGGTGGGTCGACGGGCATTGGCGGCTTCGCCGCTGCCCAATTGGCTGGGTGATTCCGTGCGTGCCGCAGCGGCCGGCGTGTTGGCGTTGTTCGGGTTGTCCGGGCTGGTGACGGCGGGGTCGCTGGTTGTGCACTGGTCGACAATGCAAGAGCTGTACGGGATCACCGATTCCATCTTCGGCCAGCTCAGCCTGACCGTGCTGTCGGCGCTTTACGCGCCGAATGTCATCGTGGGTACCTCGGCGGTCGCCGTCGGGTCCAGTGCTCATCTTGGGTTCGCGACGTTCAGTTCGTTCACTGTTTTCGGCGGCGATATCCCGGCACTGCCCGTGCTGGCAGCGCTTCCCACGCCGCCACTCGGGCCGGTGTGGGTCGCCCTGCTGATTATCGGCGCGGCGTCGGGCGTGGCGGTCGGGCAACAATGCGCTCGGCATCCACTACCGGTCGTGCCGGCGCTGGCCAAGCTGCTCGTCGCGGCGATCGCCGGGGCGTTGGTGATGTCATTGCTCGCGTACGCCGGGAGTGGTCGGCTGGGCAATTTCGGCGACGTCGGTGTGGACCAGGACGCCTTGGTGGTCGGTGTGTTCTTCTGGTTCGCGGTCGTCGGTTGGGTGACGGTGGCGATGGCCGGCGGGATCAGGCGTCGTCGCAGACGGCGCAAACCCGCCCCCGCCCCGCCGGCGGCGGAATACGACGCCGAACCAGCATTGCTTACCGACGACGAGTTGGCGCGCGACTTTGCGGAGGACTTTGCGGAGGACCATGTGCCCAGCGAGGACGACGGCGGCAACCGCTGTGAGGGCTCTGAGGACTCACCCGACGAGGACTCGCCCGACGATGCCGCGTCCACGCCCGAGGAACCGCCGGAGGCGAGTCTGCGCTGACGGCGTCGAGGTTGCGCTGGGAGAGACGACACGCCCGACGAGGCCGCCCTGGACACAGAGTCGACGTAGCGCCCAGTACTAGGCTCGCGATGTGCAGGAACCGCTGCGTGTGCCCCCGAGTGCACCGGCGCGGGTGGTGGTGCTGGCATCGGGCACCGGTTCACTGCTGGGCTCACTGATCGACGCCGCCAGTGGCGACTACCCGGCGCGGGTCGTCGCCGTCGGTGTGGACCGCGACTGCCGGGCAATCGAGGTCGCCAAGGCGGCATCACTGCCGACCTTTACCTTCCGGCTCACCGATCACCCCAGCCGCGATGCCTGGGACACCGCCATCACCGACGCTACCGCGGCCCACAAGCCCGACCTGATCGTCTCCGCTGGGTTTATGAAAATCCTTGGGCCACAGTTCCTTTTGCGATTCTATGGACGTACTCTCAATACTCATCCGGCGCTGCTGCCGGCCTTCGCCGGTGCGCATGGAGTGGCCGACGCGTTGGCCTACGGTGTGAAGGTCACAGGCTGTACGGTGCACCTGGTGGATGCCGGTACGGACACCGGGCCGATATTGGCCCAGCAAGCCGTTCCGGTGCTCGATGGCGATGACGAAGAGACTTTGCATGAACGCATCAAGGTCGTGGAACGAGAGCTGTTGGTGGACGTGGTGGCCGCGATCGCGACCGGCGGCGTGACGGTGGTCGGAAGAAAGGCAACCATAGGATGAGCACCGACGAGGCAAGAAGACCGATCCGCCGCGCGTTGATCAGCGTCTACGACAAGACCGGGCTGATCGACCTTGCGCAGGGACTGGTCGCCGAGGGCGTCGAGATCGTCTCGACCGGATCAACGGCGAAAGCCATTGCGGACAAGGGGATTCCGGTAACACCCATCGAGGCGCTGACCGGCTTCCCCGAGGTGCTCGACGGCCGGGTCAAGACACTGCACCCGCAAGTGCATGCCGGGCTGCTGGCTGACCTTCGCAAACCTGCGCACGCAGCGGCCCTCGAGCAGCTCGGGATCGCGGGGTTCGAACTGGTCGTGGTCAATTTGTATCCGTTCAGCCAGACCGTCGAATCCGGTGCGGGGGTCGACGAATGCGTCGAGCAGATCGACATCGGCGGGCCTTCGATGATCCGCGCGGCCGCCAAGAACCATCCCAGCGTGGCGGTGGTCACCGACCCGCTCGGGTACGACGGAGTGCTTGCGGCGGCGCGCGGCGGCGGGTTTACCCTCGCCGAGCGCAAAAGGCTGGCGTCCCTGGCATTTCAGCACACCGCGGAGTACGACATCGCCGTCGCGAGCTGGATGGAGTCGACCCTGGCGCCCGAACATCCACCGGCGACGTTCCCGCAGTGGTTCGGCCGCAGCTGGCGCCGCGCGGCGATGCTGCGCTACGGCGAGAACCCGCACCAGCAGGCGGCGCTCTACAGCGACCCCGGCGCCTGGCCGGGACTCGCGCAGGCCGAGCAGCTGCATGGAAAAGACATGTCGTACAACAACTTTACCGATGCAGACGCGGCCTGGCGGGCCGCCTTCGACCACGAACAGACGTGCGTGGCAATCATCAAGCACGCCAACCCGTGTGGCATCGCGATCTCGTCGGTTTCGGTGGCGGACGCACACCGTAAAGCCCACGAATGCGATCCGCTGAGCGCCTACGGCGGAGTCATCGCCGCCAACACCGAGGTCAGCCTGGAGATGGCGGAGTTCGTGAGCACCATCTTCACCGAAGTGATCGTCGCGCCCGCCTACGCGCCGGGCGCCCTCGACGTGCTGACGCGCAAAAAGAACATCCGGGTGCTGCTCGCCTCCGAGCCACTGAGCGGCGGCAGCGAGCTTCGCCCGATCAGCGGGGGTCTGCTGATGCAGCAGCGCGACCAGCTCGACGCACACGGTGACAACCCGGCGAACTGGACCCTGGCGACCGGATCGCCCGCCGGCCCGGCGACGTTGACCGACTTGGTCTTTGCATGGCGCGCCTGCCGCGCCGTCAAGTCCAATGCGATCGTGATCGCCGCCGAGGGCGCCACCATCGGTGTCGGCATGGGTCAGGTCAACCGTGTCGACGCCGCCCGGCTGGCCGTCGAACGCGGCGGTGACCGAGTCCGTGGGGCGGTTGCGGCGTCCGATGCCTTCTTCCCGTTCCCCGACGGACTCGAGACGCTGACCGCCGCCGGAGTCGCGGCGATAGTGCACCCGGGAGGGTCGGTGCGCGACGAGGAGGTGACCGCGGCGGCGGCCAAAGCCGGCGTCACTTTGTATCTCACCGGAGCACGCCACTTTGCTCATTAAGGCCCGGCTGGAGGCTAGGCGCTGGCGGACAGTTCTTTCGACAAATTGACCCAGCTTGCTCGATGCGAGCCCGCACATTTCGTCCTTGCTGGCCGGGCACGGACCGGAATAGCATCCGAATTGGATAAGCCAATGCCCGTCCTATCCAATTCGAGAGGATATGAAATGCGCGAGATTACTAAACGAACAGCGGCATTTTCCATTGCAATTGCGGGGTTCGCTCTGATCGGCTCCGCGTGTAGTCACACGAGCAACACAAGCGGAACATCGACTTCGGCCTCGCCGTCCGCGATGTCTTCGTCGGCGACTTCCTCGGCTGCCGCGACGACGACCGCGGCTGGGCCTTCGACTCAGATGACGGGTGCCAATGGCACGGCGTACACGGTCTCGGGGCCCATTCTCGATAAGTACAACTCCCTTGACGAGAAGGCACGGAAAGACCTGGGAGCGCCGACGCGCGAACAGGTGACGAACCCGGACGGCGGCATTTGGCAACAATTCGATGGCGGCGTGATCATTTACAAGACAGCGGCCTACGTCGTGTGGGGCAAGATCCGCGACGCGTGGAATGCGCTCGGCGGGTCGCAGGGCAAGCTCGGGTATCCGACCAGTGACGAGGTCGACACGCCCGACGGTCAGAAGAAGTCGACGTTTGAGCACGGCACGATCACCTGGAAGCCGGGTGACGCTCAGGCCACCGTCAGCTACAGCTAAGCGGTCTTAGTGTCCACCGTTCCGGTGGGCTAGAACGCCCCGGCGAAGGTCGGGCAATCGATCCGATTGCCCGACCTTCGTGTCTCAAAGAGGAGGACGCAGTGCCGTATCGACGGCACCGTCGTAGCGTGGAGTGGTGACATCACCGAGCAATCTGCCCCGCACGGTTGGCCAATTGCGTGCCGCCGGTCACCGTGAACGGGGAGTCAAGCAGGAAATCCGCGAGAATCTGCTGACCGCGCTGGCCGACGGAGACGATGTTTGGCCAGGCATCCTGGGCTTCGAGGACACCGTTCTGCCCCAGTTGGAGCGGGCGTTGATCGCGGGTCACGACGTTGTCCTGCTTGGCGAACGTGGCCAGGGCAAGACTCGATTGCTACGGGCGCTGGTCGGGCTGCTTGATGAGTGGACGCCGGTGATCGGCGGCGCGGAACTCGGCGAGCATCCATACCGGCCGATCACGCCGGAGTCGATCCGGCGGGCCTATGAGCTCGGCGACGCCCTGCCGGTGGAATGGCGGCACCGCAGCGAGCGCTACACCGAGAAACTGGCCACACCCGATACCAGCGTCGCGGACCTGGTTGGTGACATCGACCCGATCAAGGTCGCAGAGGGCCGCAGCCTTGGGGACCCCGAGACCATCGCCTACGGACTCATCCCGCGCGCGCACCGCGGCATCGTCGCGGTCAACGAACTGCCCGACCTCGCCGAGCGTATCCAGGTGTCGATGCTCAACGTCATGGAGGAGCGCGACATCCAGGTCCGTGGCTACACGCTGCGCCTGCCGCTGGACGTGTTGGTGGTCGCCAGCGCCAACCCCGAGGACTACACCAACCGTGGTCGTATCATCACCCCGCTCAAAGACCGGTTCGGCGCGGAGATCCGCACCCACTACCCGCTGGAGCTGGAGGCGGAGATGGGCGTCATCGCTCAGGAGGCGCACCTGAGCGCACAGGTGCCCGATTATCTGTTGCAGATACTGGCGCGGTTCGCCCGCTACCTGCGGGAGTCCAGTTCGGTCGATCAGCGGTCAGGGGTGTCCGCGCGGTTCGCGATCGCGGCGGCCGAGACCGTCGCGGCCTCCGCCCGGCACCGCGGCGCGGTGCTGGGGGAGACGGATCCGGTCGCGCGGGTCGTCGACCTCGGCACGGTGATCGACGTGCTGCGCGGCAAGCTGGAATTCGAGTCCGGTGAGGAAGGCCGCGAACAGGCGGTGCTCGAGCACCTCCTGCGCCGCGCGACCGCCGATACCGCGTCGCGGGTGCTCGGTGGCCTCGACGTCGGGTCGCTGGTGGCGGCCGTCGAGCGCGGTTCCGCGGTGACAACGGGGGAGCGGGTGTCGGCCAAGGATGTGTTGGCCGCCGTTCCCGGGTTGCCGGTTGTGGACAAGGTCGCAAGAAAGCTGCACGCGGAATCCGAGGGAGAACGGGCCGCCGCGCTGGAACTGGCGTTGGAGGCGCTCTACCTCGCGAAGCGAATCGACAAGGTGTCGGGGGAGGGCCAAACCGTTTATGGCTAAGCCTAATTCAAAGGGACACTCCTCACGTTACTCGGCGTACACCGGCGGGCCCGACCCGCTGGCTCCGCCGGTGGATCTGCGCGAGGCGCTGGAGCAGATCGGACAGGACGTCATGTCCGGCACCTCGCCACGCCGTGCGCTGTCCGAACTGCTGCGGCGCGGCACCCGAAACATGACCGGTGCTGACCGGTTGGCGGCGGAGGCGAACCGGCGCAGACGGGAGTTATTGCGCCGCAATAATTTAGACGGCACACTCCAGGAGATCAAGAAGCTGCTCGACGAGGCCGTGCTGGCCGAGCGCAAGGAACTGGCCCGCGCACTGGACGACGACGCCCGCTTCGGCGAACTGCAGCTGGATGCGCTCCCGGCGTCGCCCGCAAAGGCCGTTCAAGAGCTTTCCGACTACAACTGGCGCAGCTCGGAAGCCCGCCAAAAGTACGAGCAGATCAAGGATCTGCTCGGCCGTGAGATGCTCGACCAACGCTTCGCCGGCATGAAGCAGGCGCTGGAGGGCGCCACCGACGCGGACCGCCAGCGCGTCAACGAGATGCTCGACGACCTCAACAACCTGTTGGACAAGCACTCTCGCGGCGAGGACACTCAGCAGGACTTCGAAGAGTTCATGGACAAGCACGGCGAGTTCTTCCCGGAGAACCCGCGCAATGTCGAGGAGCTGCTGGACTCGCTGGCCAAGCGGGCCGCGGCCGCGCAACGCTTCCGCAACAGCCTGAGCCAGGAGCAACGAGACGAACTGGATGCCTTGGCGCAGCAGGCATTTGGATCTCCGGCACTGATGCAGGCGCTGAATCGGCTCGATGCCCATCTGCAGGCCGTGCGGCCGGGTGAAGACTGGACCGGGTCCGAGCAGTTCTCCGGCGATAACCCGTTCGGCATGGGCGAAGGCACCCAGGCGCTGGCCGATATCGCCGAGCTCGAGCAGCTGGCCGACCAGCTGTCGCAGAGTTACCCGGGCGCCACCATGGACGATGTGGATCTCGACGCGCTGGCACGCCAGCTCGGCGACCAGGCCGCCATCGATGCCCGGACACTTGCAGAATTGGAACGCGCACTGGTCAATCAGGGATTTTTGGATCGCGGTTCCGATGGCCAGTGGCGACTCTCCCCGAAGGCCATGCGCCGCCTCGGTGAGACGGCGTTACGCGATGTGGCCCAACAGCTTTCCGGCCACCACGGTGAGCGTGACCACCGGCGCGCAGGGGCCGCGGGCGAGCTCACCGGTGCCACTCGGCCGTGGCAGTTCGGGGACACCGAGCCGTGGCACATCTCCCGCACGTTGACCAATGCGGTGCTGCGGCAGGCCGGCACCGCGACACCAGGTGCTCCGAGCCCGTCCATTCACATCACCGTCGACGACGTCGAGGTGTCCGAGACCGAGACGCGCACCCAGGCTGCGGTCGCGCTGTTGGTGGATACCTCGTTTTCGATGGTGATGGAGAATCGCTGGCTGCCGATGAAGCAGACGGCATTGGCGCTCAATCACCTGGTGTGCACCCGGTTCCGGTCGGATGCCTTGCAGATCATCGCGTTTGGCCGCTACGCGCGCACGGTGACCGCCGCCGAGCTGACCGGTTTGGAAGGCGTCTACGAGCAGGGCACCAACCTGCATCACGCGCTCGCGCTGGCGGGGCGCCACTTGCGCCGGCACCCCAACGCGCAGCCCGTCGTGCTGGTGGTGACGGACGGTGAGCCGACCGCCCACCTCGAGGATGTGGACGGTGACGGCTCGGCTGTTTTCTTTGACTACCCGCCTCATCCCCGGACCATCGCCCACACCGTGCGCGGGTTTGACGACATGGCCAGGCTGGGTGCACAGGTGACGATCTTCCGGCTGGGTAGTGACTCCGGCCTGGCGCGGTTCATCGACCAGGTCGCGCGACGGGTCGAGGGACGCGTCGTCGTGCCCGATCTCGATGGGCTGGGAGCGGCCGTGGTGGGCGACTACCTGCGGTCGCGGCGGCGGCGGTAGGCGAAGGTAGAGGCTACCTGTGGGCGCTGCGGGCTTTGCGTTTGATGCCCACGCCGCCCCACAGGGAGAAGCCGCGGATCTCCACCGTCGGGGCGCCCGGGGTGCCCTGACCCAGGACATCGTGGTCGAAGTTACCCATCACACCGCGGCCCTTGACCTCGACGTTGACTTCGGGCGGAAGCAGGATAGTCTGCAAGCCCATGATCGAGTACGCGTGGATCTCGACCTCGGTCGAAGTGAAGTCGGCGTAGCGCAGATCCAGCACCCCGCTGCCCCACAACGTGAACGTGGTGAGCTTCTTGGGCACATTCCATCGGCCGCGCCGCTCGAACCCACTCATCAGGGCGAGCAGCAGCGTGGACGGCGCCGGATTGACGCTGCCGCCCCGGCGCGGGTTCACCGGCGAGCCCGGCAGGTCGGCCCGCAACTCATCCAGTTCCTGGTACGTCGTCGCCGCATAAGCCCTGGTAAGCCGGTCTTCGTAGTCCTTCAGCTCCAAGCGGCCTTGCTCGGCGGCGTAGGCAAGCAACTGTGCAAGCTGGATGCGGTCGGTGTCGGCCGCACGCGACCATTCGTCGCGCGCATCCTTCGCGTCATGTTGCGCTGAGTTGCTCATCACCCACGAGCGTACGACCTAAATATTTGGCTGCAATAGGAGTTACCTAAACTGCAACCTTCCTCGCCCAAGCCGGGCTTAGTTGCAGCGCAATTTTCGTCGGCGTCAACCGGGTCGTGGGGGGGACCAGCTGGGCGGTCGTTTCTCCAGGAACGCCAGCATGCCTTCACGAGCCTCGTCGGAAACGAACAGCCGGGCCGATTCTTCGGTGAGCCGTTCGGCGTCGCGGTCGAATCCCTCCAGTACCGCGGCCGTGGTGAGTGCTTTCGACGCGGCCAGGCCCTGCGGCGAACCGCGGCCCACCTGGGCGATCAGCGAGGCCACCGCGGCGTCCACGTCGTCGGCAGCCATCGTGATCAATCCGATCTCCGCGGCTTGGCCGGCGTCGAATGTCTCGCCGGTCAGGTAGTAGCGGGCCGCTGCCCGGGCCGACATCTTCGGCAACAGCGTCAGCGAGATGATCGCCGGTGCGACGCCGATCCGGGCCTCCGTCAACGCGAAGGTGCTGTGCGGCCCGGCGACCGCGATATCGCATGCGCCGACCAAGCCGAAACCGCCTGCCCGCACGTGCCCGTTGATCGCGACGATCACCGGCAGCGGGCACTCGAGGATGGCGCGCAACAGCGCGGTCATTTCCCGGGCGCGCGCCGCCGCCAAGTCGTACGGGTCGCCTCCGCCGGCCTCACTGAGGTCCGCTCCGGCGCAGAACGTTCCGCCCGTGTGTCCGAGCACCACCACCCGCACCGCTGAATCCGCTGCGGCGTCGCGCAGCCCCTGATGCAGTTGGCTGACCAGGGCAGTGGACAGCGCGTTGCGGTTATGGGGAGAGTTCAGTGTCAGCCGGGCGAGCGGGCCTCCGCAGACGTCCGGGCCGGCGTATTCGACGAGCGTGTCCATCAGTAGGGCTTCAGTAGCTTCGAGGCAGGCCCAGCGATGTCTGCGCGACGAAGTTCAGCACCATTTCGCGGCTGATCGGCGCGATCCGTCCCAGCCGGGCCGAGGTCATCATCGCGGCCACGGCGTACTCCTTGGTCAGCCCGTTGCCGCCCATGGACTGTACGGCCTGGTCGACCGAGCGTGTAGCTGCCTCGGCCGCAGCGTATTTGGCCATGTTGGCGGCCTCGGCCGCGCCCATGTCATCGCCGCTGTCGTACAGCGTCGCAGCCTTCTGCATCATCAGCTTGGCGAGCTCGACCTCGATGTGGCACTGCGCCAACGGATGTGACAGGCCCTGGTGCGCGCCGATCGGGGTGGACCACACCTTGCGGGTCTTGACGTAGTCGACGGCCCTTGACAGGGCGAACCGTCCCATGCCGACCGAGCTGGCCGCGCCCATGATGCGCTCGGGGTTCAGGCCCGCGAAAAGCTGTGCGATGGCGGCGTCCTCGGCCCCGACGAGCGCGTCGGAGGGCAGCCGCACATCGTCGATGAACACCTGGAATTGGCGCTCGGGGCTGATCAGCTCCATCTCGATTGGGGTGTAGGTGAAGCCGGGCGCGTCGGTGGGCACCACGAACAACGCCGGGCGCAGCTTGCCGGTCTTGGC
>DATMMZ010000282.1:0-6535 GCA_035569455.1 Mycobacterium sp. | reverse complement strand
CTGCGCGCCCGTTACCGGTGACCGAGCGGGGTCGGCGTACCCGCGCGTCGATCATCGACGCCGCGGCGACGCTGATGTATCAGCGCGGCGTGAGCATGACCAGCCTTGATGACGTGCTGGCGGCGGCCGGCTCCGGTAAGTCGCAGCTGTATCACTACTTTGACAGCAAAGCGGAGCTGGTCGCCGCGGTTATCGAGCGGCAACTGCAGCTGGTGCTCGCGCAGCAGCCCAGGTTGCATAACATCGACTCCTGGGACGGGATCGACGCGTGGGCGGCGGAGATCTTGCGGGTGCACTCCGCGCCCGGAGGACCGTTCGCG
Source organism: Mycobacterium sp. (assembly GCA_035569455.1). Classification (GTDB taxonomy): domain Bacteria; phylum Actinomycetota; class Actinomycetes; order Mycobacteriales; family Mycobacteriaceae; genus Mycobacterium. Next base: position 6,215 of record DATMMZ010000282.1, on the reverse strand, counting down.
TGTCCGCTGGGAACGATGGCCGCCGAGCTGAAAAACGACGAAACGTTTCGACCGCTTCTCGACGACGCCTTCCGCCGTTGGGAAGCGCCGCTCGCGCGCGGGCTGCAACGGATGCAGGACCGCGGCGAGCTGGTCGCCGACGCGGACCCGGCCCGGCTAGCGACCGCCGTGATCGCCGCGCTGCAGGGCGGGATGCTGCTGGCCCGGGTGCGCGGGGACGTCACACCACTGCGGGACGCGCTCGACAGCGCGGTGGCACAACTGCATCAGTGGGAAGCAACAACCCCGCGGCGACCGCGCCGGGCACGCCGACCCGCCCGCGACCACCGCGCCAGCTGAGATTATCACCAGGGCAACGCCTCCGGCGCTCGTCGCAGAACGCCTCGTCCAGGTATGCTGTCACGGGCTCGACGAGTTGTGGTCGCACCAATTGTTTTCTCGTGCACCGATTCTGGCGTATCCCCGCCGACCCGAGCACGGTGGCTGCAGCCTGGGCCGACAACGGTCGGTAGGGCGGCTTGACGGTTGTGCGTTTCCCGGGGACGTCGTCGTCGCGGCGCCCGCTACGGATCAAGGCGGCATTACAGGCATCCGTGTCGAGTAAACGCCCAAGCACGGGCGAGCTGTCAAAACGCCGCAGACACAACTCATCCACCGAACCTGCGGCCTCACGAGGGCCGATCTGACGGAATCCGACAGCAAAGCATGTCGCCGCAGCCCGGCGATCCCTCATGATGACCTACCAATCGGCGCCGCCCGGTTGCCTCACTGTACCGCTAAGTACACAGCTGCGTCCACGATCTCGTCACGGTAGTCGCCCGATCGACCGTGCTGCCAGGCAAAGCCGTCTTCCTGACGCGTGACGCACCCTAGGCGCCGCGCCGAGCTAACGCGCCGCTATAGTACTTGACAGTACAGTGCGTGGTTGGCACCCTTGGTGCCAACATCAACGAACGCAGCGTCGACTTTCAGGCTATGGCGCTGGCGCTGGTGGCACGCATGGAAGACGGGGATCGACATGACGCGCTTTAGCCGGCCGCTGAACGCAACGACCCCCGCCGAGCCACCGGTGTCGAAAGCCGCGGCCACTGATTCTGTTTGCGACGCTGAGGTGCCCGGCTCTGCGCCGGTGGGCCGCTACGGGTTTCCGGACCCGATGTGGCGGGCCCTCGCCGATCATCCGCCGCCGGGGCTGTCGAGGATCCAGTGGCGCAGTCCGCTGCGCGGGCCGTGGCTGACGTCGGTGTTCGGGGCGACGCTGCTGGTGGTGCTGCCCATCGTGATCATCACCGGCCTGCTGTCCTACATCGCCTACGGGCCCCGGTTCGGGCAGGCCATTCCCTTTGGTGTGGGGTGGCTCAAACTGCCCACCTTCGACTGGCCCACCACCCCGTCGTGGCTGTACCGGTTGACCCAGGGCCTGCACGTCGGGTTGGGGCTGGTGGTGATACCGGTGGTGCTGGCCAAGTTGTGGTCGGTGGTTCCGCGGCTGTTCGGGTGGCCGCCGGCGCGGTCGGTGGCCCAGATTCTCGAGCGGGTCACGCTGCTGATGCTGGTGGGCGGGATCCTCTTCGAGATCGTCACCGGTGTGCTCAACATCCAGTACGACTACATTTTCGGGTTCAGTTTCTACACCGCGCACTATTTCGGGGCGTGGGTGTTCATCGTGGCATTCGTTTCCCATATCTGTTTGAAGCTGCCCACCATGGTGCGCGCCCTGCGGTCGCGGTCAATGCGCAGCGTTCTTGCCACCTCGCGCGCCGACACGCTGCCCGAAGAGCCCGACCCGGACGGGCTGGTCGCACCCGACCCGGATCCGGCCACGCTGAGCCGGCGCGGCACGCTCGCCGTCGTCGGCGGTGGTGCGCTGCTGGTGGCGGTGCTCACCGCCGGGCAGACCCTGGGCGGGTTCACCCGGGGCGCGGCCCTGTTGCTGCCCCGGGGACGCAGTTACGGCAAGGGACCCAATGACTTTCAGATCAACCGCACCGCCGTCGCGGCCGGTATCGACCCCGCCGTCACCGGGCCCGGGTGGCGCCTGCAGCTGCGCGGCGGTCCGCAGCCGGTGCTGCTGGACCGCGCCGCGCTGGCCGCGATGGCGCGCCACACCGTGGAGTTGCCGATCGCCTGCGTCGAGGGGTGGTCGACCACCCAGACCTGGACCGGTGTGCGGCTGGCCGATCTGGCCGCCGCCGCCGGGCGCCCGCACCCCGGCTCGGCGGTGGTGTTCTCGCTGGAGGCCTTCGGCGCGTTCAACCATGCGATCCTGCAGACCAACCAGATCCTCGACCCCGACGCGCTGCTGGCGTTGCAGGTCAACGGCGCCGACCTGTCGCTGGATCACGGCTATCCGGCGCGGATCATCGTGCCCGCGCTGCCCGGCGTGCACAACACGAAATGGGTGTCGAGCATTGAATTCCGGGACATCTGATGGCCGCCGTGGCCCGACTGGCGGCGCACCTGTACGGCGAGCGGATGTTTCATCTCATCGTTGTCCTGGCCGCGCTGGCCCTGGGCGGCTACGTGGTCGTGGTGCTCGGCGTGCGAAACCTGTTCAACCCCACCGTGTGGTGGCAATCGATTGCGGTGTGGTTCGCCGTGGCGGTGATCGCCCACGACCTCATCCTCTTCCCGCTCTACGCGCTGGCTGACCGGCTGCTGGCCAGGCCCCGCCACCACCATGGCGGTGCGCCCCGACATCCGTCTAGGCGTATACCGCTGACCAACTATCTCCGGATGCCCACCTTGGCCGCGGGGTTGCTGCTGGTGATGTTTCTGCCCGGCATCATCAAGCAGGGCGCACCCACCTACCACGCCGCGACCGGGCTGACTCAGGCCCCCTACCTGTCCCGCTGGCTGCTGCTCACCGCCACCTTCTACCTCACCAGCGCAATCTGGTATGCGGTCAAGACCGTACTCGCCCAACGCCGTTCCGCTGACGGCGCTGCGACGTCGGCGCCGGCGACCACACCGCCGGCCCAGCAATCTGCCGACCCACACCCCGCCGGGCCTACACCGTCGCCTCGCATCACCGCGGCAGTCGTCAGTCACCAAGAAGCCAGCGCGATCAACACTGGGCAACGACCCGACCGTCAGGCCGGAGCCGGGTTAGCGGACACCGAGCAGGACGAAGGGATAGCCGATCAGGGCGGGGCTCGGAAATAGCTGGCACCCAATGTAACGAGAGCCAACGTCGTTGTTGCCAATCATAATCCAGGAACCCCGAACCGCCCTGGTGAGTCCGGAGACTCTGATGTGCCCCGGGTTTCCTGGAGCCGGGTCTTAGTCGTCTTGGCCTGGATCGGGTAAGTACGTGAGGATGGAAGCCCGCGTGCTCATCGAACACAGCCCACTGATGAGCTGGACCCTCCGCAACCAGAAGTTCAAACGCTAACTTGGAGGCGCCACGTGGTGTCACCGCGAAATCGATCGCCACGGTGGATAACTCAGCGGGTCTCGGCCCCGACATCGATTCGACGCCGTGTCAGGTGCGCAGGTCTTGGGTGCATCGGATGGCTCGGCCTGCCGATGCGAGAACTGACCTGCGCGCATCGCAAACTGGCTTGGGCGCTGATGGCGCGCAACGTAGCTTGGCTATGGGCGGCGGCGGGCCGCGCGCTGACGCCGATTCGATGCGAAGGAGCACACAGTGGCAGAAGAAGGCGCGATGCAGTGGTCGCAGCTCGCGAATCTAAACGCAGCGAATGGTTTGCTTGGCTTGCGTTTGTTCGTCGTCTCGTCGAAGCCGACGAACGGCGTCGGGCCGATCTTGGCCAACACCGAGAAGCACCTTGCCTATCAGGCGAAGCTTGAGCGCGATGGCATTATGTTCGCCGCCGGCCCGTTCGCGAGCGAGGATGGCACCGAGTGGCTTGGCGAGGGCCTGTTCGTGTACCGAGCCGAATCCCTCGCCGACGCGCGCAAGATAGCCGAAGATGATCCGATGCACAGCAGTGGTGCGCGTACTTTCGCGGTGCGCGAGTGGATGGTGAACGAAGGAAGCTATTCGGTTCAGGTCTACTTTTCCCCCGGGAATCCTCCGAAGATCGCGTAGGTCCGGCGGTGAAGCTCGCCGCTTGTGATTATCGGTGCATGAAATGCGTTGGAGTACAGGGCTGTTCGGCTCTAGCGGTAACCCGCCATATTCAAATCGCTCGTATTCGACGCCTGGCAGTCCCCACAGCGCAGGGGAGTGGGCCTGTGTTGTTGGGCACACCGTTCGTTGGATAGCGCTCCAGTCAGGGCCAAGGCAGTGCCACCGAGGCCTAAGCTCCGTCCGTGCGCACAGCGCGGGGAAGGGAATTCTGCGCCGTTGTTGTGGGAAGCCAGGGACGAACATAACCGCATGTGCCTGAATCGGTCCCGGTGCGGGCCGCTTAGCGTGGGAACATGGTTTCATCGTGGATTAGCCCGAAAGCGTATAAGGGCGTCAGCAGTCGCATAGCGGGACGCGGACTCTTCGCGACCGAGCAAATCAGCGCCGGTGAGATCGTCGCTGTTAAGGGCGGCCACATCGTGACTACCACGCAACTGCGTGAACTACCGGATCCGCTACCAAGCTCGGAAATTCAGATCGCCGATGGGCTACACCTCGTGGCGGTATCGCCGGAGGAGTACGAGCCGGTGATGCTGTTCATCAACCACTCCTGTGAACCCAACGTCGGTTTCGCCGGCAACATCGTGATCGTCGCGATGCGCGAAGTGATCGCCGGCGAAGAACTCACGACGGACTATGCGCTGTTCGACGATTACGACGGACAAATGACCTGCCGCTGCAACACCGCTTCCTGCCGGCGCGTGATCGACGGGCACGACTGGCGGCGGCGCGACCTACAGCTGAGATACCACGGGTACTTCTCGTGGTACCTCGAAGGCAAAATCACCGAAACGCACGCTGACGGCGACACAGCGTAATTTCGGGCAGCATCCGCGGGTATATGTTCGTGGCCGTTCAGACTGTGGCCTCCTCTGTGGTGCGCCGCCGGCGTCAGTCCCCCGGCGGGGGAGCGGCGCGCTGGCCGGCCCGCGGCGAAGGCCTCCGAATCATCGACCCTCCTGCCCGCACCGAGCCGATCCATCTGATGCGTCATCGCCGACATATCTGCATCTCGAGCGGCGACCTGAAAACCGCTGGGCCAGCACGTACTCCATCGAAGGCCAAGTTATCGGCGCGGTAGTGCATCCCGAAATACGTTGTTGCACGCCCTAATAACGAACACCGGAGTACGTTACTGGTAACTCTGCATATTCGAAACCGTCGTATTCCTCGCCTCGTCGCCAAGGATCGACTAGCGTCGCACCATGGTCTCCCAGCACCGGTGCCCGTCGGCGACGACGGCGATAACGGACGTCTTACAACTTGTACAACACTTGCTGTATGGTGTAGTGGTCCGGCCGGTCAGAATCGAAAGCCCGCAAGGCAGAACAACATTCGGCTCGATCCGTAGGGTCGGGCCAGCGCGGGCGCCGTCAGGCGCATCGGTGCAACGTGCGCGGAATGCGGGGGTGGGGCCAGAGCCTAAACTCTGACCCCACCCCGGCTCGCGCTAATCCTTGGCCGCGTCGGCCAAATACTGGTTGTAGACCTCTTCAGCATCTTTGGCTCCGGTCACGATCTCCTCCACAGCCGCTAGGAGATACCCGTTGTCGGCCAACCAGCGCAGGTAGTCGCCGCTGGGAACTCAACGCCCGACCTAAATGTCTAGACCGAGCGCTGCAGCAACACCTGGCTGTTGTCGGCGAAAACCACTTGCACTGCAGCGATCCGGTTGATCGGCGTCGAAATGCTGCCCGTGGGCATCGCAGTATGGCCCGGGATCGCCACCCAAGTCGCCAACCGGGTTTGGCTCCCGTCGCGACCCACCACGACCAGCGCCACCGTGTCGTGGTGGGCATCCAGCGGAGCCAAACACACGAAGTTAAGCGCGATGTATGTTCCCCACTGCTGGCCGCTGAGCGCCACCGTCGAAGCCAGCATTGTCGTCCCGACCTGGGCCATCGGCAGCGCCGACACCGTGGTCGCCTGCGGCGGCGGAGACGTCGGGAAACGTCCCTGAATCCCGACTACCACTGCGATCGTCAGCACAACCGCCGCAGCGGCCGACATCGTCCAGGTCATCAGGCGGGTGCGGCGGCGGCGCCAACGCACCATGGCTAGCAATGACCGCAGCAACTGCGACGACATCGCCGGCACCTCGGATGCGTGGCCGGACCCG
>DATMMZ010000281.1:0-11467 GCA_035569455.1 Mycobacterium sp. | reverse complement strand
CGCCAGCGGGTTGCCGGCCGCCTTGAGGGCGCCCAGGTGCACGGGTTCGGCGGGGTCGACGTGCAGCAGCGAGCCGACCGGCGCCAGCCGGGCCTCCCGCCGGTGCGGACGGACAGCGAGCAGTGGGTGGGAGAACTGCGCACTGCGGGTTGGGATCTCGGCGTGCCGCCAGTCGCCGTCTCCGCAGACCAGCGCGTAGTCGAAAACGTGTGTCCAGTGTTGGAGTTGGAAGTTCGAGCCGTCGGGTGCGGTGCGGCGTGGTTCGTCGATCCAGGTACCGGACGGCCAGCCGGTACAGGAGCGCATGAGCGCGGTGTGCAGGGTGCCGTCGGGCTCGACGGCGAAGCTAGGGACCCCGCGGTTGAGCAGCGCGACGGTGCGGGCATCAAATGGTTCCATTCCCGGTGGAGCCTGCTGGGTGACGACGATCTCTGCGTCGGCGAGGTCGTCGGTCACCGACGCGATCGCAGCCTCCAGGTTTTTCTCGTCGGAGCCGTCGATCACCAGGACCGGCAGTGCCCGAACGGAACGCAGGTCGGCGCCGGGCACCCAAACCTCCGCCAACGGCGCCGTTGCCGGCACCCACACTCGGGCCCGGCCGGTTTCGGCCAGCTGCCGGTCGAGTTCTTTCGCGTACACCGGGTCGGCCTCGGCCAGCATTGCCATGGTGAAGGCGTTGCGTGCCGGACCACCCAGCGCGATCCGCGCATCCGGCAGGTTGGAGTCGACGTCGAGGTTCCCGTAGCGCGGCTTGTCGGCGCCGCTGCAGGTGGCGGTGACGCCGGCGCGGACCAGCGCGACCATCAGGTCGCGCGCCAGCGGACCAGACGTCGCCTCCGCCGGAGAAACCACTTCGGCCACCGACACCGCTCGCACTGAATCATCGACACGAACCCTGGCCGCCGAGGACAGCCCGAACCAGCAGTAGGCCGGGTTGTCCAGCGTCCACAGGTGCTCCGCGGTGTCCACCGATTCGGGTCCCGATTCGCCGGCCTGGTGCAGCAACGCGAAACCGCGCCCTACGACGGCGTCACCCACCTCACTGACCGGCATCGCGCCCGGCACCGGACACGGCCAGCGCAACCGCAGTAAGCGGTCTTCCCCGGTGAACTCGTCGATGGTGGTGCGGCAGTCCACCCGCGCCACGCCGCGCCACAGGGTCAGAGTCTGGGTGTAGCGCAGCAGCGTGCCGATCCGGCCCTGCACCACCAGTCGCTGACCCAGCGGTCCGTGATAGGCGCGCACCCGGGCGCGCGATCCCGAAGAGCAGACCATCGGGCCTTTGGGCAGCAAGTGCCACGGGCCCTCACCCTGCGTCGGGTGCGACGGGTATTCCTCGTAGACGGCAAGCTCATTGCCCACCCGGCCGTCGGCGATCAGCTGGCGGCCGGCACCAACCAGCTCAACAAGGGATACGACCGCCCCGCCGCGGGCCGGGTCGACCGCGAGCCGGTGGTGCTCGTTGGCGATCTGGAAGCCGGGAACCGACTCCCAGCCGGTCGCTTTGGCCCCTTCGTCAGGGGCGACTAGCCGGTAGGACCGCCAGCCCAGCGATGGCACATCGCGCGCCAGCCAGGTGACCGACCGTCCGTCGTGCTCGACGTGGGCGGGTAGCTCGGCGCCGTCGGCGTCCAGCACCCGCGCGCCAGGCGCGAGCGGCGGGTCGAGCCGGGCGGTGACGATGTCGGTGCGCTGGTGCGTCAGCGTGTTCCACACCACGATCGAGTGCTCGGGGATGTCGGGGATATTGACGGCACTGGACAGCGATTCCAGGGAGTTGTCGCGGGCCGCACGACCCAGCTCCCACGCGTCGCGCCAACCGGTCAGCAGGTCGAGGTAGACCTGGTCGGACTCCGAGCCGGTGATGGCGTCGTGGTGCGCGCCGTAGGCCAGCTGCACCCACGCCTTGGCGAACGCCGCCTGCGGGTAGTTGGCGCCGGACATCAGCCCGGCGAAAACGGCGAACCGCTCGGCGTCCAGGACGGCGTTCTCGGCGGCCCGGTTGGCTTGTTTGGTGTCGATGTACGACACGTCCTTGCCGGTGTAAATCGGGTTCATGTCGCGGGTTTGCGGCGATGGCGCAGTTCCCCGTTCTGCTAGTTCGGCGCGCACCGCCGCGAAGAACTCACGCGGTATCGCGCAGACGAATCGCGGCCACGTGTAGCGCTTGGCCCAGTCGCGGTGGATGGCGGTGACCCATTTGTTCGGCGGGGTGTAGTCGGTACCGACCGGCAGCAGCACGTTGCGGGTCAACGCGACCCTTTTCAGCTCATCGAACAGCTTGTAGGTGGCTTCCTCGGCCTCTTCGAGCGACGTCGACGAGTCCATCCACCAGCCCGCCGAATAGTGCGCCGGCATGTAGTGGGTGAGCAGCCCGCGGCCCGACGGCGAAATCCATTCGAACTCGCTGCAGAACTGCATGCGCTCGACGTCACCGCCCTGCGCGGGACCCCACTGGTGGTGCGGGCCGCGGGCCCACGAACTCGACGTCAGGCCCGCGTCGGCGGCCATCCCGGGGAACTGCGGGTCGTGGCCGAACACGTCCAGCTGCCACGCGGTCGCCGGGTCGGCACCCAGCACGTCACGCTGAAACCCGATGCCGTGCACCAGGTTTCGGATGGTTGTCTCCGGGCCGGTGAGGTTGGTGTTGGGTTCGTTGTAAGTGCCGCCCATCACTTCGACGCGGCCTTCGGCGAGGAACCGGCGTAGGTCGGCGCGGTCCTCGGGGTGGGTGTCCCAGTACGGCTTGAGGTAGTCGACTTCGGCGAGCACGAATTTGTATTCCGGCTCGCGGCGGGCCATCTCCAGATGGGCGTGCACCAGTTCGAAGCCGTTGGCCTGCCGGGCCCGGCCCGGTGGGTCTTCCCGCCATTCGCTGGTGTAGGCGCCCTGGGTGTTCCACCACACCGGGTCGTAGTGGAAGTGGCTGACCATGAACATGGTCCACCCGGGCTCGGCCACGGTGAACTCAAAGCGCGTGCCGGCACCGCCGGCGTGCACCCGCGCGGCCCGCTGCTGACCGACGACCGGACGCCGCACCGTGACCGGGACCTCGACAACCTCCTGGCCGACCTCGACGAGCGCCTCCCCGCTCAGGCCGTCGCCCTCGATGCGGACCGGCGTCGGCCCGTCGCACCCGCCAATGGCGACGCGTGCCAGCTGGACCGGCGCATTCGGCGGGCCAACGAAAAGTTCGGTCGATTCCGCCGAAACCACCCGCATGCCCGCACCTTACGGCGACCGGCCGACCCGATAAAGGAGTTACGGCAAACCACAGTTGTCACTCCCTGCTGGAAAGCTCGGTGTCATGGTGGATCTGACCGCGCACCCACTGTCCACACTGCCTTTGCACATCAATCGGGAAGCGGTCCACCATGGTGCCGAAACCGCTTGCCTCCGAGACCTTTACGTCCATCAGCAAAACGTCGACCAGGAGGATTGAGAATGCCCGCCCTCGCCCCACCCGTAGCCGGCGACCGCAGCGCCCTGCGCGAGTTCCTGGCGTTCCACCAAAGCGCCTACTTCGCGGTGTCCTACGGGCTCACCGACGAACAGGCCCGGTCGACACCTTCGGTGAGCGCGCTATCGATCGGCGGCCTCGTGAAACACGTCACCCGGATGCAGCGCACCTGGATGGCACGGGTGGCCGCCGCGCCGGGCGCGCCGCCGCACGACACCCGGCCGTTCAACGAGATCGCCAAGGAGTTCGGCGACCAGCATGTGATGCGGCCCGTCGAGACGCTGGACGAGCTGCTGCAGGCATTCGAGGCCGAGAACACGAAATCGCTACGGCTGGTGGAAACCGCCGACCTGGACGCCGCGGTGCCCGTTCCGCGAGAGGTTCCATGGTTCCCCAAAGATCAGGAGGCCTGGTCGGTGCGCTGGGTGATCCTGCACGTGATCAACGAACTGGCCCGGCACGCCGGGCACGCCGACATCATCCGGGAAACCATCGACGGCGCCAGCATGTACGAACTGATCGCCGGGCTGGAGGGCTGGGAGCTCGAAGGATGGGTCAAGCCCTGGGCTCGCAGGTAAAAAAGACAACGTGCTCACCAGCAGCGGTATCGCGCGCCGCGAGACACCCGTGGGGCCGGATGGCCCAAATGTCCCTGTCGAGCTCTATTACGAGGAACTCGGCGACCCGGCGGGCACGCCCGCGCTGCTCATCATGGGCCTTGGCGCCCAGCTGCCCATGTGGCCCGACGGCTTTTGCGCTCAGCTCGTCGACTCCGGTTACCGCGTCATCCGCTTCGACCACCGCGACACCGGGTTGTCGGCCAAGATGCACGGGCTGCGCGCCCAGGGCTCGATCTATCGCCGGATTGGCCGCTATCTGCTGGGCCAGCCCAGTCCCGTGCCGTACACCTTGGTCGACATGACCCAGGATGTGGTCGCGCTGCTGGATCATTTGGGCATTACCCGCGTACACGTGGTCGGCGCGTCGCTGGGCGGCATGATCGCGCAGATCCTGGCCGCCACTGAGCCGAACCGGGTGGCGTCGCTGGGCATCATCATGTCGACCACCGGCAAGCCGTTGTCCGCACCGCCGGCCTGGCGGGTCGTCAAGCTGGCGTTTGACACGCCGGCCAAAGACGCCTCTGCCGAGGAAAAGTTGGCCTTCGAGGTGCACAACATCGCGGTGTTCAACGGGCCAAACTTTCTGCCGTCCGAAGGCGAGCTGCGAAGGCGGGTGCAGCAACTTGCAGACCGCTGCACCTACCCGGCCGGCATGCTGCGCCAGTTCGACGCCGTGCTGGGCACCGGCAGCCTGCTCGGTTACAGCAAGGCGATCAACGCGCCGACCGTGGTGCTGCATGGTTCGGCGGACCCCATGGTGCGGCCGCGCAACGGACGCGCGGTCGCGGCGGCGATCCCCGGCGCGCGGTTCGTGGTGGTCGATGGAATGGGACACGATCTTCCCGAACCGGTCTGGCGGCCGATCATCGAGATCCTCTGCGAGAACTTCGCCCGCGCGCCTTGGTGAGCGGGCTCACAGCAATTGGGACTTGCCACCTCCGGTTTGGCACACTGCTTCAATGAGTTCCACCAAACACCGCGGAGTGGCCAAGCTTGACCGGGTGCCCTTGCCAGTGGAAGCGGCGCGGGCAGCCGCCACTGGTTGGCAGGTCACCCGCACCGCCGCTCGCGTCGTCACCAAGCTGCCGGCCAAGGGTCCGTGGCAGCAAAAAGTGATCAAACAGCTCCCGCAGACCTTTGTCGACCTGGGGCCCACATACGTGAAGTTCGGACAGATCATCGCGTCCAGCCCCGGCGCGTTCGGCGAATCGATGTCCCGCGAATTCCGCGGCCTGCTCGACAGGGTGCCACCCGCCGATTCCAAAGAGGTGCACAAGCTCTTCGTCGACGAGCTCGGCCGTGACCCGTCCGAGCTGTTCGCCAAGTGGGACGAAGAGCCGTTCGCATCGGCCTCCATCGCCCAGGTGCACTACGCGACCCTGCACACCGGCGAGGAAGTCGTCGTCAAGATCCAACGACCGGGCATCCGCCGCCGGGTCGCCGCCGACCTGCAGATCCTGAAGCGCTTCGCGCAGGCCGTCGAACTGGCTAAGCTGGGCCGCCGGCTGTCGGCACAAGACGTGGTGGCCGACTTCGCCGACAACCTGGCCGAAGAGCTGGACTTCCGCCTCGAGGCCCAGTCCATGGAGGCGTGGGTATCGCACCTGCACGCCTCGCCGCTGGGCAAGAACATCCGGGTGCCGGACGTGTACTGGAAATTCACCTCGGAGCGGGTGTTGACGATGGAACGGGTGCACGGCATCCGCATCGATGACGCCGCGGCGATCCGCAAGGCCGGGTTCGACGGCACCGAACTGGTCAAGGCGCTGCTGTTCTCCCTGTTCGAGGGCGGTCTGCGGCACGGGCTGTTCCACGGCGATCTGCACGCGGGCAACCTGTACGTCGACGACAAGGGCCGCATCGTGTTCTTCGACTTCGGGATCATGGGCCGCATCGACCCCCGGACCCGCTGGCTGCTGCGCGAGCTGGTGTATGCGCTGCTGGTGAAAAAGGACCACGCCGCGGCCGGCAAGATCGTCGTGCTGATGGGCGCCGTCGGCACCATGAAGCCCGAGGCCGAGGCGGCCAAGGACCTGGAGACGTTCACCACCCCGTTGACCATGCAGACGCTGGGCGATTTGTCGTATGCCGACATCGGCCGGCAGCTGTCGGTGCTGGCCGATGCCTACGACGTCAAGCTGCCCCGCGAGCTGGTCCTGATCGGCAAGCAGTTCCTCTACGTCGAGCGCTACATGAAGCTGCTGGCACCGAAGTGGCAGATGATGTCCGACCCGCAGCTGACGGGCTACTTCGCCAACTTCATGGTCGAGGTCGGCCGCGAGTACCAGGCCGACGTGGAGGTGTGATGGAGATCCGCAGCGGCTCAGCCACGTCGGGCGACCTGAAGCTCTACTACGAGGACATGGGCGACATCGACGATCCGCCCGTGCTGCTGATCATGGGGCTGGGCGCGCAGCTGCTGCTGTGGCGAACCGGCTTCTGCGAGAAGCTGGTCGGCCAGGGCCTGCGCGTCATCCGTTACGACAACCGCGACGTCGGCCTGTCCAGCAAGACCGAGCACCGCAGCTCGGGACAGCCGCTGATGGCGCGGTTGGCCCGGTCCTGGCTCGGCCTGCGCAGCAACGCGGGATACACGCTGGAGGACATGGCCGACGACGCCGCGGCCCTGCTGGATCACCTCGACATCAAGCACGCCCACATCGTGGGGGCGTCGATGGGCGGCATGATCGCCCAGATCTTCGCCGCGCGATTCGCGGAGCGCACCAAGAGCCTGGGCGTCATCTTCTCCAGCAACAACTCAGCGTTCCTGCCGCCGCCGGCCCCGCGCGCCTTGCTGGCGCTCCTCAAGGGCCCGCCGCCGGGTTCACCGCGCGAGGTGATCATCGACAACGCGGTACGGGTCACCGATATCATCGGCAGCCCGCGCTACCGCAAGCCCGAAGACCAGGTCCGCGCCGAAGCCGCCGAGGGGTACGACCGTAACTACTACCCACAGGGCGTCGCCCGGCATTTCGCAGCGGTCCTGGGCAGCGGCAGCCTGGCGCGCTACGACCGGCGCATCGTCGCACCGACCGTGGTGATCCACGGTCGGGCCGACAAGCTAATGCGGCCCTTCGGCGGCCGCAGGGTCGCGCGCGCCATCGACGGCGCTCGGCTGGTGTTATTCGACGGAATGGGTCATGATCTCCCACCGCAGCTGTGGGATCGGGTGATCGGCGTGCTAACGAGCACCTTCGCCACGGCGGGCTGAGCCCGCACACAGGTGGGTAAAATTTTCCCCCGATGACCGCCAAACACAGCAGCGCCACAGGTTGTACCGTTGGCGCGGGAGGTTGCCTCACATGGCCAAATTAAGACCGTATTACGAAGAGTCGCAGGCAACTTACGACATTTCAGACGACTTCTTCGCGTTGTTCCTGGACCCCAACATGGTCTACACCTGTGCATACTTCAAGAACGACGACATGACCCTCGAAGAGGCGCAAATCGCCAAGTTGGATCTGGCGCTGGACAAGCTGAACCTCGAGCCGGGGATGACGCTGCTCGACGTCGGATGCGGGTGGGGCGCGGCGCTGGTCCGGGCGGTGGAGAAATACGACGTCAATGTCATCGGCATCACGCTCAGCCGAAACCACTACGCCAGCAGCAAGGCCAGGCTGGCTGCGATCCCGACGGCACGCAAAGCCGAGGCCCGGCTGCAGGGTTGGGAGGAGTTCGACGAGAAGGTCGACCGGATCGTCACCTTCGAGGCGTTCGACGCCTTCAAGAAGGAGCGTTGGCCCGCGTTCTTCGATCGCACCTACGACATCCTTCCCGATGACGGCCGGATGCTGTTGCACAGCATTTTCACGTACCCATCCGCGCGCTGGCCGGAGATGGGCATCGCGGTGACGATGAGTGATCTGCGATTCTTGCACTTCCTCGGGACGCAAATCTTCCCCGGCGGGGGGATGTGCGGCGAAGCCGACATCGTCGAAAATGCACAGGCCAGCGGGTTCTCGGTCGGTGAAATCCAATTGCTGCAGCCGCATTACGCGCGGACCTTGGACATGTGGGCGGCCAATCTGCTGGCCAATCGCGACCGCGCCATTGCCATTCAGTCCGAAGAGATCTACGACCGCTACATGCACTATCTGACCGGCTGCGCGAACCTCTTCCGCAAAGGCATCTCCAACGTCGGCCAATTCACCCTGACAAGGTAGCGCCTACCCCTTAGCCAGTCGCTTCGCCGGCCTGTATGGTGGCGCTTCTGGCAGGTGCAGCCGTTCCGGACGCTGCCGCGCCTCCGCTACGGGTCGGGCGATCCGCGTCCTGACCTGGGAGAACTCGGTTGGGGTTTAATGGTGACGCCCTGAATCGGCTACCATGCCTGAAGCATGCGTGGGGGGAAATCCACTGCGAGTTTTGCATGCAATCGCGGGCCCTTTGAGGTCCCAGAAAGGCACACAACGTCATGGCTCAGAAGCTAACTCCGCACTTCGCGGATGTGCAGGCACATTACGACTTATCCGACGACTTCTTCCGTCTTTTTCTGGACCCGAGCCAGACCTACAGTTGCGCCTACTTCGAGCGCGACGACATGACGCTGGAAGAGGCCCAGATCGGCAAGATCGACCTGGCGCTGGGCAAGCTGGGCTTGCAGCCCGGCATGACGTTGCTCGACATCGGCTGCGGCTGGGGTGCCACCATGCGGCGGGCGATCGAGAAGTATGACGTGAACGTCGTCGGCCTGACGTTGTCGAAGAACCAGGCCACCCACGTACAGAAGTCGTTCGACCAGATGGACCGAGGGCGCCGCCCGCTTGCGGGGGACACGCGCAGCAAGCGAGTGATGCTGGAGGGCTGGGAACAGTTCAACGAGCCCGTCGACCGCATCGTGTCGATCGGCGCGTTCGAGCACTTCGGCCACGATCGCTACGACCAGTTCTTCAAGATGGCCGACAGCATCCTGCCCGCTGACGGCGTGATGCTGCTGCACACGATCACAGCACTAACCGGTTCGCAAATGGTCGAGCGAGGCCTGCCACTGACGTTCGAGAGGGCCCGCTTCGCCAAGTTCATCCTGACCGAGATCTTCCCGGGCGGCCGGCTGCCGTCGATCGAGAAGGTGGAGGAGCACTCGTCAAAGGGGGGTTTCCGGCTAACCCGCCGCCAATCACTGCAGCCGCACTACGCCAAGACCCTCGACCTGTGGGCCGAGGCCCTCAAGGCGCACCGGGACGAGGCCATCGAGATCCAATCCGAAGAGGTCTACGAGCGGTACATGAAGTACCTGACCGGCTGCGCCAACGGATTTCGGGTCGGCTATATCGACGTCAACCAGTTCACCCTGGAGAAATAGCGACCGCACCCGCCAGACTGATATCTGGCGGACTTCGACCGAGAAAACCAGGGTCAACCGCCCTCAAATCCGAAGGATCTCCTCGGCCGCATGTAGGGTGCCGGGGATTGGCCACCTGGTGATAGTGCCCGCCACAGGAGAACGCATGCCTAACAACTCAACGGGCTCCATGCAGACGCAGCAGCACACCATCCTGCCCGCTGACGGCGTGATGCTGCATTCGATCACAGGGTTGCTACATCGACTGCAACCAGTTCACGTTGGAGAAGTAGTTAAGCGGCGCGTCGAATATTGGGTAAGGTTGCACGTCAACACAAACCGAGGGATTTGTGCGTGGGTTTAGGCAGTGAACGGCATCCAGGAGAAAAGACGACAATGGCTGAGCAACCGACTGGCCCGACGAAGATGCGGACACGCTTCGAAGACATCCAGGCGCACTACGATGTCTCCGACGATTTCTTCGCCCTGTTCCAGGACCCGACCCGGACCTACAGCTGCGCCTACTTCGAGCCCCCGGATCTCACTCTCGAGGAAGCCCAGTACGCCAAGATCGACCTCAACTTGGACAAGCTGGACCTCAAGCCGGGCATGACGCTGCTGGACATCGGCTGCGGGTGGGGCACCACCATGAAGCGCGCCGTCGAGCGGTTCGATGTCAACGTCATCGGGCTGACTCTGTCCAACAACCAGCACGCCCGCTCTGAACAGGTGCTGGGCGCGCTCGACACCGACCGTTCACGTGAGGTGCGGCTACAAGGCTGGGAGGATTTCAGCGAGCCCGTCGACCGGATCGTGTCGATCGAGGCGTTCGAGCACTTCGGGCACGAGAATTACGACGACTTCTTCAAGAGGTGTTTCAACATCATGCCCGAGGACGGTCGGATGACCGTCCAAAGCAGCGTCAGCTACCACCCCTACAACATGGCCGCCCGCGGAAAGAAGCTGAGCTTCGAAACGGCGCGCTTCATCAAGTTCATCGTCACCGAGATATTTCCGGGCGGTCGTCTGCCGTCCACCGAGATGATGGTCGAACACGGCGAGAAGGCGGGATTCATTGTTCCCGAACCACTTTCGCTGCAGCCTCATTACATCAAGACGCTGCGCATCTGGGGCGACACGCTGGAGTCCAACAGAGAAAAGGCCATCGAGGTCACCTCTGAAGAGGTCTACAACCGGTACATGAAGTATCTGCGCGGCTGCGAGCACTACTACGCCGACGAGATGCTGGACTGCAGCCTGGTGACTTACCTCAAGCCGGGCGCCGTCGCCTAAATCCCCTCCGCGCCGCTGTCGGATTGCCCGCGCGTTGTTCGTCGAAACGGTAGAGAGTGGAACAGAAGGGTTTCGCTCACTATCGGAGGTGACAACAAATGCACTACTTCGCCTTGTTGATCAGCAAAGAGCGGGACCGCACTCCCGAAGAGGGGGCGGCCGAGATGGCTGCCTACCAAAGCTTCCATGAAAAGGCCGCGTCGGCGATTCGCGGGGGTGACGCACTGCTGCCGGCGGCGACCGGGGTACGCATCACCGGCGGCCCGGACGCGCCGGTCATCACCGACGGCCCGTTCGTCGAAGGCGCCGAAGTAGCGGGCGGCTACTACGTGTTCGAAGCCGAAAACCTCGATGAGGCACTCGCGCTGGCCCGTGATATCCCGGCGGCCAAGCACGGCGGCGTGGAGATCTGGCCGATGGCCGGCGGCCCAGGGCTGCCGCCCCAGCCGCTGGCGGGCACCAACTGGATCGCGCTGCTGCTGGAACCGCCCGAGCGGCCGGTCCCGCCCGGCTCACCGGAGTGGGAGGCGATGGTGGTTCAGCACCAAGAGTTCGGCGCCGCGGCCGGGCAGCACATCAAGGGCGGCGCCGGCCTGCACCCGCCGTCGACCGCGACCACCGTGCGGGTGCGCGACGGCCAGGTCATCACCACCGACGGGCCATACGTGGAAGGCGCCGAGGTCGCCAACGGCTTCTATGTGCTTAGCGCGAGCGACCGCGACGAGGCCGTCAAGATCGCCGCGATGATCCCCGCTTCGACCGTGCAGCTGCGCCAACTGGCTGGTGTCGCGGGGCTGTAGATCCCGGATGGCC
>DATMMZ010000280.1:0-17578 GCA_035569455.1 Mycobacterium sp. | reverse complement strand
GCCAAGGACGAGGAAGTCCAGTACGTCGACGTCCGGTTCTGCGACCTGCCCGGCGTCATGCAGCACTTCACAATTCCGGCTTCCGCATTCGACGAGAGCCTGTTCGAGAACGGCGTGGCCTTTGACGGCTCGTCGATTCGCGGGTTCCAGGCCATCCACGAATCCGACATGCTGCTGCTGCCCGATCCGAACACCGCGCAAGTCGATCCGTTCCGCGAGGCCAAGACGCTCAACCTCAACTTCTTCGTGCATGACCCATTCACCCTTGAGCCGTACTCGCGCGATCCGCGCAATATCGCCCGCAAGGCCGAGACCTACCTGGCCAGCACCGGCATCGCCGACACCGCGTACTTCGGCGCCGAGGCCGAGTTCTATATCTTCGACTCGGTGAGCTTCGACTCGCGAGCTAATGGCTCGTTCTACGAAGTGGACGCGATCTCGGGGTGGTGGAACACCGGCAACGCGACCGA
This sequence comes from Mycobacterium sp., assembly GCA_035569455.1. Taxonomy (GTDB): domain Bacteria; phylum Actinomycetota; class Actinomycetes; order Mycobacteriales; family Mycobacteriaceae; genus Mycobacterium. Next base: position 17,108 of record DATMMZ010000280.1, on the reverse strand, counting down.
GGCTGACGGCAGCCCCAACCGCGGATACAAGGTCCGCCACAAGGGCGGATATTTCCCGGTGGCCCCCAACGACCAGTACGTCGACCTGCGCGACAAGATGCTCACCAACCTGATCAACGCCGGCTTCATCCTGGAGAAGGGCCACCACGAGGTGGGCAGTGGCGGACAGGCCGAGATCAACTATCAGTTCAACTCGCTGCTGCACGCCGCGGACGACATGCAGCTGTACAAGTACATCATCAAAAACACCGCGTGGCAGAACGGCAAGACCGTGACCTTCATGCCCAAGCCGCTGTTCGGCGACAACGGCTCCGGTATGCACTGCCACCAGTCGCTGTGGAAGAACGGCAGCCCGCTGATGTACGACGAGACCGGGTATGCCGGTCTGTCGGATACGGCCCGCCACTACATCGGCGGCCTGTTGCACCACGCGCCGTCGCTGCTGGCCTTCACCAACCCGACGGTCAACTCCTACAAACGGCTGGTGCCGGGCTATGAAGCCCCGATCAACCTGGTCTACAGCCAGCGCAACCGGTCGGCGTGCGTGCGCATCCCGATTACCGGCAGCAACCCGAAGGCCAAGCGGCTGGAGTTCCGGAGCCCCGACTCGTCGGGCAACCCGTATCTGGCGTTCTCGGCGATGCTGATGGCGGGTCTGGACGGCATCAAGAACAAGATCGAGCCGCAGGCCCCGGTCGACAAGGATCTCTACGAGCTGCCACCGGAAGAGGCCGCGAACATCCCGCAGACCCCGACCCAGCTGGCCGATGTGATCGACCGTCTCGAGGCCGACCACGAATATCTCACCGAGGGCGGCGTGTTCACACCCGATCTGATCGAAACCTGGATCGCCTTCAAACGCGAAAACGAGATCGAGCCGGTCAACATCCGGCCGCATCCGTACGAATTCGCGCTGTACTTCGACGTGTGAGCCGAGAAACGGGAACCCGCTTGGCGATGAGCCAAGCGGGTTCCCGTTTTCTCGGGAGCAATGACGCGCCCAGATATAAACCAGTGCGAACGTCGGCGGCGTGTCGTGTGCGTGGTGTACATGTCGCGGCGGCGTGGCGCATCCTTGCCTGCACCGTCTTAACGTCCGCGCCGGAGGCGATCAACAGCGACGCAAGGTAGTGCCGCAGGTCGTGGAAGCTGAATCCCTCAGGTAGCCCGCCGATTCCCCCCGGGCCTCGCGGATCGCACGCTCGATGATCCACGGCCCCCACCGGTCCGTGCCCGGCCCGTTGGTGACCATCATCTCGGACGGGTATGCCTTGACCGATGCCGGCAGCAGCAGCGCCAGGTCCCGCGGAATCGGTATCGGCTGATCGCTGCCATCGGTCTTCAGCGGCTTGGCCGGCCCTCCTGTCGCTGAGCAGGTTCTCCCGGCGCCGCCATTCTCCGTTATCGCTGAGCAGGTTCTCCCGGCGCCGCCATTCTCCGTTATCGCTGAGAAGGTTCTCCCGGCGCCGCCATTCTCCGTTAGGGGTGCCTACCTCGTCGCCAACCCGTTAATCGAATTTGATTTCGTTTGCGAGGTCCTTTCTCCTCTCGCGCTCTGCCTGGCGGGCTTTACCTTCCTCGCCTACGTGGTGTCGTGCCTCAACGGCGCGCTTCCGGTATTCCTCACCCTCAGCGGCGATCTTGGAAACGATCTCCCGAAGGGAGTCGCGATGTTGTCCCACCTTCTCGATGGTGGTTTCGGTGACAGTCAAATGCCTCAGATCCCGCTCAATTTTGACCCAGCCAGCCGGGCTAAGAGGCGGCGTACCCCATCCCGCGACATAGTCTTGTTCGCCAGCCGTGAGTTTGCGAGATAATTCAATGTGCACGCTGTAGACCGGCTCATCGGTCTCCTCGATTCGAGGAGTCCCGATGAGCTTTAACTCCTCGGTAGGCGGCTCCAAGTTTGGTTCCGGGTCCCGAAGAGGGGGCCTTTCCGCCACGTGTCCGACCTCCTCGTTGGGTTCGTTCTCGGAAATATTGCGGCCACGTCGACCGTAGCCGAGTCATCCGACACGGCGCCTTGGGGTCAGGTCGGTTGGAGTTCGAGCACCCCCACCGCCGAGGCGGCGAAGCGCAATGCGGAGTTTATGGACTGTCAGAAACCTTAAGGCGGTACCACACTCATCGTCTACCCGCTGGACACAGGGTTGAAGCAGCTCGTCTCCCGGTCCACACGTATGGGCCGCGTGGATTGCGAGCTCCGCGTGTAGCGGGCCCCGCTAAGCACAAGCTGACCACAGTGGTCGCACGGCTTGTCGGTTATCTCCCAGGGCGAGGTTTCACTCATCGACTTAAGTCCCCGGCGCGTCGTCGCCACACGTTATGTGTCGCTGTCTTCGGCGCGCAGCCGCCAAACACGTTTGTGCCGTAAGTCTATTGGATCTATATGGAGTATGTCGGAAAGGCGTCTAGCCATCGAGCGCGAGGTCCTTGCGGAAGCGCCGCATACCGTCGATCTTGTCGTCCAAGGAGGCATCTGGCCCGGCGTAGAACATCCACGGCATGGTGATGATGCCGGTGATGCCGGCGTCAGCGGCGCGCCGATAGTCGGCGGTGGTGAAGGCGTCGGTCAGTGGCGTCAGGACGGTGAAATCGTGCATGGACAAACCGTTTTCGGTGCGCAGTTCCCGCAGCCGGCCCACCGCATCGATAGCGCGGTCGGTGTTGATCAGGTCACCGATCCAGCCGTCGTGCCGCGCAGCGCGGCGCAGTGCGGCGTCACTGAGCCCGCCGACATACACCGGTATCGGCGGCGGTGTCGGCTGCATCTCCAGCCGCGGCGCCCGGTAGAACTCGCCCTGGAATTCCGTCCAGCCCGGTTCCCACAGCGCTCGCATCAAGTCGAGCATCTCGTCGGTGCGTTTGCCGCGGGCGGCGAATTGCTCACCCATCAAGGCGAATTCCTCCGCGCACCAGCCGACGCCGATGCCGAGCTCCACCCGGCCGGACGCTAAAAGAGCCGCGGTGCCAATGGCTTTGGCCGCAGAGTAGGGGTTGCGCATAGCGGGAATGTAGACGGTGGTGACGAACCGGACCCGCGTCGTGACCTGCGCAACGGCGCCCACGAGAACCCAGGGATCGGGCCAGTCGGTGAACGGCTGCCACCGTCGTTGCCCGTCCTTGGTGTACGGGTACGGGGTGTCCAGCGTCTCCAGGTTGACGACGTGGTCCGGGATCCCGATGCCGTCGTAGCCGAGCTCGTCGGCGGCTTTGGCGACCTCAATGATCTCCCGCGTGTTCAAGAAGGCGCTGCTGATGTAGAACTTCATTCAGTTTCCCTTACCCATGTCGGCTGGATAAAGACACCTTCGGCCTCCACAGTGATCCCTTCGGCATCCGAAATAAAGCCGCGCGCAAAGGCTTTGACACCTTCGATACGGTCGATGAAGGCCTCGGCCCGGAGCCATCCCAGTGGAGTACCGCGCAGGTACTTCATGGTGATGGTCCCGGTGAAAAACGGCTTGGTCATGCCCTGGCTGGCCGCTTCCCCAAGCAGGTGATCAAGCACGAGGGCGCTGACTCCGCCGTGCACCAGAGTGGGCGGACCCTCGTAGGCCGACCCGAGGACGAACTCGCTCCAGCACCGCCCGCCGCCGTCGTGCTGGACCATCAACGGCGGGGCTATCGGATTGCACAGGCCGATCGCGGCGTTACCCAACGGCAGCGGACGACCGTCGACGACGTAGCTCATACCGTACGGCCGGGTCCGCTGGCGCAATGACCGGGTCACCGCCTCGATCGCGGCGCGAGCATCCTCGACGACGTCGTCGTCAGCCTGGGTCCAGATGGTGGCGTCGATGAGATCCCGCACGGCCTCGGCCAGCGGCGCGTACAGCGCCATCACTCGATCACGCTCCGCGGCGCTCAACACCTCGAAACGGGCGCCCAACGCGCCGTCCTCCCGAGTCAACTCCCGAACACCTTGCGCACGACCGCTTTTGCGCGCCGCGTCACCCGCAGATAGTTGTCCAGGAATTCGCTGCCGTCGTCGTTTGGCCAGCCTGCGGCGACCGCCACCGCGTTGAGCTGACGTCCGGGTCCCGGCAGCTGGTCGGTGGGCTTACCACGAACCAGAACCAACGCGTTGCGGGCCCGGGTGGCCGTTAACCACGCCTGCCGCAGCAGGTCCACCTCCTCCACCGGAACCAGATCGGCCGCGGCGATCGCGTCCAGGGATTGCAGCGTCGAGGTGTTGTGCAGGGCCGGGAGCTCATGCGCGTGCCGCAGTTGCAGCAGCTGCACGGTCCATTCGATGTCGGCCAGTCCCCCGCGGCCCAGCTTGGTGTGCGTGTTGGGGTCGGCGCCGCGCGGGAGCCGCTCGGACTCGACGCGGGCCTTCATCCGGCGAATCTCCTGCACCGCTTCGGCTGACACACCGTCGGGCGGATAGCGGGTCTTGTCGGCCATCAGTAGGAACCGCCGGCCCAGATCCGCGTCACCGGCGACCGCGTGGGCGCGAAGCAGGGCTTGAATCTCCCACGGCTGCGCCCACTGCTGGTAATACGCGGCATAGGACCCCAGCGTGCGGACAAGCGGACCGGCACGGCCCTCGGGCCGCAGATTGGCGTCGACTTCCAGCGGCGGGTCGACGCTGGGAGTGCCCAGCAATGTCCGAACCTGCTCGGCGATCGACCCCGACCATCGCAGCGCCCGTGAATCCTCCACACCGCTGGCCGGCTCACAGACGAACATCACGTCGGCATCGGACCCGTAGCCCAGCTCGGAGCCCCCAAGCCGGCCCATGCCAATGACCGCGATGGCCGCCAGTGCCTTGCCGTCTTCGGGCATGTTGGCCCGGATCATGGCGTCCAAAGCGGCCTGCAACACGGCCGCCCACACCGACGTGAGCGCGGCGCACACCTCGGTGACCTCGAGCAAGCCCAGCAGGTCCGCCGAACCCACGCGGGCCAGCTCACGCCGGCGCAGCCCGCGCGCGGCGGCGATGGCCCGAATCGGGTCGGGGTGGCGGCCGGCCGAGGTGATCAGCGCGCGGGCCACCCCGGCGGGCTCGGTCTCGAGCAGTTTCGGCCCGGCCGGCCCGTCGCCGTAACGCTGGATGACCTCGGGCGCGCGCATCAGCAGATCCGGCACATAAGCCGACGTCCCCAACACGTGCATGAGCCGCTTGGCCACCGCAGGCTTGTCGCGCAGCGTGGACAGATACCAGCTTTGCGTGGCCAGCACCTCGCTGAGGCGCCGATACGCCAACAGCCCGGCGTCGGGATCGGGGGCATACGACATCCAGTCCAGCAGCCTGGGCAGCAGCACCGACTGCACCCGCCCGCGCCGTCCGCTCTGGTTGACCAGCGCCGACATGTGTTTCAACGCGGTCTGCGGCCCCTCGTAGCCCAGCGCGGCCAGCTGTCGTTCGGCGGCCTCCGACGTCATGCCGTGCGCGACATCCAGTCCGGCGGGCCCGATCGACTCCAACAGCGGCTGATAGAAGAGCTTGGCGTGCAGCCGCGACACCCGCACGTTCTGGTGCTTGAGCTCCTCGCGCAGCATCCCCGCCGCGTCGTGCCGACCGTCGGGCCGGATGTGGGCCGCACGCGCCAGCCAGCGCACCGCCTCGTGATCGTTTTCCTCGGGCAGCATATGCGTGCGCTTGAGCCGCTGCAGCTGCAGTCGGTGCTCGAGCAGCCGCAGGAACTCGTAAGAGGCGGTCATGTTCGCGGCGTCCTCACGCCCGATGTAGCCGCCCGCGCCCAAAGCAGCGAGCGCATCCACCGTGGAAGCCACGTGCAGCGACGCGTCGCTGCGGCCGTGCACCAGCTGCAGCAGCTGCACGGCGAACTCCACGTCCCGCAACCCGCCGCTGCCGAGTTTGAGCTCGCGCCCGCGGACATCGGCGGGAACCAGCTGCTCCACTCGCCGCCGCATGGCCTGCACATCGGCCACGAAGTCCTCACGCTCGCAGGCGGTCCAGACCATGGGCATCAACGCGGCCAGGTAGTGCTTGCCGAGTTCCGCGTCGCCGACCGCTGCCCGGGCTTTCAGCAGCGCCTGGAATTCCCAGGTCTTCGCCCAGCGCTGGTAGTAGGCGATGTGCGACTCAAGCGTGCGGACCAGTTCACCGTTGCGGCCCTCTGGCCGCAGCCCGGCATCCACCTGGAAGAACGCCGCCGAGGCGACCTGCATCATCTCGCCGGCCACCCGGGCGCTGACCGGATCGGCGTGCTCGGCGACGAAGATGACGTCGACGTCGCTGACGTAGTTCAGTTCGCGGGCACCGCATTTGCCCATCGCGATCACCGCCAGCCGCGGTGGTGTGCGGTCCCCGCACACGGTTGCCTCGGCCACCCGCAGCGCAGCCGCCATCGCCGCGTCCGCGGTGTCCGCGAGCTGGGCGGCGACCAAGGTGAACGGCAGCACCGGCTCGTCCTCGACGGTGGCGGCCAAGTCGAGCGCGGCCACCACCAACAGGTGGTCGCGGTACAAGGCGCGCAATCGGGGTGTGGCGGAGCCCGGCGCATCCGACGTTTCGTCCATGAATTCGTCAACGCACGCGTTGAACGTCTCGCGCAGCTGGTCGCGGGAGGGCAATTTGACCCTGCCCCGCAACAGCTTCCAGCACTGCGGATTGGCGACCAGGTGATCGCCCAGGGCCAGCGACGAGCCCAGCACGGCGAACAGCCGCCCGCGCAATCCGCGATCGGAGAGCAGGGCGGTGTTGAGCTCGTCCCATCCCGCGTCCGGGTTTTCGGACAGTCGAACCAACGCCCGCAGCGCGGCGTCGGCGTCCGGCGCACGCGATAGCGACCACAGCCGCTCGATATATGCCCGGTCGTCGTGGTCATACCAACCCAGCTGCCTCAGACGGTCCCCCGCGGGAGGGTCGACCAACCCGAGCCGGCCGACGCTGGGCAGCCTGGGGCGCTGCGTCGCGGGTTTGGTCACGACCACGACGGTAGCGCAACCCGCCCGCCGCTCGGAGCGACCGGCGATTATTTGGCTACAGCGACAGGTATGTCTTCAGCTCGTACGGCGTGACATGGCTGCGGTAGTTCGCCCACTCCGTCCGCTTGTTGCGCAAGAAGAAGTCAAAAACATGCTCCCCCAAGGCTTCCGCTACCAGCTCGGAGACCTCCATGGCCCGAAGCGCACTGTCGAGACTGGACGGCAGCTCGCGATACCCCATCGTGCGGCGTTCCTCGGGCGTGAGGTCCCAGACGTTGTCCTCGGCCTGCGGCCCCAGCACGTAGCCCTTCTCCACCCCGCGCAATCCGGCGGCCAGCAGCACGGCGAACGCCAGGTAGGGGTTGCACGCCGAATCCGGGCTGCGTACCTCGACCCGTCGCGACGAGGTCTTGTGCGGGGTGTACATCGGCACCCGCACCAGGGCGGACCGGTTGGCCGCCCCCCACGAAGCGGCGGTGGGCGCCTCGCCGCCGACCACCAGCCGCTTGTACGAGTTGACCCATTGGTTGGTGACCGCGCTGATCTCGCAGGCGTGCTCCAGGATCCCGGCGATGAACGACTTGCCCACATCCGACAGCTGCAGCGGATCGTCGTCGCTGTGGAAGGCGTTGACGTCGCCCTCGAACAGGCTCATGTGGGTGTGCATCGCCGAGCCGGGGTGCGGCCCGAACGGCTTGGGCATGAACGACGCCCGTGCGCCGTTTTCGATCGCGACTTCTTTAATGACGTAGCGGAACGTCATCACGTTGTCTGCCATCGACAGCGCGTCGGCGAAGCGCAGGTCGATCTCCTGCTGGCCGGGTGCACCTTCGTGGTGACTGAACTCCACCGAGATGCCCATGAATTCCAGGGCATCGATGGCGAGCCGGCGAAAGTTCGACGCCGAGTCATGCACGGCTTGGTCGAAATAGCCGGCGTTGTCGACTGGAATGGGCGGCGTCCCGTCGTCGGGACCGGGCTTGAGCAGGAAGAATTCGATCTCCGGGTGCACATAGCAGGAGAAGCCAAGGTCGTTGGCCTTCTGCAGCTGACGCCGCAGCACGTGCCGCGGGTCCGCCCACGACGGGGAGCCGTCCGGCATGGTGATGTCGCAGAACATCCGCGCCGAGTGGTGGTGGCCGGAGGCGGTGGCCCAGGGCAGCACCTGGAAGGTCGACGGATCCGGATGTGCGACCGTGTCGGATTCCGAAACCCGCGCGAAGCCCTCGATCGAGGACCCGTCGAAGCCGATGCCCTCCTCGAAGGCGCCCTCCAGCTCGGCGGGGGCGATCGCGACCGACTTGAGGTAACCGAGCACGTCTGTGAACCAGAGCCGGACGAAGCGGATGTCCCGTTCCTCCAACGTGCGGAGGACGAATTCCTTCTGTCGATCCATAACCCGAACAGTAGGCAATGGCTGTTAATACTGTGTTACCGATGCCAGCCCAGAAGCGTTGCCGGTCGTTAGAGCTAACTTACGGCTGGCACCGCAAAAACGGCGGCGGCATCGTCAGATCGACGAAGTAGCGCACCACCGTGCTGTCCACGCACTCGTTACCGTCGAAGACGATGGTGTGCTGGGTCCCGTCGTAAGTGATCAGCGGGGCGCCGAGCTGGCGGGCCAGGTCTACCCCGGCCTGATACGGCGTGGCCGGGTCGCGCGTCGTGGAGACGACGACGACCTTGCCCGGCGCGACCTGCGGCGCGGGGTGCGGCGCCGACGTCGCCGGCACCGGCCACATTGCGCAGATATCGCGGGGCGCGTTCCCGGTGAACGGCCCGTAGCTGAGGAACGGAGCGGCCTCGCGGATCCGTTGATCGGCGGCCACCCAGCTCGCCGAATCCGTCGGCGCCGGCGCGTCGACGCAACGGATCGCGTTGAAAGCGTCCTGGTCGTTGGCGTAGTGGCCGTTCTTATCGCGGCCGTCGTAATCGTCGGCCAGCATCAGCAGGTCGCCGGCGTCGGTGCCGCGCTGCAGCCCGAGGAGGCCACTGGTCAGGTACTTCCAGTGCTGTGGGGTGTAGAGCGCGTTGATGGTGCCGGTGGTGGCGTCGGCGTAGCCAAGCCCCCGCGGATCCGACGTCTTACCCGGCTTGGTGGCCAGCGGGTCGACCAGGGCGTGGTAGCGGTTGACCCATTGGGCCGGGTCGGTGCCCAGCGGGCAGGCCGGCGAGCGGGCGCAGTCCGCGGCGTAGGCGTTGAACGCGGTCTGGAATCCCGCCATTTGCTCGATGTTTTCCTCGATCGGGCCGACGGTCGGGTCGATGGCGCCGTCGAGCACCATCGCCCGCACCCGGTCGCTGAACCGCTCGAGGTAGGCGGTGCCTAACTCGGTGCCGTAGCTGTAGCCGAGGTAGTTGATCTGATCGTCGCCGAGCGCCTGCCGAACCATGTCCATGTCGCGCGCGGCCGACGCGGTGCCGGCGTTCGCCAGGAACCCGGTGCCCATTCGGTTAACGCACTCCTGCACCAGCTGCTTGTAGAGCTGCTCGATGTGCGCAACCCCGGCCGGGCTGTAGTCGACCATCGGCTCCCGCCGGTAGGCGTCGAACTGAGCATCGGTGCGGCACCGCAGCGTCGGCGTTGAATGGCCTACCCCTCTCGGGTCGAACCCGACCAGGTCGAAGTGGCGAGTGATGTCGGTGTTTTGCAGGTCTGGCGCCATCCCGGCGGCCATGTCGACCGCGGACGCGCCAGGTCCTCCCGGATTGACCAGGAGCGATCCGATCCGCTCGCCCGTCGCCGGAACACGGATCACCGCCAACTTCGCTTGTGCACCACCGGGATTGTTGTAGTCGACGGGCACCGACACCGTTGTGCATTTTGCGGTGGGGATGTCACTGGTGTCGTCAACGAACTGGCTGCAGCTGCCCCAGTTCTGCTGCGCTGCCCCCGCGGGCTGCGGTGCCTGGGTCTGCCCCGCACCGGGTTCCGGGGTGGCGCCGGCCAGCGGCAATGCCACCGTCGGTTGCCCCCCAAGCAGCAGCCCAAACGAAAGCAGCGCCGAGCTCAAGGGTCTCAGGCGCGACATGGCAGCCATCGTCGCACCTTCAAATACTTGCGGGCAGCGCGAAATGGTCACGCCTTGATCTCGTATCGGTGGCGTGCAACGTTTCAATTTGCCCGGCTCCTCAGCGGGCCGTCGCGGCCCGCATCGTCGCCAGGCGGTTAACACTTGGCGCCGCTCGGTGGCGTGGTACCGCCGATCAGATACTCAGTCACGTAGTCGTCGACACAGCTGTCGCCCTGAAAGACCACCGTGTGCTGGGTTCCGTCAAAGGTAAGCAGCGAGCCGCGAAGCTGATTCGCCAGGTCGACCCCGGCCTTATACGGTGTCGCCGGATCATGAGTGGTCGACACCACCACGGTCGGCGCCAGTCCCGGCGCCGAAACGGCATGCGGCTTGCTGGACGGTGGCACCGGCCAGAACGCGCAGGTGCCCAGCGGGGCGTTACCGGTGAACTGCCCGTAGCTCATGAACGGTGCGATTTCCCGTGAGCGTCGGTCTTCGTCAATGACCTTGGCCCGGTCCGTAATCGGCGGCTGGTCAACGCAATTGATCGCCACTCGCGCGTCGGTGGCATCGGTGTAATGGCCCTTCGAGTCGCGGCGCATATACATATCGGCCAGCGCCAGCAGGGTGTCCCCGTGGTGGTCGACAAGCTCGGACAAGCCGTCGGTCAGATGGTGCCACAGGGTCGGTGAGTACAACGCCATGATGGTGCCCACGATGGCGTCGCTGTAGCTCAGCCCGCGCGGGTCGTTCGTGGGCGCCGGCCTGCCGATCATTTGGTTGTTCGGGTCGACCAGCGGGTCGACCAGGCTGTGGTAGACGTCGACGGCTTTGTTCGGGTCGGTGCCCAGTGGGCAGGTCGGCTTCTTGGCGCAGTCGGCGGCATAGTTGTTGAACGCGTCCTGAAATCCCTTGGCCTGACGCAGGTCGGCCTCGATGGGATCGGCATTGGGGTCGACGGCACCGTCGAGGATCATCGCCCGCACGTTCTGTGGGTAGGCCTCAGCGTAGGCGGCGCCGATCCGGGTGCCGTACGAGTAGCCGAGGTAGGTCAGCTTGTCGTCGCCCAGCGCCGCGCGGATGGCATCCAGATCCCGGGCGACGTTGACCGTCCCGACATTCCGCAGGAATCTCTTGCCCATCTTGGCCACACAGCGGCCGACGAACTGCTTGGTCTCGTCTTCGATGTGCGCCACACCCGCCGGGCTGTAGTCGACGTTCGGCTCGGTGCGCAATCGGTCGTTGTCGGCATCGGAGTTGCACCAGACCGCGGGCCGCGACGCCCCCACCCCGCGCGGGTCGAACCCGACCAGATCGAACCGTTCCCGGACCCGCTTCGGCAACGTCTGAACAACACCCAAAGCAGCCTCGATACCGGACTCGCCCGGGCCGCCGGGGTTGATGACCAGCGAGCCGATCTTGTCCCCGGTCGCAGGAAAGCGAATCATCGCCAGCGCCGCCACGTCGCTGCCGACATGATGGTCGTAGTCGACCGGCACGGCGAGCTTGCCGCACAATGCACCGCCGGGGATTTTCACCGACCCGCTGGTGGAACGACAGGGTATCCACTTCACCGGCTGGCCCAGCTTCGGCCCGGCCATGTGAGCACTCCCGCCGACCACGCGGACGCAGCCCGCGAGCACCAGCGCTACGGCAGCGATCGCCGTGAAGATCAGCAGCAGATGCGCGATCTTGTCGCGGCGAGGCAGGCCCATGCCCACCTATGCTGCCAGAGCAGACTCAAGATCCTGGTTAGCGGCCGTCACGGGCCGGCTAACCCGCGATCGCACGCAGTTCTTGCATGCCGATAGCGAACTCGTCGGCCATCGCCCACAGGTCCGGCAACAGCTGCGGGCACGAGATGAGCCCGACGTCCAAGTTGCGGTTCAGCGACATCACGGTGATGTTGAGACCCGAGCCGTGAAAGATCGGCCCCAACGGGTACATCGCCTTGACCTCACAGCCCAGCATGTACAGCGGAATCTGCGGGCCCGGCACGTTGGAGACCACCAGGTTGTGCACCGGCATCTCGGTCAACCGGGTCCTGGCATAGACCCGCATCGCGATACCGAAAACCGCCGGCGCGGCGAACTGTGTCCAATCCTGCAACAGGGTGGCGCCGATGGCCGAACTATGTTGCTTGGCAACCGAATTCGCTTCGGCGATCGCCTCCAGGCGTTCCACCGGGTCGGCGATATGGGTTTGCAGGCTGGAAAACATGCCCGAAACCTGATTGCGACCGGGGCGATCGGACTTGCCGTGCACCGAAACCGGCACCGTCGCGACCAGCGACGTGTCGGGCAACGCGTTGCGCTCGGCCAGGTATTGCCGAAGCACCCCGGACACCAAGGCCATCACCACGTCGTTGACCTTGACGCCGAAGTGGTTCTTCACCGTCTTGATGTCCTCGAGATCCAGTTTGGCCAACGCGACGTTGCGGCGGCCGCTGATCCTGGCGTTGAACACCGTGCGCGGCGCGGCGAACGGACGCGCCATCGTCTGGCCCTCGCGGGCCCTGAGCAGCGTTCCGACCACCGAGGACGCCGTTCCCGGCACCACATTGGCCAGGTGCAACGGCCGGCTGGCGAACCGCACCAGCCCGCCGGCGGCGATCTCCCAACCGCTTGCGCCGCCGACGCCGTCCACCGGATCCGGCGCGGGCGCGTCGGCTTCGGTGGTGCACAGCTGCGACATCAGGTTGGCGCCGGTCACCCCGTCCACGCCGGCGTGGTGCACCTTGATCATCACCCCTATGCGGCCGTCGCGGTGGCAATCGGTGCCCGCCACGCCTTCGATCACCCACATCTCCCACAACGGCCGGCGGCGGTCCAACGGCAACGACGCGATATGGCCGCAGATTTCCGACAGCTCGGCCCGCCCGCCCGGAGGCGGCAGCCCGATGCGATGCAAATGGCGATCGATATCGAAGTTGTTGTCATCGACCCAGACGGGGTGGTCGAGGTTGAGCCGACTGTTGGCAAGCTTTTCCCGGAACTGCGGCATCGCCCGGATGCGAAGTGACAACGCGTCGCGCAGCCGGTCGAAGGTGTAGCCGCCCGGCATCGTCGATGTGTCCAATTCCATAATCGAGCACACATGCATGGGCTGGTCGGAAGTTTCGAGGTAGAGGAAGCTGGCGTCGAGCCCACTCAGCCGCTGCATCCGCCGATGGTATGTCCCAACGGGGGCCTGGCGGTGCATCTGTGCGCAAGAGATGGCACACTGTCAGGGTCAGACGAACCCGGGGACCCTGAGGGGCCACGAGGATCGACCCGACCCACACCATTAGGACACTGATGTCTGAGCAGAATGTTTATGGGGCTGGCAACTCTGCGCCACGAACCAAGATCCGCACCCACCACCTGCAGAAGATGAAGGCCGAAGGCCACAAGTGGGCAATGCTCACCGCCTACGACTATTCGACCGCCCGGGTCTTCGACGAGGCCGGCATTCCGGTGCTGCTGGTCGGAGATTCGGCAGCCAACGTCGTGTACGGCTACGACACCACGGTGCCGGTGTCGATCGATGAACTGATCCCGCTGGTCCGCGGCGTCGTGCGCGGTGCCCAGCACGCGCTGGTGGTCGCCGACCTGCCGTTCGGCAGCTACGAGGCGGGACCCACCGCTGCGCTGGCCTCCGCCACCCGATTCATGAAGGAGGGCGGCGCGCACGCCATCAAGCTCGAGGGCGGTGAGCGTGTTGCCGAGCAGATCGCGTGCCTGACCACGGCGGGTATCCCGGTGATGGCGCACATCGGCTTCACGCCGCAAAGCGTCAACAGCCTCGGCGGCTTCCGGGTACAGGGGCGCGGTGACGCCGCCGAGCAGACCATCGCGGACGCGATCGCCGTCGCCGAAGCCGGAGCGTTTTCCGTCGTGATGGAGATGGTGCCGGCCGAGTTGGCCACCCAAATCACCGGCAAGCTGACCATCCCGACAATCGGGATCGGAGCCGGTCCGAACTGCGACGCCCAGGTCCTGGTCTGGCAGGACATGGCCGGCCTCAGCAGCGGCAAGGCGGCCCGGTTCGTCAAGCGATTCGCCGACATCGGGGGCGAATTAGGGCGCGCCGCAATGCAATACGCAGAAGAAGTGGCTGGCGGGGTTTTCCCGGCCGACGAGCACTGCTTCTGAGTTACTGCATCTGACACCGACTGCGGAAATCGGTCAACGGCTGGCGAATGCCCTCGAGATCAGCATGGGCCTGCGGGTTGGCATCCATGTACTGCTGCAGCTGGTCGCGAATATCCTCGCGGGGCTGACCCTTCAAGCTGGTGAAGTAGGCGTTGACGTCCGGATGGGCGAACAGATACGCCGAGGTCGTGGCCGCAACGCCGGCAGATACTCCGGCGAGATCGGCCGCTGTGCAGTTCGGCGGTGGTGGCGCGGGCTCCGGATCCGCTCCCGCTGTTGGAGAAGCCAAGCCGGCGGCACCGAAAAGCATTGCGCCGCCTATCACACCGGCAGCGAATCCGCGCGCAACCACGCGGGATGCGGCACACCCGAAAAACAACATGGAAAGCTCCTTCATCGCGACGGTTACCCGCACCGCAAACCATAAGCGGTTTCGGTCACAGGCATGGACCAAACAGCAGGATCCCTCCCCCGGCACGGCATTCGCCGGCAAGTGGGTAATCGTGATGTGGCACGCTAGGCACGCCAGAAATACCTATCCGTGTCCATCTTCGACCGCGCCGACGCGCCCTCACCGGAGGCGAAAATGCCTGTAAATGCGCCCAAAACCTCGCGCCATCTGGAGGTGGAGCGCAAGTTCGACGTCGGCGAATCGACAGTGTCGCCGTCATTCGAGGGCATCGCCGCGGTGACCAACGTCGAGAAGTCACCGACCCAGTCGCTGGACGCGTTGTATTTCGACACGCCGGCTCACGACCTGGCACGCAACAAGGTCACCCTGCGACGCCGCACCGGTGGTACCGACGCTGGTTGGCACCTGAAGTTGCCGTCCGGACCCGATGCGCGCACCGAGGTCCGCGCGCCGCTGGACGCGTCCGACGAGGCTACCGTGCCAAGTGAGTTGCTCGATGTGGTGCTGGCGATTGTTCGCGACCGCCCGATCGAGCCGGTCGCCCGAATCACCACCCAACGGGAAAGCCAGGTGCTCTACGGCGTCGAGGGCACCGCACTTGCGGAGTTCAGCAATGACCAAGTCACCGCATGGTCGGCGGGCAAGTCCGGGGACCCCGATTCGGGCCCCGCGGAACAACAGTGGCGCGAGTGGGAATTGGAGCTCGTCGAAACTGAGGGGGCCGACAACGGGACGGCCGACACCGAGCTGTTGAACCGGCTGAGCAATCGGCTGCTCGATGCCGGTGCGGCACCTGCCGGTCACGCCTCCAAGCTGGCGCGCGTGCTCGGCACGACGTCACAGTCCAACGGCTCGCACCCGCCCACAGACCCGGTACACCACGCGGTGGCCGAGCAAATCGACCAGCTGCTGGTGTGGGATCGGGCCGTCCGCGCCGACGTCCCCGATGCCGTGCACCAGATGCGGGTCGCCACCCGCAAGATCCGCAGCCTGCTGCGGGACTCCCAGGATTCATTTGGATCGACCAATGGCGAATGGGTTCAAGACGAACTGCGTGAGCTTGCCAGTGTCTTGGGTGTGGCGCGCGATGCCGAGGTACTCGGTGAGCGCTACCAGCGCGAACTGGACCGGCTGGCACCGGAACTGGTGCGTGGACCGGTACGGGAACGTCTGGTGGAGGGCGCCCAGCGCAGGTACCAAACCGGGCTGCGGCGGTCACTGATCGCAATGCGGTCGCAGCGATACTTCCGTCTGCTCGATGCCCTCGACTCGATGATGGCCGAAATTCCGGTCACCCCTTCTGGTGGGGAACCGGCCCCGGTGACCATTGACGCGGCCTATAAACGGGTCCGCAAGGCCGCGAGGGCCGCCGCCGAAGCCGCCGAAGGCGCCCAAGGGGAAGAAGGGGGCGAAGGCGAGCACGATCGCGACGAGGCGCTGCACCAGATCCGTAAGCGCGCCAAGCGACTGCGCTACACAGCGGCGGCTACCGGCGCGGAAAAAGTGTCCGAGCGGGCCAAGGTCATCCAGACGTTGCTGGGTGATCACCAAGACAGCGTGGTCAGCCGGCTACATCTGATTCAGCAGGCCGAAGCTGCGCATGCGGCAAGCGAGGACACCTTCACGTACGGTCTGCTCTTCCAGTGGGAGGCCGAGTTGGCCGAAAGCTGCCGTCAGCAACTCGATGCGGCGCTGCGCAAACTCGCCAAAGCCGTGCGCAAGACACGGCACTAACCGCAGACGTAAGGCGGACGAGCTGGCCTGTAAGCCGGATTCTGTTCCCCGCCGCCGCGCTTAAGCAACGGCGGCGCGGCGGCGACCATCCATCTGGACACACCGTTGCCGGGTGCCTCGAGCGGCCTACCCGCAGGCTCGGGCGAGCAACCCTCGAACACCTGCGCGGCCGCACCTTTCGGTGCGGCCTTCTTGGCCTTGCTTCGGGTGGGGTTTGCCGAGCCATCCCGGTCACCCGGAATGCTGGTGCGCTCTTACCGCACCGTTTCACCCTTACCACCGCGAGGGTGGCGGTCTGTTTTCTGTGGCACTTTCCCGCGAGTCACCTCGGATTGCTGTTAGCAATCACCCTGCTCTGTGAAGTCCGGACTTTCCTCGACTCGGACGCCGGACCTCTGGAACTAACACAAGCCCGGCACGAGCCGCGGCCGCCCAGCCAACTCGTCCGCGTCGAACAACGGTACCCGCTGCGGAATGCCGTGGCCAGCGGCAATCGGATCGGCGGCCTTCGATCACATCTGCCACACAGGCCTCTGCAGGAGGCGATGTTCAATCTGTCCGGCTATCAGCGACAGATACAGTTGTCGCTGATAGCCGGACAAACCACACACCCGCTCGGCCAGAGACCTCTGTGGCAGATGTGACCGTTGCGATTTATGTTCAAAGGCCCCAGGAGGAGGCCGATGTCTCGGTGGGATAGACGGGTCGATTCCGGCGATTGGAACGCCATCGCTGCCGGGGTCGACGAATACGGCGGCGCGCTGTTACCGCAGTTGATCACACCCGGCGAGGCAGCGCGGCTGCGCAAGCTCTACGCCGACGACAGCCTGTTCCGCTCGACCATCGACATGGCGCCCAGGTTGCGTCCACCAGAGTGGTGTACGAGTCGGGCCGCGAGTTGAGGGCCGGCGTGTC
>DATMMZ010000279.1:0-8774 GCA_035569455.1 Mycobacterium sp. | reverse complement strand
GTGACAGCAACCGTGTCGTCGCCGACGAGCGTGATCCGGGCGCGAAGCCGGCTGGCACCGACAGCATGTAGCGATAAGCCTTCCCATTCGAACGGCAACCTGGTCAGCTCCGAATCTGCGAGGAGGCCGCCGACGCCGATGCCGTGCAGGATCGCATCTAGCAGCACCGGATGCAGACAAAACCGGCTCGCATCGGCCTTCGCCTGCTCCGGCAACGCCGCCTCCACGAACACCTCGGCGCCGCGGCGCCACACCGAGCGGAGGCCGCGGAACGCCGGACCGTACTCGTATCCACGCGCGGCGAGTTGCGGGTAGGCCTCGGAAACGTCGATCGGTTCCGCGCCCTCCGGCGGCCATTGGTTGGACTCCTCCATGGGGGTGGCATCCGCGGCTGGGGCGAGTACGCCTTCGGCGTGGCGGGTCCACGCCCGGTCCGCACCATCGTCGATGCGCGAGTAGATCCGGACCGGGCGTTCACCGGACTCACGCCACGCACCGACGACCACTTGCACTGCTACACCACCGTGTTCGCCGACGATCAACGGGGCGTGCAGCACGAGTTGGTCCAGCCGCGGGCACCCCGCACGGTCACCCGCGTATAGCGCCAGCTCCACCATCGCCGCACCCGGCACGAGCACGAGTCCGTGCACTTTATGGTCGGCCAGCCACGGATGGGACGCGAGCGACAATCGGCCAGTGAATATGGTCTCGTCTGAATCTGCGTGGGCCACAACCGCGCCGAGCAGGGGATGCTCTGCGGCACTGACGCCGAGACTGCTCACGTCGACCAGCCCGGATCCGGGGTCCATCCAGTAGCGCTTGCGTTGGAAGGCGTAGGTGGGTAAGTCAATGCGACACGCGCCGGTGTCGTCGAACATGCTCTCCCAGTTGGGCGATTTCCCGTGTACGTGCGCCTCGGCTGCCGACAGCAAGAACCGCCGCATGTCTCCTTCGTTGCGTCGAAGCGTCCCAACCACACTGTGGTCGTCTCCGTATTCCTCCAGTGATTCCTGGATGCCGGCAATCAACACCGGATGCGGACTGGATTCGACGAACGTGCGATAACCGTGTTCGCACGACCACCGGACAGCCTGTTCGAATAACACCGGTTGCCGCAGATTGGCAAACCAGTAGTCGCCGTCGAGGATCTTCGGGTCGAGCCCGGCGCCGGTGACCGCCGAGATGAACTCGACATCGCCGGTTCGTGGCTGCAGCCCAGAAAGCAACTCGCGCAACGTCTCCCGCAGCTCCTCCACATGGGCAGAATGCGAAGCATAATCGACGGGAATCCGCGTGGCCGGCACCTCGTCGCGCTCGCACACGATCATCAACTCGTCCAACGCTGCGGCGTTCCCGGTCACGACGGTCGAAGACGGACCGTTCTGCGCGGCAATGGAAATCGAATGAGCCCACGGTTCGATGAGCGAGTGAACCCGTTCGGCGGGCCACGGGATCGAAACCATGCCACCGGTTCCCGCGATTGCGCTGATCGCCTTGCTACGCAACGTGACGACCTTCGCCGCGTCGCGCAACGACAGGGCACCGGCGACGTAGGCAGCTGCGATCTCGCCCTGCGAATGGCCGAGGACGGCGTCGGGCTGGACGCCCAGCGCTCGCCATTGCGCGGCCAACGACACCATCACCGCAAACAGCACAGGCTGCACCACATCGACCCGGTCGAGGCTCGCAGAACCGCCCCCTCGTACCGTCTCGAGCAGCGACCAGTCGACAAACTCGGCGAAAGCGGCATCGCAGAGCCGCATTTGTTCGGCGAACACCGGCGCGGAGTCCAGCAGTTCGACCGCCATCCCCGTCCACTGCGATCCCTGGCCGGGAAAGACGAAGACCGTTCCCCCTGTCGCAGCGACCTTTCCTGTTACCACATTCGGTGCAGGCGTGCCGGAGGAGATCGCGCCCAATCCGCTCAATAACTCGTCATGTTCGGCTCCGACCACAACCGCGCGGTGGTCGAACAACGCCCTGGTGGCGACCAGTGAGTACGCCACATCATGCGGATCCAATTCGGAGTGCTGCTCGACGAACCGCCGCAAGCGAGCCGCCTGCTCGGCCAGTGCCGACGCCGACTTCGCGGACAACACCCATGGCGTCGCCGGCAGGCGCTTGCGAGTTGACGTGGCGGCCGCAGACTCTGGCAACGCCTGCTCGAGTATCACGTGGGCGTTTGTTCCGCTGAGGCCGAACGACGACACCCCGGCACGCCGCGGTCGGTCGGTCTGGTCGGACTGGTCGGGCCAAGGACGTGCGCTACCGACCAACTCGATCGTTCCGGACGACCAATCCACTTGGGGCGTAGGCGAATCCAGGTGCAACGTCGCGGGCACTATCCCGTTCCGCATCGACTGGACGATCTTGATCACTCCGGCGACGCCGGCGGCGTACTGGGTGTGGCCGATGTTCGACTTGACCGAGCCGACCAGTAGGGGGCGCGCCACCGAATGGGCTTCGCCGTACGTTGCCTGCAACGCTGCCGCTTCGATCGGATCACCGATCCTCGTGCCAGTGCCATGCGCCTCGACCACGTCGACGTCGCCCGCGCTCAGGCCCGCATCCAACAGAGCCTGCCGAATCACCCGCTGCTGTGCTGGACCGCTCGGTGCGGACAGCACATCGGTGGCTCCGTCCTGTCCGAGGGCGCTACCCCGGATCAGCGCAAGCACCGGGTAACCCGTGCGGCGCGCGTGCGACAGTCTGGCCAGCACAAGCACGCCGGCGCCCTCGGCAGCTCCAAACCCGTCCGCCGCCGCAGCGAACGGCTTGGATCGGCCGTCTGCGGACAGCGCGCCCTGCCGGCCGAGGCCGATGTAGACGCTGGGTGAGCACACGACGGTTACGCCGGCCGCCACCGCCAAGTCACATTCACCGGACCGCAACGATCGCACGGCAAGGTGCACTGAAACCAGAGATGACGAACAGCCAGTGTCAACCGTCACCGCCGGGCCCTGCAGCCCCAGTGTGTAGGCCACTCGACCGGACGCGATGCAACTTGGGATACCCATCGCCAGATAGCCGGCAAATCCCTCCGTCTCCTCATAGAGGCGCGGGCCATACTCCTGAGCGGCCGCGCCGATGAACACGCCGGTATCACTGCTGTGCAGTGAACTCGGGTCGATCCCTGCTCGCTCCAGCGCCTCCCAGGTCGCCTCGAGCAGCAGTCGCTGCTGCGGGTCCATGGCTTGGGCTTCACGCGGACTGATCCCGAAGAACGCCGCGTCGAAATCACCGACGTTGTCCACGAACGAACCTCCGCGGACGTATGTGGCACCCGTTGCCTCGGGGTCCGGTCCGAACAGCGCATCAAGATTCCAGCCGCGGTCGGTGGGAAACTCCGAGACCGCGTCGCGTTCGGCGGACAGCAGATGCCACAAGTCATCCGGTGAGTCGACACCGCCCGGGAAGCGGCAACCCATCCCTACAATGGCGATCGGCTCGTTGGACTGGTGCCCGTCGACAGCGCGAAGCCGGTCTTCAGTGGCCATTTCTCGTCACGCTTTCGTTCTTGCGCGACGCGGGACCACGGCGGTCACGCAGCCGCAAGTTCGAGGTCACGGACTTCTCCGCAACGTGGATGAAGAATTCCGCCTCGCTCTCGTGGTACGTCTCCTGGAAATCGCCGTACGTGCGCACAAGCTCGAAACCCGCTTCACGAATGAGGCGCCGGACATAGTTTTTCCGCAAAGGGAACATGTTCAGCGTGTATTCGCACGCGTCCGGAAAGGTGTATTTGAAGCGTGCCAGGCCGTCGTCGAGGTACTCCGGCGCCGCCGTGACCCGATCGCCGCAGTAGTAGTACCTGTGCTTCGACGTGAAGCCGTGATCGAGCATCTCATCGTAGTTTCTCTGGTCGAGGATGAGGATTCCGTCGTGGCGCAGCGCCGCGTAGAACTCGGCCAGCGCCTTACGGCGATCCTGCTCGTCGTGGAGGTGTGTGAACGAGTTGCCGAGGCAGATTATGGCGTCGTACTTGCCATGGATGCTCCGATTCAGCTCGCGCCAGTCGGACTGGACGGTCTTGAGAATGAGCCCGCGTTTCTGGCCGTTCTCAAATGCTTTGGCGAGCATGGCCGCCGAGCCGTCGACACTGATGACATCAAAACCGGCCTCCACCAGACGAACGGAGTGAAAACCGGTGCCCGTGGCGGCATCGAGAACGCTCGCCTTGCCATGGGCGCGCAGGACGTCGATGAAAAATTGCCCCTCGGACTCCGCCCGAGCATCCCAATCGATTAATTCGTCCCACTTGTCCACGAAACCCATCACGAATTCTCTGCGATAGAGATCTGTCGCACGGTCAGCCAACGGATCCTCACCGTAGTTCTGTTGGAACGACTGCAATTCCGGGTTGCGGTCCAGGCTGGAACCCGACTTTGATGTCTCTTCGTGGTTTTCGACCCGCACAGTCTTCGAAGTCCCGACGCATCGTTGAGCCGGGTGCTCCTTTTCTGGGATGGCCCGGTGGGTGTCGACCACGTGCAACCTCATGGCTTCTCCTTCTCCTGTGCCCAACAGGCCGCTAGGCGGTGCACGTCCTCGTCCGAACCCCGTGCCTGGACCAATCGTGGCCAGTCGCGCGTGGTGCGATTCTCGTCATCGCGCCGCCGCGACCTGCGAATTTGGCGGTAATCATCGTCGTTCCTTCGGGTGTCGCACATCGCGATAAGAATCGTCACCCGAGTGCGGAGCGACGGGCGCAGTAGCTCGCTACTGCAATCTCGCCCGATGGTGTCGCCGCGCCACTCGACGCGGTGCGCTCGGCTGCCTCAGATCCAGCGCGCGCGCCGTCAGATGGCGATCACTCCGTTCGCGCCCCGCGGCGGGGTAGCAGGTCGGCGAGTTCGTCGCGGGTGGTGGTTCCGGTCTTTGCCATCGCCCGGTAGATGTGGCTCTCGACGGTGCGCACCGATAGAGTCAGTCGCTCGGCCACTGCGCGGTTGGACAACCCCTCACCGATCAGCATTACGATCTCTCGTTCGCGATCGGTGAACGGCAAGGGTTCGCTCGCCTCAAGAAGCGCGGGAGTCCATGCACCGCCACACTGTTTGGCGAGCGCGTCTGCGCGCGTCGCGCATCCCAACGCCGAACCCCGTAGGCCCTGGCTCCGATACGCGAGGGCGGCGTGGGCGGCGGCATCGACGGCGGCAACGGGGTCGCCCACGCGCTCGAATTCTTCTGATACCGCCGCCAATTCAGCCGCGTCACCGTCACTCAGGGCGGCCGAGAACCGCGCAGCGACGCCAACACGTGGCCCCTCCACGATCGCTTCGAGCTCGCGCAACCTGAGTGAGCCCGAACGGTCGCCGAACTGGGTGGCGGTCTGCAGGCAGACCACTTCCGCCGCGAATTGACCCTTAGCTGAAGCTCTTTCGGCCGCCGACAACAAGACAGTGATCGCCTCACTGACGGCGCCCTGGCCCGCGGCCACCCACGCCTGGGCCAGGCTCCGTTCATAGTCCAGCAGGCGGAAAGGACGTCGCTGCTTGTTCAGCGCGGCAAGCGCTGCGGCTGCCTCCACGGTAGAACCGGATATCGCGAGCGCAGTGACGCGCGGGACCTGATAGCGGTATCCCCAGCCCAAGGCGTGCGTGGCGGACAGTCCTACTGCGGCTTGTTCGAGCAACGCACCCGCGGAATGAAGTTCTCCGGCACCGAGGGCGGCCCGACCCGCCACGGCGGCTCCGAGCAATTGAGCCGCCCCCGGAAGGTCGGCAGCCTGCCGGCGCACCCGCTCGGCCACATCGAGGGCGTCCGCAATCCGGCCAGCCAGCAGCAGTGCGCTGACATGTGCGTCAGCGATGTTGAACCTCATCTGGGGAGCGTCGAAAGAGCGTGCCGCAACGGTATATCCCGACTCCGCGATGGCCACGGCGTCAGTGGTGCGCCCGGCATCCCCGGCGATGGCGGCCAGGACAAAGGCTATCTCGGCGCCAACGACGGCGGGCAGGTCACCCAATGCGAGGCCCTTCGACGCACGCATCGCCGCATCCGGCTCGTCCGTCGCAAACCAGTACACCGTAAGGAACGCGTCGATATAGCTACGGGCCTGCGGTGATGTGGCGCGGGCCGCGTCATCGATGATTTCTTTCGCCCGCACGGGATCACCAAGCGCCCAGAGCATGTTGCTGGCCCGCAGGAACGCGAGTCTGGCACGCTCACCGTCGGGTAGTTGGTCGATGCAAATCTCGGCCAGCACCGCGTCGGCCTCCTCGCCCCGGCCCAACCACGAAAGTGCGTGCGCACGAAGAAAATTCGGCTCCGGTCCCGCTCCTGCGCGGACCGCCGCTTCGGCAAGCCGATCGGCAAGCGGCAGATCCGCCAGCCAGACGGCCCCGTGGGCCGCCCTAACGAGTAGGTTGGCGTCGGGTGTGAGGTCGGAGTCGAGACTCAACGTGGCGCGGCGCACCACGACCTGGATGTCGTCGCCGTCATCGGCTGCGGCGAGTTCGGCGACGATCAGTCCGCGCAACCGTCGTAACCGGGTCGTTGCCGCGCGCCTACGGCGCACCTCACCATAGAGCGGATGCGCCACCCGCACCTGCACGCCGCCAACTGTTGGCTCGAGCGTGATAAGGGCACGGATGTCGGCTTCCTCAACCGCCGCCGGATCAGCGATTCGCCTCAGGTGCGCCAGTTCGATGGGCCCCCCCACAGCCACCGCATCGACAACATCGCCAACCGGTGCGGGCAGGTCCCCGATGCGGGATTCGATCAGCTCAACCAGCCCGGGGGGCATGACGGGATCACCGAGCCACCGCCAATACCCGTGCTGTCGCATGATTCGACCGTCAGCGACCTCCTGCTCGACGATGTTGCGCAGATACAAAAGGTTGCCACGAGTTAGCTTCCATAGCCGCTGAGCGGCATCCGGATCCACCGGTCCGTCTAAGGCGGTCGACAGTAGCGTGGCTGTTTCCTCGAGCGACAGTGGCAGCAGGTCGAGCCGGTCGAGCTGGCCAACCTTCCATATGTCCCGGACCGCAGCGGGAATCGGTTCACCGTCGCAAATGGTGAGAATCACCTTCGCCGCGCCGCGCTGCACAATCTGGTGCAAGACGAATATCGACAAATCGTCGAGCAGATGCACGTCATCGACACACAGCACCACCTTGGCGCGCGATGATGAGGCCGTCAGCGACTCAATCACACCCCGCAGCAACTGAACGGTATCGGTGACACCCGACGGCGCCCACGCGGTGAAAGCACCGAGCGGAATCGCCTGCGCCGAAGAGGTGCCGACAGCCCACCGGCATGCGCATCCCTTCGACCCGGCAGCAGACACGGCCTCACGGGCGACCCGGCTCTTGCCCACACCCGCCGCCCCGCAGACAACGATCCCGGCAGCATCCGAAGCCGAGATGGCGGCCTCGATAGCTCCCATCTCCTCCGAGCGGCCAGCTAACGGCCAGGACAAGCGCACCCCCAAGAGCCTACGTGCGATAACCGCAGACACCTGCCACTCATAGCGACCTCAAATGATTTCCCATTGTTCGGTACAAGAAGTCTCGCAAATACCGCCGCGATAGCCGCGGCCATATCGAATTGCTCAGTTCAAGACGCCGGGATCCCGACGCAACTCGCGACGTACCATCGCCTCGAACAACCCGGTGAACGGGTGGGCGTTGAAGAAGTCTCCGTACGTGCGTGCAGCGTCGCGATTCATCGGTACGCCGCCCCCGACAGCCGCGATGCGCCAGGCCTGGCGGCAGCGCCACTCGAACGAGATCGCTCGCAGGTAGGCCTGTTCGATATCGATGCCGAGCACGACCACGCCGTGGTTGGCGAGCAGACCGACGTTGCTGTCGCCGATCGCGCCGGCCACCGCACGAGCGTTGCCGGCATCGTCGACACTTCCCCAATATTCGTCGTACACCGCCACCGCGCCGTGGTACAGCGCACCGGTCTGGTCGTAGATCTCGGGGGCGCGTCCCAGATCGGCCCACACCGTTCCCCACCGCGAATGGTTATGGATCGCCACTCCGATATCGCTACGGGCGCGGTGCAATTCGACATGGAGCGTGATGGCCGGCGTGATCGTCCACCGGCCGCCGATTTCGATGCCGCCGGCGTCCATCGACATGATGTCGCTCGCCGTGACCTCGTCCCAGGTCAGTCCGAAGGGGTTCACCAGGAAGGTCCCATCCGGTTGCTTGTAGGTGATGTGGCCGGCGAGATGGTCGTTGTATCCCTCGACGAAGAGGCAACGACACAGCAGCGCCAGCTCCTGGGCAGGGGTGAGCTCCGGCAAGGCGGGGGCGATGGGCTTCGTGACGGCCATGGCCCGCATCGCCGTCGGGCGGTTCGTTTCGGTACTTGTCATGCTGTGCTCTCACCTGCTTAGGATTTGTCGGAGCCGATTACCGTAGAACGTTAGGGCATTGTCGGCCATCACCTTTCGTTCCAGCGTCGCACCGAGTCCCCGTTCGTTGACGCTCTTCACCGCTCCCGGATACACGGCGTCGTGATGGGGGTAATCGGACGCGAACATCACGTTGTCGGCCCACCCTTGCTCGAGGGTCGACGCCAGGCCGGGTTCCTCGATCTCGAAAGTCAGCCATGAGCGGGTGTTGACGCTGCCGCCCGGGTCTCCCCCGCGGTAGTCGTCGGGGGCCAACTCGTAATGCTCCTCGATGCGGTCCGCCCACGTCGGGGCCCACCCGCAACCGGCTTCGAGAAACCCCAGCCGTAGCCCCGGGAAGCGCTGGAAGGTCCCGGCCAAGGTGACGTTGACCATGGCGGTCATCTGTTCGAATACATGGCTG
>DATMMZ010000278.1:0-13724 GCA_035569455.1 Mycobacterium sp. | reverse complement strand
CAACCCGACAACCTCGGCAGTCTCGATCCGCACGTCGGCGACCGCGAGTTGTTCTTGCAGGTAGCGGCCGTACGCAAGACGCGGTGCGAAGCTCTCCACCGGCGTGACAGCTCGTTCGTCGAGCCAACGGCAGAAGTGATCGGGATCGTCTGGCCATGCAGACATGCGCTGGGCAGGAACGTTCAACAAGTGAGTCGGGTCGGTGGTGCCATACGCCGCGCCGGTGCCCGGACGACCGGACGCGTCGATCAGCGTGATCTGCGCTTCTGGTTTGCTCCGGCGGAGATGTACCGCGGCGAGCACGCCCGCAGCACCACCACCCACGATCGCGACGCGCATCATGGCAGAAGGTTATATCTGCGGGTGGACAGGCTCGCGATATCGGATGCCGGCTCTCGGCCCGCCGCGCGAATCGCGGCCGTCGCCAGCGGGACCACGTCGACGAGGTCGTCGTTCCACGCGGGTTCCATACCGTGGCGAGCGAACATGTCGGCAAGGCATTCGCGTCGAAGTGCGGGACCACACCGACGATCGTGGCTCCGGCGGTCCACTGGTTGAAAAGCTCGGCAGCGTCGCCCGCCCGATAGACGCGAGGGATCAGCAGGGGTCGATCCCGCGCTTGTGGGTGTCGGCGGTGAAACCTGCTGATTCGCAGCCGGGAGAACCCGCCAGACTCCAGAACGGTATCACCGGGGATCTTTGCTACGTCGTAGACCAATCCCACTTTCAGCAGCGTCGCGGGTTAGAGCCTCACCAGCCACAGATAGCCAGAGTTCTGCCATTTAGTTGCTCACGCGGTACGGATCGTCCTGACGCAGGGCGGCCGATCTTCCTCCGGTTGGAGGAAACTCACGGCACTAGTAAATGCTTGTCGTGTCGGCCCCGTAATTGATGTACACCGGGTGCTGCTGGAAAATCAGGTTCCCGGTATTCATCAACCCACTCGAGATCGTCGTTGGCGAGTAGTTCACGCCATTGTCGTACGAGTACAGCGGCGTGCCATCGGGGGCGGTGACCGTAATGGTGTTTCCCGTTGCGGCGTTGAGGCTTGATGGGATGGTTCCCTCCACACCACCGGAGTCGACGATTGACTGAACGGTTTGGGGTGCCCCGCCATTGACGCTTACTTCCAAGTTGGTAATCGGCGATCCGGCAAGCGTGGCGATGGCGCCTGTCGGTTGCGCTTCGAACACAAGCTCGTGCGCGGGTTGATCGATGAGCACACCCTGGTTGTAGGGTGCCGGCAACGCCTGGGTCGGAATGCTGGTGCCCGGTCCCCCCGCATTCGGCCCGATACCCAAAACGCCATCTGCACCGTCGGGAGCGAAAAAGGACTGGAACGAGAAGCCATTGTTAAGCAAGGACTGCAGGGACGTCGGCCACGCGAACAGTTCGAGCTGAACGGGGGTCGGCGAGGTGACGAGTCCGCCCCCGAAATTCACCGGCTCGTTATACGTCGCGTAAAGATAGTCCAATCCCCCGCTGTAACCGCCTATACCAACCCCGCGGGGCAAGCCGAGCTGGAGTACGCCTAACAGTCCCCCGGCGTCTTTGATTGGGATGACAAGACCCGTGGATCCGGTGTCAACCAGCAGGGGCACGGTGGGTCCGTTGCCAACGGAGGCGTTCACCACCGGCTCAGTGCCGTTGACCACCGTGAGCGGAACGGTTGCGCTTGTGCCCGTGACCACCGCGCCGGTGGCATTACTGGTGGCGGCGGCGCCGCTGGGTCCCGACGACCCAGTGCTGATCAGCGGACGCCCCAACAACAGCTCGGTGGGTGCGTTGATCATGTCGATGACTTTTTGTTCCGCCTGGGCCGGGCTGCCGGCGGCGTTCACACCCTGCTCGACGGTCCCGAGCAGCCCGCCGACGGGGCTAATGCTTGCCGCAGAGCTTGCTGAACTCAGCACCGAACCCACCGGGCTGTTGGCGACCGCGCCGGATATCTGGGCCGACAGGTTCGGTAACGCCGCTGCCCGTGTAGACAATTGCGCGGCCGCTGCCGAAACGCCGCCGTGATAGCCGACCATCGCGGCCACATCTTGCGCCCACATCTGCTCGTAGCCAGATTCCGTGGCAGCGATCGCGGGCGCGTTTTGCCCGAACAGATTCGAGACCACCAGCTGCACCAACTCATTACGGTTGGCGGACACCACCGCGGGGTGCACCATGGCGGCCAGGGCGGACTCGAACTCACTGGCTACCGCTTGGGCTTGCGCCGCCGCCGTTTGGGCTTGAGTCGCTGCCGTTGTCAAAAACCCCGCATACCGCGCTGCGGTCGTCAGCATCGCCGCAGAGGCAGCTCCTTGCCAGGCCTGACCAGCCAACCCCGAGGTAACCGCGGAGAACGACTGCGCCGCTGAAGCTAACTCGGCGGCCAACCCATCCCACGACGTCGCAGCGGCCAGCATCGGAGCCGAGCCCGCACCGCCATAGATCAAAGACGAATTGATCTCTGGTGGCCACACCAAAAAGCTCATCCCCGGGGTGTCCTTCCCCTCGACGCCGACAGCACATTCTCACCGGCAACGGCACCTCACGCCACAGAAGCAGACGATCGGGCGCGGGCGTCACCGGGTAGGTACGCCAGACTCTAGGGAAAGGGAGGCCCAGAAATCTCGGATTTCACCAGACCGACACCACAACATCATCCATATCACCTGGTGGACGACGTGGACGTGGTCGCGATGCTGGGCACCCAGAGCAGGGGACACCTCGCGTCAGGCACATGCTGTCGCGGCAGCTCAGTCCTTCACGCAGCGCTCACAGCCGCTTCACGAGCCAGCCGCCGGCTCCGGCGTTGGCGGCGGTATGTCAGGATTTGGAGATGAGTTCACGCAGGCTTGCTCGCATCGGTGGTGGATTGGTTGTGACGGCGTGGGCGCTGCTGAGCACTCCCATCGGCAGTCCCGCCGCTGCTGCCGACCCATGCGCCGACGTCGCGGTGGTTTTCGCGCGCGGCACCCATCAGGACCCAGGTCTCGGCAACATCGGACAGGCATTCGTCGACTCGCTTACCTCCCAGGTTGGTGGGCGGTCCGTCGATGTCTACGCGGTTAATTACCCAGCGAACGACGACTACCACAACAGCGCGTACGCCGGTTCCAATGATGCGAGTGCTCATGTTCAGGACACCGTCGCCAGCTGCCCAAACACCAGGATCGTGCTCGGTGGGTATTCGCAGGGCTCGACGGTGATCGATTTGGCTAGTTCGGCGATGCCCGCCCGGGTGGCCGATCATGTCGCCGCAGTTGCGCTGTTCGGCGAGCCATCGAGTGGATTCTCCACCATGTTGTGGGGTGGCCAGCCGCTGCCGACAATCAGCCCCCTCTACGGCGGCAAGACCATCAGCTTGTGCGCTCCCGACGATCCAATATGTTCCGGCGGCGGCAACATCATCGCGCACGTTTCTTACATTCAGTCCGGGATGACAAACCAAGCCGCGACATTCGCGGCCGACAGGCTCAATCAAGGGCGTCAAAGCGCTTAGCAGCGAACATCCCGCCGTGGATCGGCTCTCGGGCAGCAACTGGATTGGCCGCCCGGAGCCGGGCATGTTGACGATCGGCTGCTGACCACAGGGTGCGGCCGACGCGTGCTGATGCTTAGGTCGGGGTTGTGAAATCCCTGCCTACGTTGTTCCGCGACACGGTCGCCGTTCGGATATCGGTCGCCGTGGTGCTCGGAGTGGCTGTCGCTCTCACGGTCGTTAACACCGTCGGCTGGCGATTCGCGCTCGCCGGCTGGATCGCAACCGCCGGTTTGTATGTGGTGTGGACGCGGCTCATCCTGGGGCCAATGGATGCCGAGCAAACCCGCAAATGGGTGACTCGTGAGGACCCCACCCGTTGGGTCGCCGACGTCGTCATCGTGTCGGCGAGCATCGCCAGCCTGGGCGGGGTCGGGTACGTAGTGGGCGCCGGGTCGGCCTCCGTCACCGAATCCGTTCAATCCGCCGTTGTCGGTATCCTGACCGTCGCGGGGTCCTGGTTTGCCGTGCACACGCTGTTCACCGTGCACTACGCCCGGCTCTACTATTCGGACGACCCGGGCGGAATCAATTTCCACGATCGAGAACCACCCTGTTTTCAGGACTTCGCGTATGTGGCCTACACCGTCGGCATGACCTATCAGGTGTCAGACACCGAGATCGAATTGAGGTCGATCAGGTCAACGGTGTTGCGCCACGCAATGCTGTCCTATCTTCTCGGCGCGGTTGTTCTGGCAGTCACGATCAATCTGATCGCAGGGCTGGGCTCCAAGTTCAGCTGACCCGATCGCACTCGCGCGAGTTACTCTGGCGGGCATGGCCATTGAGTCCACCATGCTCGCCCTCGGTACCCCTGCGCCGCAGTTCACGCTGCCCGAGCCAGCCACCGGCGCCACTGTCAGCCTCGCCGAGCTCACGGGTCCCGCCCTTGTCGTCACCTTCATCTGTAACCACTGCCCCTACGTTCAGCACGTCGCCGCTGGGCTCGCCGCGCTCGGCCGCGACCTCGCCGAACAGGGCGTCGCGATGGTCGGCATCTCCAGCAATGACGTCGTCACCTACCCGCAGGACGGACCCGATCAGATGGTCGCCGAGGCCCGCCGCCACGGTTGGACGTTTCCGTACCTCTACGACGAGACCCAGGAGGTGGCCCGCGCCTTCTCCGCGGCGTGCACCCCCGACACGTTCGTCTTCGACGGCGACCGTCGGCTCGTCTACCGCGGCCAGCTCGACGACTCCCGACCCCGCAATGACCTGCCGGTGACGGCCGCTGACGTCCGGGCAGCGGTCGACGCCGTGCTCTCCGGGCGACCGGTCGACACCGACCAGCGGCCGTCGATCGGGTGCGGCATCAAGTGGCGTTGAGCCAGGCTCACTGCCCGCAGCACAGCGCTACATTGGCGTTATGCGCGTCTGGGATCTGGGGCCGGGTCGGCTCATGGTTGCCGGCGTGTTTTCTGATCTTGCGGTACACCATCACCCGGCGGTTCAGGTCACGGTCGGTGGACGGGGTCCTTTAACGCTTGCGCGGGACGGCGATGCGCACGACGTGTGCCGGCTGGTTGTGGTCGGCAGCGGAGCACGCCATGCGGTGCGGTCAGATTCGAGATCCGCGGCCTTGACGCTGTACTTCGGGCTGCAGACGTGGCAGGGGGCTGTGCTGAACACGTTGAGCCGAAACCGCGGTCAACATCGAGCTATCTGGATCGTCGATGACGGAAAGGAACTGGCCGAGGCGACGGCCGTGTCGCTGGCCGCGAACGGCCCGCATGCCACGGCTGATTTCCTCGTGGACGAGCTTTGCGGGATGGAAGACCGATGCTCTGGCGGGCCACGATCCGTGCACCCACAGCTACAGCAGGCCATTGAAGTCGTGTCGAGCCGCGTGCCGGACCACATCGATGTGGCGTCTGTCGCGGGTGCCGTAGCTCTGTCACCGGATTATCTCGGGCGACTGTGCAAACAGCAGACCGGCGTGTCGTTTTCGGCCACGATCCGCTGGGAGCGGCTGGTGACCGCCGTGGGCCATCTCATCGAAGGTCTCTCCGTCACCGATGCGGCTCACTTGGCCGGGTTTGCCGACGGCTCACACGCCAACCGGGTGTGCTGGGAGATGACCGGGGCGGCTCCGCGCGACTTTGCGCACGCGGTTCGAGATTCCCGGATCTGACGGATCCATACAAGCACCCCCGCCCGGATTAACCCACGCTGGGGATAGCCACCACGACGCCAGTTGTCCAGATGCCGGTGAACGGCACGGCTCGAACGTGCCTTGCGAACGGAGGAATTCTCATGGCAGCGTTAAGTATTCGCGCTAAGGCCGCGGCAATCCGCGCCCTCTACGCTTTGCCCAAACCGGTCCGCCGGTTGATGGCAGGCCCGCCGGTGCGAATCGACGGGCAGGAACAAGCGCTCGACGCGCAGTTCGTCATCCGCCTCAAAAACCTTTCCGGCTCCGATGTTTTCGCCGACCCTGTCGAAAAGTCCCGGTCGCTGTATGAGGACCTCTCGCTGGTCATCGGGTACGAATCGCCCGTCCCTGTCGCCGCACGGGAGGTCATCATCCCCGCCGAGCACGGCGACGTTCCGGCGACTTTGTACACGCCCGCGGACTTGCCGGAGCCGTCCGGGTTGCTGGTGTATTACCACGGCGGCGGCTTCTCGGTCGGCTCTCGACTAAGCCACGACCCGGTCGCCCGTTACCTGGCAACCCACTCTGGTGTGCGAGTGCTCTCGGTCGAGTATCGACGCGCGCCCGAGCACCGGTTCCCCGCCGCCGTGGACGATGCGATCGCCGCGTTCGAATATGCGCACCGACACGCCACCGTACTGGGGGCCGACCGCGACCGCATCGCGGTCGGGGGCGACAGCGCCGGCGGCAATCTCGCAGCCGTGACCGCGCAACAGGCGGTGCGACGAGGCGGTGCGGTCCCGGCGTTCCAGCTGCTGATGTATCCCCCGACGGACTTCAGCACACGCCGGCCTTCGCGCGACCTGTTCGCGCGGGGCTCTACCTTCACCGACCAGAATCTCGAGTGGGCGCTGGCCAACTACATCACGCCAGGAACCAATCTCAGCGACCCGCGACTGTCACCACTGCACGGCGATGTCACCGACCTGCCGCCCGCCTATATCGCCACCGCCGGTTTCGATCCGATCCGCGACGACGGCGAGGCATACGCGGACAAACTGCGAGCAGGCGGAATCCCGGTCGCACTGACCCGCCAGGCCGACCTCCCCCACGGGTACCTCAACTTTGTTGGCCTCGGAGGTCGGTTCGCCGAAGCGGCAGCCGAAGCCACCGGCGCATTGCGACTCGGCCTCGCCGTTGCGCGTCCACGGCTGGCCGCGACGGTCGTATAGGCAATCGCCGGCGAGATCACCAACCTCCGGGCCAGATCAGCGCCGCCGCGTCGTCGGCGGTTTCCCCGGCCGCGGCGGCGAATCGATCGAAAGCTGTCGTGAGCAGTTCACGATCGTCGGGATCCATGCCGCGCAACACGCGGGTGATCGCATTGCGCCGATGTCTGACCACCTTGGTAACCAGTCGCCGTCCGGGGGCGGTGAGACTCAACGAGATGTTTCGTCGGTCATACGGTGATTCGCGGCGGTCAAGGAAACCGGCCCTGATCAGGCGGTCACAGATGCGGCTGGCATTCGACGGGTTGACGTCCAGGCCGGCGGCCACCGCAGCCAGGTTCAGCGGACCCCTCGCATCCACCATGACCAGCACCCGCCATTGCGGCACGGTCACGTCGTAGTCCACGGCTGCGATCGACGCCGCGGCAATGCCCACTAGCGTCCGGGATGCCCGCAACACAGCATCGATCTGGTCGGCCGAGGGCCCCTCGATGTCGGCTCGGCGGCGCTGTGCAGTGGTCATCACGAAATCATCCCTCAACCCTCGCCCTGGCTCTTTGCCGAAACGACGCATTCATAGCAAATCCTTTGGGCATCGTGACGGCAGTTCTCAGCCAAGCTCGTAGGACTGGCGCGAAATGCGGAAATAGTGCCCCGTGCTGGTGTCAGTGCACGTCACGCCCGA
The DNA here is from genome assembly GCA_035569455.1 of Mycobacterium sp. Classification (GTDB taxonomy): domain Bacteria; phylum Actinomycetota; class Actinomycetes; order Mycobacteriales; family Mycobacteriaceae; genus Mycobacterium. The sequence continues at coordinate 6,186 of DATMMZ010000278.1, read as the reverse complement.
GGGCTCGCTGTCACAGGTCATCGGGCCGGCGGAGCGCGTTTGACCGTACGGCAGCGTGGCCAGTCCGGGGACAACGTTGGTGTCCCCATGGCAACTGAAGCCAGGAGCGCTGCCTTGCACCATGTTGACGCGATCACCCCAACCGCCCAGTTGGCAGCTCGCCGGTTTCGGCGGCGCCGCAGAGGTGTGGTCGCGGATGTCACAAGTCGCAAAATTTGCGCCGTCGTCCCGGGTGAACACGTCGCACGCGATGTCCCCCGACGGGGATGCGAAGCCACCGCTGGCGTGTGCGGGCGCGGGCAGCGCGATGGTCGCCGCGACGGTCGCCGCGGCGATAAGCGCGAATTGCGTGATCTTGATCGTCGTCACCGAAGCGTTCCTGGCGTTCGCGTGCCCGGTTGCCGTGGTCATGCAGTAACTGGACACCATCGGAAGCTGACACCGATCCCAAGATAAGAAAACTCACACCAGACTCATCGGATAGGCCTCAGCCGCACGGGGATCATTCGTAGTGCGGGCGCCCAGCCGTCAAGCGCCGCGCGGCGCGGCGTCGGCCGCCTCAGAAGCGGTGGCCTCCCGGATGCCAGTCCGCAGCAGCGAATGCAGGAGGTCTTGGTCGTAGTCGGCCCAGGCCCAGGTTGTTGAGGGGGCAATTCCGCTGCCTCAACCCGGCGAGGACATCGCAGGTGTGATGGCGTTCGCGGTTGAGCACATCGCCAATCCACTCGAAGTCGGCGACTTGGCGCGCAAAGCGATGATGAGTCGGCGCACGTTCGATCGTCGCTTTCGAGGTGTGTCAGGGATATCGGCAATGCGATGGCTGCTCCAGCAGCGGGTGCTGTTGGCACAGCGGCTGCTGGAGGAAAGCGAACTCCCGATCGACGAGATCGCGCGGCGGGCAGGGTTCGCCAACGGCATCACGCTGCGCCGCCACTTTCGCCGGTACTTGGGTGCCAGTCCGCTGCAGCACCGCATCAAGTTCCGGCAACAACGGACGCCCTGCGCTTGATAAGCCGCTTGTGACAGACATCACCGGTCCAGCTGGCTCGCGAACTGCGTTGTGGCCGTATAGCATTGGGCTTCTCGGGGGGACAGCCCTGCCAGCGCGCTGCGGCCGCCGCCGACTGCTCGAACGTAGCCGGTGAGCTGTAAGTTTTGGGTGTGCCTGTACTCTGCGAAAATCAGTATCGGACACGCGTGGAAAATCAAGGTTTGAGACTCGCTGACAGGGGCAAAATATTCGACATGATCGCTCGTCACATGATTCGCATTGTTGGTCCAGCAGTCCTCGCGGCGTCGGGCTTCGGCGCTGCCGTTTCTTCCGCCCCAGGTCTCCCATCCGCGTCCGCCCAGCCGTGCCCCGATGTTCAGGTGGTGTTCGCCCGCGGAACCGGTGAGCCTCCCGGTGTTGGGCCAACCGGACAGGCGTTCATCGACTCCCTACGCCCGCGCGTCGGCGCAAAGTCGCTCGAGGTGTACCCGGTCAACTACCCCGCCAGCAATGAGTGGTCCACGGGCCTCGACGGCATTAGAGATGCGGGCGCTCATGTCGTTTCCGAGGCGCAAAGCTGCCCCCAGACCAAGATGGTGCTTGGCGGCTACTCCCAAGGTGCGGCCGTGATGGGCTTCGTCACTTCAGCGGCGGTACCCGATGGCGTCGATCCTGCGACCGTACCCAAACCGCTGGCGCCCGAGGTGGCGGACCACGTCGCCGCTGTCGTTCTTTTCGGCACCCCAAATGACCGGGCCATGAACTTCCTCGGCGAACCGCCCCTGGTCATCGGCCCGACCTATCAGGCCAAGACCATCAAGGTGTGCGCCCCGGACGATCCGGTTTGCTCCGACGGGTTGGATTTCGCCGCGCACGACGGCTACGCAGACGACACGAGCATGGTTGACCAGGGAGCGGCTTTTGCGGCCAATCGCCTTGCCGGGGGCCCAGTGGTGCGGTCTCCACACGGAGGCTTTGGAAACTGACCTGCCGGCAGGCGGTAGGCAAAACGCATGCCCCTGGTGGCGATACTCGATGACTACGTCGGCCTGGCCCTCGACCTTGCCGACTGGTCGTCGGTGCAGGCTCAAGCCGAAATAACCGTCTTCGACCGGCACCTGTCCGAGGCGGAGGCGGCGGACGCACTGCGGCCGTTCGATGTGGTGTGCACCATGCGCGAGCGAATGGCGCTCCCGCGCACGCTCATCGAACGGCTGCCGAACCTGAAACTGATCACCATCGTCGGCAAAAGCCTGCCGAACTTGGACATGACCGCCGCCACCGAGCGCGGCGTCCTTGTCGCCCACTCAAACTTCGCCAATCCCCGATTCAGCGCGGTCCGCGACGCCACTCCGGAATTCGCGTGGGGGTTGATGATCGCGACGGTGCGCAATCTGGCCGAGGAGCATCGGCGCATGCGTGACGGCGGGTGGCAGACGACGACGGGGATGACGCTGTGCGGCAAAACCCTCGGACTTCTCGGTCTCGGCAGGATCGGCAAGCGTATGGCCGACTACGCGAATGTGTTTGGCATGGAGGTCATTGCGTGGAGCCAAAATCTCACCGAGGAGGCTGCGGCGGCGGCCGGCGCTCGCCGGGTCGGGAAAGCGACACTGTTCGAAGAGTCCGACGTGGTATCCGTCCACCTGGTGCTCTCGGAGCGCACGAGAGGTTTGGTCGCTGAACCCGAGCTGTCCCTGATGAAGCCACACGCCTATTTGATCAACACCTCTAGGGGCCCGATCGTCGATGAGGCCGCTCTGATCAGCGCGCTGAGGGCCAGGCGTATCGCCGGAGCCGGGCTCGACGTCTACGACGTCGAACCGCTTCCGCCCGATCATCCGTTGCGACTTCTCCCGAATGTGACGTTATCTCCCCACCTGGGCTACGTCACCCGCGAAATGCTGACTGCCTTCTACTCCGACACCGTGGAGGCCGTGGTGGCCTGGCTGAACGGGACGCCCGTTCGGATCGCCAACGCTGAGGCGTCGCAGCGGGGAACTTCACAGGGCTAGGAATCGGGTGGAGAGCGCGCCGACGGTCTCTCACTGGTGACCTCGGCGCCGGTGGCCGGGCCCATTGTTGCCGCCCATCGCTCACAGCGGCGACGACGCGGGCGCTGGGTCCAAAGGATCTTTTAAGAATCCACAAAGGCCTTGCTCAGATTCTTAGCTCATCAGCAAGTCCAACCCACGAAGGAAGCCACCACGATGTTCACCTCTCGATTCACCAAGTCCATCGCCGGTACCGCTGTTGCCGCTGGCACGCTCGGCCTGGCCGCTCTGATCGCCGCCGGCACGGCCAACGCCGGTACCGCCACTGACCAGCAGTTTCTGGAAGGCCTGCAGCAGCACGGCATCAGCGTGGAGAACCCGCAGGCCGCCATCAAGGTCGGCCACCGCGTATGCACCGCCCTCGGTGAGGGCACGACGCCGCGCGACATCAGCGCGCAGCTGGTCAGCAGCAACGACGGTATGGACCAGCAGACCTCCTTGTTCTTCATCGTCGACTCGGTGCAGTCCTACTGCCCGCAGTACATGCACCGCTCGGGCGACGGCAAGGTTGTGATCAGCGCGGCCTCGTAGCCGCACCCATAGCGAATGTGAGCGGCGCGGGCTATGGCCCGCGCCGCTCACGCCTAATTGGGGGACTATGGGCAGGCGCCAAGAAAATCGACTAATTCGGGCAGTAGGTCGATTCCGCGGCACTGACCATGCCTGTGAGGTCGGCGAACGAGTATCCTTTCGAACTCAACTGGCCGTGGAGGTCCGCGGCGATCGCGTCTGGCGTTTTGCCGGCCAGGCGATCGGAGCAGATTCCGTGCCCCATCGAGATCATGTCCGAGTCGGCCCCAGACTGCCATTGGAAGCCGAGGTTGTGCAGTTTCGAGAGGTATTGATCATCAGTGGCGTCGGCGGCCGCAATCGCGGTGCCAGTGGTTAAGGCCGCGCCAATGATCAACGGGATAGTCAGCTTGGTGAGCCAGCGACGTGAAGACATTTAATGCCCTTTCTTGTTGGTGGCGACGACGCCGTCATTATGAAGGGTCCGAGGAGTACAAATGTGAAAATAGACGAAGCTGGGAAAAAGCTTGTGAAGAGCTGAAACCTGCGCCTGCATTTTAGGGCAGCGCTTCCCTTCAATTGAGTTCCTATCCCTGGGGGGATGCACGATTTTTTCTCCCGTGCTGGTCTCCAGACGCGATGTCATGCGCTGGAACGCTTTTCATGTCGTCGGCAGGCATTGACGCTGACGTGCCTCGGTGTCCTCGGGCGCAGCTCAGCGCGCGCTTGCCGGCTGCTTCATGCCGGTGTGATTGCGATAACCCAGTAGCTCAAGATCGGCGCAGACCGGTTACCAGGCTGCACGATTCGATCAACTCCGGCTCATATGTGGCGGCGCCGCATTCGCATTCCCAGCTGATGTGGGGGCCGCAGGAACATGCAATCGTCGCGACGATCATGTGTCCCGGCAGCAGCCAGTGACCACGCGTACAGCGTTGGGGTGGCCTGTCCATCCATTGCGTGCGCAAACGGTGTGTCACGTCGCCGACATCAACACTCACGGGCACCACATTTCCATCGGCTGTATCGCCAAACCAGTGCGGTGCGCGAATCGTTATTCTTCGTTGTCTCTCGTTGACCGTGTCGTTGTGTTTGAAATCTTCGACCACGAGCCGCAACTACCGTAAACGGGACCGCCGGATCTCCGGCTTGATGAACGGAGCAGAGCAGCGATGACGATCGACCCGACGACCACACTTGGCGAGCAGCGTTTCGTTTCGCTTACCACGTTCAAACGCAGCGGAGAGGGCGTGGCGACGCCGATGTGGATCGGCCGTGACGGCGCTGACCTGTTCGTTTGGACACCGGCGGACAGCTGGAAAGTCAAACGGGTTCGCAACAATCCACGCGTCCTCTTGGCACCGAGCAGCCGCTTCGGCAAGGTGCGTGACGGCGTTTCTCCCGTCGAGGGCACCGCGCAGGTAGTCACTGATCCGGTGACGGTGGAACGGCTCAGGGGTGAGATCCGCAGAAAGTATGGTCTCGGGTACCACTTGGTGACTCTTGCTGAAACGATCGCCGCGCGTGGACGCAAGCCGCGGGTGATCCTGCGGATCGCAGTGTCACCCTGAGGCGTTCGCAGGCTAGGGCTTCTCAAGCGCGTTCGCGCTCATCTCACGTCTCGCGGGCCCGGTGCGTCTTCACCACGTCGGGGTCGACGGCCCAAGGCAACCACAGGATTGAGAGGGAAGGAAGACGTTCATGTCGCTGCAGGAGGCCAATAAGGCCATTGTTGGGCGCTGGTTCACCGAGTTTTGGGGTAACCCATGGAACCCGGATGTCGTCGATGAGCTGGCCGCCCCTGAGATCCGTTTCGAATACTCCCTGCATCAGCCATTGCACGGTCGCGCCGCGGTCAAGGAGTTCGCCACCAATTTCCGGGCAGCATTCCCCGATCTTAATTTCTGGGGCACTGCGGATCTCATCGCGGAGGGCGATTACGTCGTCGGGCAGTGGGAGGGCGGCGGAACCCACACCGGCGCCGAATTCGACGACCTTCCCATTGGGTCGCTATCTGCCGGTTCCGGAAAGTCCATGCGCTTCAGCGGAACTACCGTGCTGCGGCTCGAGAATGGTCTCATCGCCGAAGAAGTGGGCCTCGACGACGGCGTAATGGTGCTTCAGCAACTCGGTATTATCCCCGCGCCGACGAAGTAGCGGGCGTCGGCCGCATCGGCACTCGGCCAATTCCCATGCCGGCTAGCGTCAAGACCCAGGCCGCGCGATCCACCGATGAATATGGGGCGCGGCACCGGTCATACCTTTGAGATCAGAAAATCGATACCAAAGGTGGATCCCATGTCCAATGCTCTACCGCCAATCGTCGATGGCCAGACCTGGCGCGCCGCGCTCGACGACCTGCGCAAGCGCGAGAAGGCCGCCACTCGCGAACTGGATGCGATCGCCGCCCAGCGGCGCCGCCTGCCCGTGGTCGAGTTGCCTGACTACACCCTGATCGGCGCCGACGGGCCCATCCGTCTCGCCGATGTGTTCGACGGCCGCTCGCAGCTCATCGTCTACCACCACATGTGGTCGGACGGCGCGGAGTGGCAGTGCGGCGGGTGCACGGGCTTCACGTCGCAGTTCACCCGACTGGAGTTCCTCGACAACTACGACGCCCGCTTCGTCATC
>DATMMZ010000277.1:0-21957 GCA_035569455.1 Mycobacterium sp. | reverse complement strand
GGCCACCCAGATCGCCTTCTCCCGCTTGGATCTGGGCTTGGCCGAGCGCGTTGCCGCGGCCTGCGTCGACGCGGGCGGCCCGACGGCTGCCGCCTTGTTGCGGGCCCAGTCGTTGGGACTGCTGAACCGCGCCGAAGAGTCACAACTCCTGCTGGACGGCCTGGATCCGCGCCTGCTTGACGACCACGAGCTGGCGTACACGACCGCGCTCAGGATCAGCAATCTGTGGAGCCCTTTGCAGCGACCCGATGAGGCGGCGGCCCTTGTCGACGAGGCGATGGCCGGGCCCAATTCCGTTGTGGCGAACGCGGCCCGGGCGATGCGTGTGTTGCACCTCGCGGCGCAGGCCCGGCCGGCTGAAGCACTCGCCGTGGCTGCGCAGGTGGACGAGACGGGCCTGGGTGATTTCGTCGCGCTGGAGCTGGCCTGGGGTAAGGCTATCGCCGCGGGAGATCTCGGCCGAGTTTCCGACATCACACCGGCGGCCCGAACCGGGTACGACATCGCCGCGAACTCTATCGAGGCCGCGTACCTGGGCGTTGGGCTGGCCGAGTTCCACGTCAAGGCCCTGCTGCTGGCCGGCCTGACCTCCGAGGCGCTCACCGCGGCCCACGAGGCGGCCGAGCAGTGCGCAGACGCACCTGGCGCCATCGGAGCGATCGGTGCGGGTATCGCCGCGATTGCGTGGCTGGGCAATGGCAGGCTCGACCTGGCCCGCGAGCGCCTGGGCTATGCGTCACGCGTCCTCTCGCTCGGTGTCACATCGGCGCCGCTGCGCGGGAGGTTTGCCATTTACCAAGTGGAGACGCTGGCCAAGCTCGGAGAGACCGACAGCGCCGCCGCACACGCCGAAGGTGCCTACGGCAGAAGGCATTCCGCACACCTGGTGCTTGAACCGGATCGGATGCTGGCCCAGGCCTGGGTGTCGGCCAACCGCGGGGGGCGCAGCGACGCCGTCCGCATCGCCCATCGCGCGGCCGACTACGCACGTGTGCAGGGGCAGCTGGCGCGAGAGGTCTTCAGCCTGCAGGCCGCGACGCACTTTGGTGACACGACGACAGTGACGCGGCTCGAACAACTTACCCGTTCAGTGAGTGGACCTCGGGTGAGCGTCGCGGCGGCGTTCGCGCGTGGACTGGCTGCGGGTGATGGTGACCAATTGCGTTCGGTGTCCGAGCGATTCGAGGAGATGGGTGACCTGTTCGCCGCGGCCGATACGGCGGCGCATGCCGCGGTGGCGTACCGCAGCCGCGGTTCACGCGGCTCTGCGATGACCGCGACGGGTAGGGCGCAGCGGCTGGCGGCGGCGTGCGGCGGTGCGGTGAGCCCGGCGATTCGTGAGGCGCGGCAACCGCTTCCGCTGACCTCCCGTGAGCGAGAAATCATTGCACTGGTGGCGCAGGGCTGGTCCAACCGCCGGATCGCCGAGGAGATGAGAATGTCCATCCGAACCGTGGAAGGTCACCTCTATCGCGCATCGCAGCGATCCGGCGCTAATGGCCGGGACCAACTCGCCGCCCTGTTCGGTGAGTTCGAGGGCCGTGGCTAGTCGGCGGCGCTAACTGGGGCCGCTCCGACTAAGTCGGCTCGCTTTGATCGGCTGCTGCGGGTACGGCGGTGACGGGGTGCACCTGCAGTTGGCAGGCGTCGATGGCGGCCGGCACGGTGAACACCACGCTGGTGTCAGGAGGGTTGACGCGCAGAACGGTGTAGCTGGGGCATGGGTTGCCGCTGTCGTCGACGGCCACACCCTCCACGATGGCCTGCGCCTGTGTCGATATCGACAGGGTGGCGGTGGGCGGCACATCGACCGAGGCCGGCAAGCCGCCCATGTACCCGCGCAGCGTGGGCTCGGCATGAATGGCCGGCCCGCCGGTGCCCGAGTCGACCCAGGGGTAGCCGGTGAGCGTGCACGGCTGCGCGCCTCCAGCGAGGCTGAATACCAGGGTCAGCGCGCGGTGGCCGACGGCGCCTTGCGTCGGAGAGGCACTCACGGCGACCTGCTCCGCCCAACACGGCGTCGCCTCATCCTCAACCGGTACCGCCCATGCGGGGGGCCCCAACGCGAGGATGGCTGCGTAACCTGTGGCGGCTGCAGCAAAGCTGGGGACCAGTCGGCGAGCGGGCCGCCGCGGGGGGCGCACATGAGCTCCGGGCATACAGGTGATTATCCGACACTCGGTGGTTAGGCTCACACCCGTGACCGAGACCAACACCGAACTCCCGTCGTCTTACCCGCCGTCGGCGCAGTTCGTCGAGCAAGCCAATGCCCGTGCCGAGCTCTACCGCGAGGCCGAGGAAGACCGGCTGGGCTTTTGGGCCAAGCAAGCCAACCGGCTGTCCTGGGCGACACCGTTCGCCGAAGTGCTGGACTGGTCGGAGGCGCCTTTCGCCAAGTGGTTCGTCGGCGGCAAGCTCAATGTCGCCTACAACTGCGTGGACCGCCATGTCGAGGCCGGCCACGGGGATCGGGTCGCCATCTACTGGGAGGGCGAGCCGGAGGGCGATCGTCGCGCCCTGACCTATTCGGATCTGCAGGCGGAGGTGTCCAAGGCGGCCAACGCGTTGACCGGCCTCGGTCTTGTCGCCGGAGACCGTGTCGCCATCTACATGCCGCTGATCCCCGAGGCCGTGGTCGCCATGCTGGCCTGCGCGCGGCTGGGCATCATGCACAGCGTGGTTTTCGGCGGCTTCACCGCACACGCGCTGCGGGCCCGGATCGCCGACGCCCAAGCCAAGCTGCTGATCACCAGCGACGGGCAGTTCCGGCGCGGCACGCCAGCGCCGCTCAAGGACGCCGCCGACGAGGCTGTCGCGGATCCGGACAGCCCGGTCGAACACGTTCTGGTGGTGCGCCGCACAGGAATTGACGTGTCCTGGAACGACGGCCGCGACCTATGGTGGCACGACGTCGTCGACTCAGCGTCACCCGAACACACCCCGGAGGCGTTCGACTCCGAGCACCCGCTCTTCCTGCTGTACACGTCGGGCACCACCGGCAAGCCCAAGGGCATCATGCACACCAGCGGCGGCTACCTGACCCAGGCCTGCTACACGATGCACGCCGTTTTCGACGTCAAACCGGAGCGCGACGTGTTCTGGTGCACTGCTGACATCGGCTGGGTCACCGGGCACACTTACGGCGTCTACGGACCGCTGTCCAACGGTGTCACGGAGGTTATGTACGAGGGCACGCCCAACTCGCCCGACGAGCACCGGCACTTCCAGATCATCGAAAGATACGGCGTCACAATCTATTACACCGCTCCGACGCTGATCCGCACGTTTATGAAGTGGGGCCGCCATATCCCCGACGCCCACGACCTGTCCAGCCTGCGATTGTTGGGGTCCGTCGGTGAACCGATCAACCCCGAGGCCTGGCGCTGGTTTCGCGAGGTCTTCGGCGCGGACCGCATCCCGGTGGTGGACACCTGGTGGCAGACCGAGACCGGCTCCGCGATGATCTCGCCGCTGCCCGGTGTCACCGCGGCCAAACCAGGATCGGCGATGACGCCACTGCCCGGTATCTCGGCCAAGATCGTCGACGACCACGGCGATCCGCTGCCGCCGGACATTGAAGGCGACACGCACGTCACGGGATACCTGGTCTTGGACCAGCCGTGGCCCGCGATGCTGCGCGGCATCTGGGGTGACCCCGACCGGTACCGAAACACCTACTGGTCCAAATTCGCCGAGCAGGGCTTCTATTTCGCCGGGGATGGTGCCCGTTTCGATCCCGACGGCGCGATCTGGGTGCTGGGCCGCATCGACGACGTGATGAACGTGGCCGGGCACCGGATCTCCACCGCCGAGGTGGAGTCGGCGCTCGTCGGTCACGCCGCGGTCGCCGAGGCGGCGGTGGTCGGAGTTACCGACGACATCGCCGGGCAGGCCATTTGCGCGTTCGTCGTCTTACGCGCCAACTACGAGGCCCACGAAGGGACGCACAACGAGCTGCGCGCCGAGGTGGCCCGGGAGATCTCGCCCATCGCCAAGCCGCGCGAAGTCCACATCGTGCCCGAGCTGCCCAAAACCCGAAGCGGCAAGATCATGCGCCGGCTGCTGCGCGACGTCGCCGAAAAGCGCGAGCTGGGTGACACCTCGACGCTGGTCGACGCCAGCGTTTTCGACGCGATCCGAGCGGCGAAGTAGCCCCGCGTCACGCTGGCGTGTCCCCAGCTCGGCGGTCCGCGTCACGCTGACGTGACGCTCGCCGACTACCGACCGGCTCAGTCCGGTTGCGGGACGAATCCCGCCCCGGGCCGGTTCTTGCTGTTGATATCGGCCAGGATCGAGTTGAACGACATCACCACCGCCGGGGTATGCAGCGGGATGTACTTGATGATGCAGGTCGGCAGGTTATCGCTGAACGCGCCGTGGATCATGCCGACCAGCAGGTTGTCGACGGTCACCGGAGCCCCGGAGTCACCCGGTCGTCCGCACACCTGCATGACGATGGTGCCCGCAGCCTGTCCCATCCCCCACGTGACACCGCACGAATTGCCGGTCGTGCGGCCCTGTTTGCAGGCGATCTGGCCGAAGGCCGGATCCGGGCCGACGCCGTTGATCACAAATCCGTTGTAGTTGGCCACCGGTATCACCTTGGCCGGATCGAACTTGATCACCGCGTAGTCGAGGCTGTCGCTGCCGCCGACCATGACGCCCAGGAAGCCCCTGTTTTCCGCACCCTCGGCGGCGACCTGCGCGCCGGGGCCACCACAGTGCGCGGAAGTGAAACCGATGAGTTCACCAGCCCTATCGGTGCCGATGGTCGTCAGGGTGCACATCGTGTCCCCGTTGATCACGATGCCCGCGCCGCCACCCATCGGGAGCCTGTCGTCAGCGGTCGCGGTCTTGGCAGGCAAACCGAGCAGGGCCAAAAGGGCGGCCACCATCGCCGCCACTAAGCGCCGATGCCCCGTCTGCAAAGTGATACTCCCGTCAACCGTGGGCGTCGGAGAACAGCTGCGCCAGTTTAGATGATGACGGAACAACCCACCTGCTGCACGAATTGCGGTGGCCGTTAATCAGCTAGGTCAATTCGTCGCTGGTCCCTCGCGGTGTTCGGCTGGCCTCGTCTGGCACCGCACCGCATGGCAACATGAACCGCGACAACAGCGAGCCGGGCAATCAAACCGAGAGGACCGTCTGTGAGCAAAGTTGACCACAACAACGGTGTGCCCAGCACGCTGACCACGATTCCATTGGCCGATCCGCACGCCGGCCCTGCCGAGCCGTCGATCGGTAATCTGATCAAAGACGCAACGACTCAGGTATCCACGCTGGTGCGCGCCGAGGTCGAACTGGCCCGTGCCGAGATCACCCGCGACGTGAAGAAGGGCCTGACCGGCAGCGTTTACTTCATCGCCGCGCTGGTGGTGCTGTTCTACTCCACCTTCTTCTTCTTCTTCTTCCTCGCCGAGCTGCTCGACACCTGGCTGTGGCGTTGGGTGGCGTTCCTGATCGTGTTCGCGATCATGGTCGTGGTCGGGGCGGTGCTGGCCTTGCTGGGATTCTTGAAGGTCCGCCGGATCCGCGGACCACGCCAGACCATCGAGTCGGTCAAGGAGACACGCACCGCGCTCACTCCGGGCCACGACAAGGCCCAGGCGCGCGAGCTCACGGGGCCCGACGCCAGTTCCAGCAGCAAGACTCCCGCCGACCCCACGGGTTGGTAAATGGCAGCACCGGATCCGTCGGTAACCCGCATCGCCGGGCCATGGCGTCACCTGGACGTGCACGCCAACGGCATCCGATTCCACGTCGTCGAAGCAACACCACGCGGCCAGGATGTAACCATTCCTCCCACGGCGCGGCCGTTGGTCATGTTGCTGCACGGTTTCGGTTCGTTCTGGTGGTCCTGGCGTCATCAGCTGCGCGGGCTGACCGGCGCGCGAGTGGTCGCGGTCGACCTGCGCGGCTACGGCGGCAGCGACAAGCCACCCCGCGGCTATGACGGCTGGACACTCGCCGGCGACACGGCCGGGCTGATCCGTGCGCTCGGGCACTCGTCGGCGACCCTGGTCGGCCATGCCGACGGCGGGCTGGCCTGCTGGAGCACCGCACTACTGCATTCCCGGCTGGTGCGCGCCATCGCGCTGATCAGCTCGCCACACCCGGCCGCGCTACGACGATCGGCCCTTGCGCGGCGCGATCAGGGTTACGCACTGCTACCGACGTTGCTGCGCTACCAGGTGCCGATCTGGCCGGAGCGCCTGCTGACCCGAGACAACGCCGCGGAGATCGAGCGCCTGGTCCGCAGCCGCAGTAGTGCCAAATGGGTTGCGTCCGAGGACTTCTCTCAAACCATCGGTCATCTGCGCCAGGCGATACGGATTCCGGCGGCCGCGCACTGCGCACTGGAGTACCAGCGCTGGGCGGTACGCAGCCAGCTGCGCGACGAAGGCCGGCGATTCATCAGATCGATGTCCCAACAGCTCGCCATTCCGTTGCTGCATCTACGCGGTGACGCCGATCCCTACGTGCTGGCCGATTCCGTCGACCGCACCCAGCACTACGCGCCGCATGGACGCTACATATCTGTCTCCGGCACAGGGCATTTCAGCCATGAAGAGGCACCCGAGGAAATCAACAGGCACTTGATGAAATTTCTCGAGCAGGTGCACGGGCTCCAGCTCAGCTGACGCAGACCCCAGTCGCCACCGGTTGGGTGTCACCGATCTTGGCAAGCTGACCGGCCACCTCATCGGCGGTCAACACGAAACCGGTGTCGGCGTCGTCGACGGCGGCGCCGAAAACCACGCCAAGCACATGACCATTGAGGTCAATCAACGGCCCACCCGAATTACCTTGCTCCACATTGGCTCTGATGGTGTACACGTCGCGGGTGACCGGTGTCGGGTCCCGGTAGATGTCAGGGCCGCTGAGTTTGATCGCCTCGCGGATCCTGGCCGGGGTTGCCGCGAAGTTACCGCCGCCGGGGTAGCCCAGCACCACAACGCTGGCGCCCGTTTTCGCCTCGCCTTGGGCGAAGGCCAGCGGCGATGGTGGCAAGTTCGGCACGGCGAGGATGGCGATGTCGACAGACGGGTCGTAGGACACCACGGTGGCGTCAAGCGGGTTGCCGCTGGCGTACACCTGGACGCTGTTGGACCCGGCCACTACGTGCGCGTTGGTCATCACCCGGTCCGGCGATATCACGAATCCACTGCCCTCCAACACTTTCTGGCAGCTGGGCGCCAGGCTGCGGACCTTGACCACACTGGGCTGGGTGGCCAGTACCACCGGATTGCCGGCCAGCGCCGGGTCTGGTGAAGCGACCGGAATCACCGGGGTGCGGCTGAACGGCTCCAGCACCGCGGGCAGGCCAGAGGTGTTCAGCAGTGCCGACAACCGCTTGGGCACCGTCTTCAGCCATGGGGGTGCAACATCATTCACCGAAGCGAGCACCCGCGAACCTTTGACCGCGGCAGCCAGTTCGGGCTGGTCCTTCGACTGTGTCAGCGGTGTCGCCAACAGCCAGGCCGCGGTCAGCACCACGACGAGCTGAACGCCCACCCCGATGAACGAGTCGATCAATCGGATTGTGCTGCTGCGGATCGCGCTGCGAACCGCCCGGCCGAGTACCACGCCGGCGACCTCACCGACGACGACCAGCGCGAGGATCAGGAAGAGCGCGGTGAACAGCTTGGCGCGCGGAGCGGCGATGTGGCTGACGATGTGTGGCGCCAGCAGTACGCCCGCTATCGCGCCGAGCAGCACACCGATAAATGACAGCACCGAACCCAGCGCCCCCGACCGCCAGCCTGAGATGGCTGCGATGAAGGCGACCGCCAGGACGGCGACATCCAGCCACTGCGACGGGGTCATCGAATTCATCGCGGGTCACCCTGTTCGCCGACCAGCACCATAGCCTCGTCCAACTCCCGCATGTCGGCAGTGTCCCAGGGTTGGGCCCAGCCGGCGACGTCGAGCACCGCCGAGATCACCTGGCCAGTGAATCCCCACACCAGCATCTCGTTCAACAGAAACGCCGGTCCGGCCCAGCGATGGCCGTGGGCGCGGCGGTACACCATCAGCCGGTTGGCCGGATTGATGAAGGCGCGCACCGGAACCCGCGCCACGATCGCCGTTTCTGCTTCGTTGACGACGCACACCGGCCCGGGATCCGGCGAGTAGGCCAACACGGGCACGACATGGAACTGTGACGGCGCAATGAACGTGCGCTCCATGGTCACCAGCGGGTGCAGCCTGCTGACGTCGATCCCGGTTTCTTCGTGCGCTTCCCGCAGGGCGGTCGCCACCGGCCCGTCGTCACCGGGATCGGATGCGCCGCCGGGAAACGCGGCCTGGCCCGCGTGGTGGCGCAATGTCGAGGCGCGCACGGTCAACAACAGGTCGGCGTCGTCGGGGAGGCTGCCGTCGGCCGGCCCGATCTCGGGACCCGAGAACAACACCAGGACCGCGGCCTCGCGACCGTTGCGGCGCATCGATGACACGGCTCTGGCCGCGGTCACCATCGCCAGCACATCGGCAGGCAGCCTGCGCCGGTACGCATCCGGTATCTGACCGATGTTGTCAACCAGCGGACGCAGCCAGGGCGGGCCAACGTCGGGCGCCAAGGGAACCGCAGCGCTCACCGGCGCCTCCCTCTGGTCCAAATGCCCGGCGTCATCCGTTTCCGACTGCGGCGGCGATCTCGTCGGCACTTTCGAAAGCCCGCGGCAGCGTCTGCGCAACGCTACCGTCCGGCCGCAGGACCACCGTCGCTGGCATCACATTCGCGACCCGCAGCGCCGTCGCGACCAGGCGTCGACCGTCCTGCAGCGTCGGCAGCCGAACACCGAGCTCCGCCAACCGCAGCAACGCCGCGGTCTCGTTCTCGTCTTGGTGCACCGTCACCACCATCACGTCGGGCCCCACCCGTCGTTGATACTCGGCCATCGCGGGCAGTTCGTGCATGCACGGCCCGCACCAACTCGCCCACAAGTTGAGGACCACTCGGTGTCCGGCCAGCGCGCGAGCGACGTCGACGGCTGATCCGTCCGCCGCGCATTCCACCACCACGCCGCGCAAAGCCCCTGGGCCCGGACCACTCTCAGGCGCGGGACAGGGCGGCAGGTTGGCACGAGCCCGGGGCCCCGCCAGCGCAGCCGACGTGTCGGCGTCACGGTGTTCGCGATCGGCTGTTGTCTGGGTCGTCACTGTCGTTGCCGGATTGTCGCGCAGTTGCGCCACCAGCGCCGCAATCAGCGCCGCCACCACCGCCAAGACTGCAACGGTCCAACGGGCTTTCCCGGTCGTTTGCCCAGCTCCTATGACAGCCCGGCCAGGGCGAGCAAGTGCTCGGTTTCCGGGCCCTGGACCAGGGCCGCGGCGAGCAGCGGTTCAGTGGGACCGAGACCGAAGGACGGGCAGTCTTTGGCAAGCACGCAGACACCGCATGCCGGTTTGCGGGCGTGGCACACGCGACGGCCGTGGAAGATCACTCGGTGGCTCAGCATGGTCCACTCACTGCGTTCAATCAGTTCCCCGACCGCATGCTCCACCTTGACCGGGTCCTCTTCAGCGGTCCAGCGCCACCTCCGCACCAACCGACCGAAATGAGTGTCGACAGTGATTCCCGGGATGCCGAACGCATTGCCCAAGATGACGTTGGCGGTTTTGCGCCCCACTCCGGGTAGCGTCACCAGCTCGGCCATGGTCGCTGGCACTTCGCCATCGAACCGCTCAACCAGGGCCTGCCCGAGGCCGATGAGCGAGGCGGCCTTGTTGCGGTAGAAACCTGTGGGACGGATGAGGTTTTCGAGTTCGGTGCGATCCGCCTGTGCGTAGTCCAGCGCCGCCCGGTACTTCGCAAATACAGCCGGCGTCGTCAAGTTCACCCGTTTATCGGTGCTCTGCGCCGAAAGAATAGTGGCCACCGTCAGCTCGAGCGGCGTGGTGAAATCCAGCTCGCAGTGCGCGAGCGGAAACGCTTGCGCCAGCGCACGATTCATCCGCCGCGCCCGCCGCACCAAACCGACTCGGGTTTCTGTCGACCAGCGCCGCGCCACGTCGGCTCCGGGCGTGGCCGGCGTTGACTTCGATCGCCCGGACGACTTTGCCACTGTCACCTACGACAGAGTACTGATTTCGTGATCTCACTGAGACCTTGGCCATGTTTACTCTCCTTGTGTCATGGTTGCTGGTGGCCTGCGTTCCGGGGCTGCTGATGCTCGCGACGCTGGGGCTTGGGCGGCTCGAAAAGGAGCTGGCCCACGACACCGTCACGCCAAACGACGTTGACGAGTTTCTCGAGCACGCCGAGGCCGTCGACATGCGCACGCTGGCCCGAGAGGGTATGCCGGAGGCGTTGGATTATCTGCATCGACGCCAGGCCCAGCGACTCCTCGAGTCCCCACCGGCCGGCCGCCACGCCAGGCCAGATGACGCCGGGCCGTTCTTCGCCGGTGACGTCAATAACCACGACGGGGCCGCCTTGCCGACACGAGTGCACAAGCATTCACGGGCCAATCCGCAGGTTACGGGGACTCGGCACGTCAATCGTGTGTAGCGTTGGCAGGTTGAACCGATTGGCCTAACCTCTAGTTTCATGCCACTCGCAAGAGGTTGGCCTGCCCATATCACTTCGTTGGAGAGCTGAAGAGGCAACGTGGACGAGATCCTGGCAAGGGCAGGAATCTTCCAAGGGGTTGAGCCCAATGCGGTAGCTGCGCTGACCAAACAGCTGCAACCCGTCGACTTCCCCCGCGGACACACGGTTTTCGCCGAAGGGGAGCCGGGAGATCGGCTGTACATCATCATTTCGGGAAAGGTCAAAATCGGGCGCCGCTCGCCGGATGGCCGGGAGAATCTGCTGACCATCATGGGCCCGTCGGACATGTTCGGTGAGTTATCGATCTTCGACCCGGGGCCGCGGACTTCCAGCGCGACCACGATCACCGAGGTGAGGGCGGTCTCGATGGACCGCGACGCGCTACGGGCATGGATCGCTGATCGTCCCGAAATTGCCGAGCAGCTGTTGCGGGTGCTGGCCCGACGGCTGCGGCGGACCAACAACAATTTGGCCGACCTCATCTTCACCGACGTGCCCGGCCGGGTGGCCAAGCAGCTGCTCCAGCTCGCCCAGCGTTTCGGCACTCAGGAAGGTGGCGCGATGCGGGTCACCCACGACCTGACCCAAGAGGAGATCGCGCAACTGGTGGGCGCCTCCAGGGAGACGGTGAACAAGGCGCTGGCGGATTTCGCGCACCGCGGCTGGATCCGTCTGGAGGGCAAGAGCGTGCTGATCTCGGATTCCGAGCGGCTGGCCCGCCGAGCCAGGTAACTTTCCCCGCCGAGCAGTCGCAAAAGCCCCCGACACGCCGAGGACACGGGAGCTTTTGCGACTGCTCGCGCTACTCAGCGGCGAAGGAAGTCCAGTTGCGCCTGAACCGACCATTCGGCCGCATCCCAGAGCTTCTCGTCGACGTCGACATAGACATGTTCGACGATCTGGCGGACCGTGGCGTCGTCGCCGAGATCCCACAACGCGGAACGCACCTGCTCCAGACGTTCGTGGCGATGCGTCAGGTATCCCATGGCGACAGCTTCCAGGTCGGCCAGGTCAGGCCCGTGCCCGGGCAACACCGTACGCCGGCCCAGGCCACGTAGCCGCCGCAGCGATTCCAGGTAATCGGCCAGGCTGCCGTCTTCCTTGTCGATGACGGTGGTGCCGCGGCCCAGCACCGTGTCCGCGGTCAGCACGGCATCGTCGAGGACGAACGACAGCGAATCGGCGGTGTGGCCTGGCGTCGCCATCACGGTGATCTTCAGGCCGGCCGCGTCGATCACCTCGCCATCGAACAGCTCACCGCCGAGGCCGCGCAGAAACCCGCTGCCCGCCGAGCGCACCGTCGCTCCGGTCAGCTCGACCAGCTTGTCGATGCCGTCGGTGTGGTCGCCGTGCCGGTGACTGATCAGCACCAGCGCGATACGGCCGAGCGCGGCGACCCGGGCGATGTGCTCGTCGTCGTCTGGCCCGGGATCGACGATGACCAACTCGTCGCTGCGCGGGCCGCGCAGCACCCAAGTGTTGGTGCCCTCCAGCGTCAGCAAACCGGGATTGTCGGCCAATAGGACCGAGGCAGTGTCGGTGACCGGCCGCAGCCGGCCGTATGCGGGATGGAACAGCGACTCAGCAGGCTCGGCCACGGACGTTAGCCGACCTCCACGATCAACTCGACTTCCACGGGGGCGTCCAGTGGCAACTCGGATACGCCGACCGCCGAACGCGCATGCGCGCCGTTATCACCGAACACCTCGGTGAACAGGTCGGAGGCCCCGTTGACGACGCTTGGCTGACCATTGAAACCCGGTGCGGACGCGACGAACCCGACGACCTTGACCACCCGGGTGACCGCGTCGATACCTACCACCGACCCCACCGCCGCGAGTGCATTGAGCGCGCAGATCCGCGCCAGGGCTTTACCCTCCTCCGGGCTGATCTCGGCGCCGACCTTGCCGGTTCGGGCCAACTTTCCGCCCTCTATCGGCAGCTGCCCGGAGGTGTACACCAAGTTGCCCGTTCGCACCGCCGGAACATAAGAGGCCAGCGGCGCGACCACCTGGGGCAGCGTCACACCGAGCTGCCCGAGCCGGGCCGAAACATTCATGAACCTCTCCTGCTACTTCGGGCGCTTCAGGTACGCGACGTGCTGCTCACCCGTCGGACCGGGCAACACCGCCACCAGCTCCCAGCCATCGGCGCCCCACTGATCGAGGATCTGCTTGGTGGCATGCGTCAGCAGCGGAACCGTGGCGTACTCCCATGCGGTCGGTTGGCTCATGACGCGAGCTTATCGGTCGCGTTTGAACAACTCTGGGCAGCCCGGTGGCCAGCCACGAGCCCATGTTGGAAGTACCCCACCCGATTTGCCGAGGGCGCAGGTCCAGCGGGCTAGCATGCGATGGTGGCATCCAGACCTAGCGGCGGTAGTTCTGTCGGCTGGCCGACGCGCCTGTCCAAAGCCCGCTTGCATTTTGTGACCGGCAAAGGCGGTACCGGAAAGTCGACGATCGCGGCGGCACTGGCACTCACCCTGGCAGCAGGAGGCCGCAAGGTCCTCCTCATCGAAGTTGAGGGGCGCCAGGGAATTGCGCAACTTTTCGACGTCCCACCGCTGCCGTACCAGGAGCTCAAGATCGCGACCGCCGAGCGTGGCGGCCAGGTCAACGCCCTGGCGATCGACATCGAAGCCGCGTTCCTGGAATACCTCGACATGTTCTACAACTTGGGGATTGCCGGCCGGGCGATGCGCCGCATTGGTGCGATCGAGTTCGCGACGACGATCGCTCCCGGCCTGCGCGACGTGCTGCTCACCGGCAAGATCAAGGAGTCGGTGGTACGCGTCGACAAAAACCGGTTGCCGGTCTATGACGCGGTTGTCGTCGATGCACCCCCAACCGGCCGCATCGCGCGTTTCCTGGACGTCACCAAAGCGGTGTCCGATCTGGCCAAGGGCGGCCCGGTGCACTCGCAAAGCCAGGGCGTGGTGAAGTTGCTGCACTCCGACCAGACCGCCATCCACCTGGTCACACTGCTGGAAGCGCTGCCGGTGCAGGAAACACTGGAAGCCATCGAGGAACTCGCGGAGATGGAGTTACCGATCGGCAGTGTGATCGTGAACCGCAATATCCCGACCTACCTAGAGCCCGTCGACCTGGCAAAGGCCGCCGAAGGCGATGTCGACGCGGACTCGGTGCAGGCCGGGTTGGAGATGGCCGGAATCAAGCTCTCCGACAAAGACTTCGCCGGCCTGCTGACCGAAACCATCCAGCACGCTACCCGAATCGCCGCGCGCGCGGAGACAGCGCAACAGCTCGACGCGTTACATGTACCGCGGCTAGAACTACCGGCGATCTCCGACGGCGTCGACCTGGGTAGCCTTTACGAGCTATCGGAATCGCTTGCACAGCAGGGAGTTCGATGAGCGTCACACCGAAAACCCTTGATATGGCTTCGATTCTGGCCGACACATCCAACCGGGTAGTGGTGTGTTGTGGCGCCGGAGGTGTCGGCAAAACCACCACGGCGGCTGCGATGGCGTTGCGTGCGGCCGAATACGGCCGTACGGTAGTCGTTTTGACGATCGACCCCGCCAAGAGGCTGGCACAAGCGTTGGGAGTCAACGACCTCGGCAACACTCCGCAGCGCGTGCCGCTTGCGCCCGAAGTCTCCGGCGAGTTGCACGCGATGATGCTTGACATGCGCCGCACGTTCGACGAAATGGTGGTCCAATACTCCGGACCAGGACGGGCACAAGCAATTCTGGATAACCAGTTCTACCAAACCGTCGCCACTTCGCTAGCCGGCACGCAAGAGTACATGGCGATGGAGAAGTTGGGTCAACTGCTGAGCCAGGACCGCTGGGACCTGGTGGTGGTGGACACCCCGCCGTCGCGCAACGCGCTGGACTTCCTGGATGCGCCACAACGGTTGGGCAGCTTCATGGATAGCCGGCTATGGCGCCTGCTGCTCGCGCCCGGCCGGGGTATCGGGCGATTGGTCACCGGCGCAATGGGATTGGCCATGAGGGCGCTGTCCACGGTGCTCGGTTCGCAGATGCTGGCTGACGCGGCAGCTTTCGTGCAATCGCTGGACGCCACATTCGGGGGTTTCCGCGAAAAGGCCGATCGCACTTACGCGCTGCTGAAACGACGCGGCACCCAGTTCGTCGTGGTATCGGCGGCCGAACCCGACGCACTGCGCGAGGCGTCCTTCTTCGTCGACCGGCTGTCACAGGAAGGCATGCCGCTGGCGGGACTGCTCTTGAATCGCACGCATCCGTTGTTGTGTGCATTGCCGGTCGAGCGTGCGATCGACGGAACCGAGACGTTGGAGGCCGATGCCGCCGACTCGGCGTCCGCATCGCTGGCCGCAGCCGTGTTGCGAATCCACGCCGACCGCGGGCAGACCGCAAAGCGGGAGGTCCGGCTGCTGTCTCGATTCACCGGGGCCAACCCAAACGTGCCGGTCATCGGGGTGCCGTCGCTGCCGTTCGATGTCTGTGACCTGGAGGCGCTACGCGCGCTCGCCGATCAGATCACCTCCGTCGGCGACGATGCGGGCCCGGTTGGGGGCACCGCCCGCTTGCGGGGGACGGCCCGCTGAGAAGTCGGCCTATTGCGCACGAGCCGTGTTTAGGGGTGTACTCAAGACAATTGAGCAAACGGCCAGTTCCTATCGGGCACAAGCCAATTAGCATCCGAGTGAATGCTGTAACAAAAGCGTAATGATGAAGCCGGCCACCCGATTGGCCTACGAGCAGTCTCGAAAGGGTCAGCCGATGCCGCGTTGCTTGCGCTTATCGAAGAAGTCCGCCCACGACACCACGTCGGGGTGTTGCTTGAGCAGGGCCCTGCGCTGGCGCTCGGTCATGCCGCCCCAAACGCCGAACTCGACCTTGTTGTCCAGCGCGTCCGCCCCGCACTCCTGCATTACAGGACAGTGACGGCAGATCACCGCGGCCTTCCGCTGGGCGGCCCCCCGGACAAAGAGTTCGTCGGGATCGGTGGCCCGACACAGCGCCTGGGATACCCAGGCAATCCGATCCTCCGCGTCGACGGCGCGGAGAGTCGTATGTGCCGAGACAAGGTTCATTCGCCGCCCGGCCGGCCGTGTTCCTGACACGAGCTGTTCCCTTCCTCCCGGCCGCGATATACGACCGCCCTCCTCGGGTGCAGACCATGCTGCGATCTACGCCACACTATGCACATCGGTGTTACCTGAATCTCACCGTGTGTCTAAGTTAGGTGGTCAGGTGGCAATTGCGCAACAGTCTGATAACGGTTTTTCTGGCACGGGCGTGCCGTCTCGGCGGGAATCGTGGGGCCGGAAGCACGCCCGGGACGTTTTTACGGGGCTGACCTGTGACGCAGGACCAAAATATCGGTCCGGCCGACGACGTGTGACCACCGGTCACCGGCTGCCGAGGTTTTTTGGCATCTCACGGAACGTCGATGCCACGGAGGGCGGTTAGGGTGGTACGCATGTCAGAGCGCCCCCCGGCCGTCCTCACGGTCTTGAAGCTCGTTGGGTGCTGTCTGCTGGCCAGTGTCGTGGCCGCCGCCCTGATGTTCCCGTTCGCGGGTGGCCTGGGACTGATGTCCAACCGCGCCTCAGAAGTGGTCGCCAACGGTTCGGCCCAACTTCTCGAGGGGGAGGTGCCGGCGGTGTCGACGATGGTCGACGCGAAGGGCAACGTAATCGCGTGGCTGTACTCCCAGCGCCGGTTCGAGGTACCGACCGACAAGATCGCCAACACCATGAAGCTGGCGATCGTTTCCATCGAGGACAAGCGGTTCACCGAGCACAACGGTGTCGACTGGAAAGGCACCCTGACCGGGCTGGCCGGCTACGCGCGCGGCGACGTCGACACCCGCGGCGGTTCGACGATCGAACAGCAGTACATCAAGAACTACCAGCTGCTGGTAACCGCACATACCGACGCCGAAAAGCGCGCGGCCGTCGAAACCACCCCGGCGCGCAAGCTGCGCGAGATCCGGATGGCGCTCACGCTGGACAAGACCTTCACCAAACCCGAGATCCTGACCCGCTACCTGAATCTGGTGTCATTCGGCAACAACTCGTTCGGCGTGCAGGATGCGGCGCAGACCTACTTCGGCATCAACGCGTCCGACCTGAACTGGCAACAGGCGGCGCTGCTGGCGGGCATGGTGCAGTCGACCAGCACGCTCAACCCGTACACCAACCCTGACGGTGCGTTGGCGCGGCGGAACTTGGTCCTGGACACCATGATCGAAAACCTGCCCCAGGAGGCCGACGCATTACGCGCCGCCAAGGCCCAGCCGCTGGGGATATTGCCGCAACCCAACGAGCTGCCCCGGGGCTGCATCGCGGCAGGCGACCGCGCCTTCTTCTGCGACTACGTCCAGGAGTACCTGTCCCGCGCGGGGATCAGCAAGGAGCAGGTGGCCAGGGGCGGCTACCTGATCCGCACCACGCTCGACCCGGACGTGCAGATCCCGGTCAAGGCGGCAATCGACAAATTCGCCAGTCCGAGCCTGGCGGGCATCTCCAGCGTGATGAGTGTGATCGCACCGGGCAAGAATTCCCATCACGTGATGGCGATGGCCAGTAACCGCAAGTACGGGCTGGACACCGACGCCGGCGAAACCATGCGTCCGCAACCGTTCTCCCTAGTCGGCGATGGCGCGGGGTCCATCTTCAAGATCTTCACCACGGCCGCCGCGATGGACATGGGTATGGGCATCAACGCCACACTCGAAGTGCCGGGCCGGTTCCAGGCCAAAGGCATGGGAAGCGGCGGGGCCAAGGGCTGCCCCAAGGACACCTGGTGCGTCATCAACGCCGGTAACTACCGGGGGTCGATGAATGTGACCGACGCGTTGGCCACCTCGCCGAACACCGCGTTCGCGAAGCTGATCCAACAGGTCGGGGTGACGCGCACGGTGGACATGGCGATCAAACTCGGGCTGAGGTCCTACGCCAATCCAGGCACTGCCCGCGACTACAACCCGGACAGCAATGAGAGCCTGGCCGATTTCGTCAAACGGCAGAACATCGGTTCGTTCACATTGGGGCCGATCGAGTTGAACGCGCTCGAGCTGTCGAACGTCGCGGCCACTCTGGCCTCCGGCGGCGTGTGGTGCCCGGCAAGCCCGATCGACAAGCTGATCGACCGCAACGGCAACGAGGTCGCCGTAACCACCGAGACCTGCGACCAGGTGGTGCCCGAAGGTTTGGCGAACACACTTGCCAACGCGATGAGCAAAGACGCGGTCGGCAGTGGCACCGCGGCGGGTTCGGCCGGCGCGGCCGGCTGGGACCTGCCGGTGTCAGGCAAGACCGGCACCACCGAAGCTCACCGCTCCTCCGGCTTTGTGGGCTTCACCAGCCACTACGCTGCCGCGAACTACATCTACGACGACTCACCCAATCCAACGGATCTGTGTTCCGGTCCGCTGCGCCATTGCGGCGACGGTGACCTGTACGGCGGCAACGAGCCGGCCCGCACCTGGTTCACCGCGATGAAGCCGATTGCCAACAACTTCGGCGAAGTGAAATTGCCGCCGACCGATCCCCGCTACGTCGAAGGCTCGCCGGCTTCACGGGTACCCAGCGTCTCCGGGCTCGAGGTGGACGCGGCGCGTTCGCGCCTGAAGGAAGCGGGTTTCCAGGTTGCCGACCAAACCAATTCGGTCAACAGCAGCGCAAAGCTCGGCGAAGTCGTCGGAACAACACCGAGCGGACAGACGATTCCGGGGTCGATCATTACGATCCAGGTGAGTAACGGCATCCCGCCGGCACCACCGCCGCCACCGGAAGGTGGGCCGCCGATACCGCCCCCGGTCGGGTCGCAGGTCGTGGAGATTCCTGGCCTGCCGCCGATCACCATTCCGCTACTGGCGCCCCCGCCGCCCCCACCGCCTCCGTAAGGCCCGCGGTCGGCCCTCCATCGGGTCTCGTCTACGCCAGAGATGCGCCGTGAGTCCGCCACCGGCAGTAGGCTTCCTGCATGGCTGACGTATTGCCCGCCCTGATACGCACCGGTGCCGCTGCACTCGGCTCGGCTGTCGCCGGGATCGGTTATGCCTCGATCGTCGAGCGCAACGCGTTTGTGCTGCGCGAGTTGACCATGCCCGTCTTGACGCCCGGCTCCCCACCGCTGCGAGTGCTGCACATCAGCGACATCCACATGCTGCCCAACCAGCGCCGCAAACAGGCCTGGCTGCGCGAGCTGGCCAGCTGGGAACCCGACTTGGTCGTCAACACCGGCGACAACCTGGCGCACCCCAAGGCGGTGCCTGCGGTTGTCCAGACCCTGGGCGATCTGCTGTCGCGGCCGGGTGTCTTCGTCTTCGGCAGCAACGACTACTTCGGGCCGCGCCTGAAGAATCCGTTGAATTACCTGAGCGACCCCGGTCACCGGGTCCGCGGCGAGCCGTTGCCCTGGCAGGATCTGCGGGCGGCGTTCACCGAGCGCGGCTGGCTCGACCTCACCCACACCCGCCGCGAGTTCGAGGTGGCCGGTCTGCACATCGCTGCCGCGGGCGTCGATGACCCGCACATCGATCGGGACCGCTACGACGCGATCGCGGGCCCGGCAAGCCAGGCGGCAAACCTGCGGCTCGGCCTGACTCATTCGCCCGAACCGCGGGTGCTGGACCGCTTCGCGGCCGATGGCTACCAGCTGGTGATGGCGGGCCACACCCACGGCGGGCAGCTGTGCCTGCCGTTCTACGGGGCTCTGGTGACCAACTGCGGCCTGGACCGGTCCCGGGCGAAGGGGCCGTCACGCTGGGGCGCCGATATGCGGTTGCATGTCTCCGCGGGTATCGGCACCTCACCGTTTGCGCCGGTGCGATTCTGCTGCCGGCCCGAAGCAACCCTGCTGACGTTGATCGCGACCCCGATGGGCGGCCGAGACTCCAACAGCAATCTGGGTCGTTCGCAGCCCACAGCTTCGGTGCGTTGACCGATCGGGCCCGAATCGCGGTCCGCAGCCTGCCACGAAGCTGGACGGACAACGCGGTCCGGCTGATCGAGGCCGACGCCCGTCGCAGCGCCGACACCCACTTGCTGCGCTATCCCCTGCCGTCGGCCTGGGGCGCGGACGGCGGAGTCGAGCTGTACCTCAAAGACGAGACGACCCATATCACCGGCAGCCTCAAACACCGGTTGGCGCGCTCGTTGTTCCTGTACGCGCTGTGTAACGGGTGGATCGGCGAGGGCACCACGGTGGTCGAGGCGTCGTCGGGCTCCACGGCGATATCCGAGGCCTACTTCGCGTCCCTGCTGGGTCTACCGTTCATGCCGTGGTGCCGGCGACCACCAGTCCCTCCAAGGTGGCACTCATCGAATCACAAGGCGGGCATTGCCATTTCGTGCAGAACTCGAGTCAGGTGTACGCCGAAGCCGAGCGCCTTGCGCAGGAGACCGGCGGCCACTACCTGGACCAGTTCACCAACGCCGAGCGCGCCACCGACTGGCGCGGCAACAACAACATCGCCGAGTCGATCTACGCGCAAATGCGCGCGGAGAAACACCCCATCCCGGAATGGATCGTGGTCGGCGCGGGCACCGGCGGAACCAGCGCGACGATCGGCCGCTACATCCGCTACCGACGGCATGCGACCCGGCTGTGTGTCGTCGACCCGGAGAACTCCGCCTTCTTTCCCGCCTACGCCGAGGACCGAGATGACATTGTCATGCCAACGTCGTCGCGGATCGAGGGCATCGGCCGGCCGCGGGTTGAGCCGTCGTTTCTGCCCGGCGTAGTCGACCGTATGGTCTCGGTGCCCGATGCGGCCTCGATCGCCGCTGCCCGCCACGTCAGCGCTGTGCTGGGACGCCGCGTGGGGCCGTCCACAGGCACCAACCTGTGGGGCGCCTTCGGGCTCCTCGCCGAGATGGCGGCTGAAGGCCGCAGCGGTTCGGTGGTCACGCTGCTTGCCGACAGTGGCGACCGCTATGCCGACACCTACTTCAGCGACGAGTGGGTCGGCGCTCAGGGGCTTGATCCGACGGGCCCCGCCGAGGCGCTGGTCGAATTCGAACGCTCATGCGTCTGGAACTGATGCCCTGCCTCGCGGTTTGGCCTGTTGACAGGCCGGTGCGATAGGCTGTCGTGGCTTCAAAGCGGGGTGTGGCGCAGCTTGGTAGCGCGCTTCGTTCGGGACGAAGAGGCCGTGGGTTCGAATCCCGCCACCCCGACCAGTATAACCGCAGGTAAGAGCCCTATCTAGCGCCTCTAGGCAGTTTGCTCCAGCGTACCGGGTACGCTTTTCCCTGCGGATTCACTGTCGGTAGCGGTACTTGCGGGCTGTTTGACTGCCGCTGTGCGGGCTTTTGTCAGAACATCGGCCAGGGCATCGAGGTAGCGTGATCGTGCACGCCGGCAGATCGTGGATGCAATTCGACGCCGACGACCTACAACGGTTGTACGCGTACGCGGCTGATCGCCCCGTTATTCGGCGCTATCCCGTAGTTGGCACGGAATCGCCCCTCAGCGCCACACAGATGGGCGAATAACCGCGCCGTAGGTAGAAAGCCCTCAGTCGCGCGCTTCAACAGATGGCGCAATGACGCTTGCGCGAACCCCGAGAACCCAGTCCCAGACATCACCCAGGAGGTCTCTGCCCGCGCGCCCGTAATACCGTTGGCGGTCATCACTTTGTTCATCAGGCCAACCTTCCGACAGTTTTGCGTTTGTTATGCCGCGAGGCGGGCGGCCCAGGCGTGGACATAAGCATCACTACCGACGATTTGTGTCTTGATCGTCATGGAGGGCGCGTAGAGCGTGCCCACCCAACGCCCCATCTCAAAGTCCACCCGCAGCACCGAACCGTCGGGCAACCTGCAATGCCCACTGCGCATCGCTGTGCCCATTGGCCCACTCCTATTGGTGTCGCGGCTTGTTAGGTTGAGGTTTAGCGGCGCTGATCACGATGTTTGTGGAGTCTCAGGGTGAGTTTGGGCGCCCTGGAATCGCTACAGACGGACCAATGAAAGCGAAAGCGCCAGCCCCTTGGCAGTCCCGTTGTGGGCATATGCCGCCCTCCTTCCTTTTGAGTGGCCACGCGGGAGTCCCGGCTGTTGACCTCCCGCGTGGCCGGGTTCGCGCCGCCGCCGGGGGGTACGCGGGGGGGCGCGGAGTGTAACCATACTGACCATACGCTTGAATCTACATTTCACATACTAAAAAGCTGGATTTGCCGCATGGACCAGACTCTCAGTGTAAATTGTGACCCGTGGTCATCTTCGAAGCCTTCGAAGTTGCCGGTCGAGCCGTGCGGGTACGCAGTGAGCAGGTCGGTCGCCAGACCTTGTGGTGGATGGGATCGGCTTTCGCTGCGAACGCGGTGCTCGCGGCGATCGTGCTGGCGGTCTTTGGCGCCGGCAAGCTGGGCACCGGCCATGCCCTGCAGATCACCGCCCGCTTCTCGTTCCTTTTGTTCTGGCTTGCCTAT
>DATMMZ010000276.1:0-16056 GCA_035569455.1 Mycobacterium sp. | reverse complement strand
CCGCCGACCGGAGGGCAGCGCAACGTCGATATGCGCGCCGGGCGTCCAGGATGGAAGCAGTCCACCGTCGGGGTCGGCCAAGGTCAACGAAACCACGTCGGGGGCAACCAGTTCGCGGTTGGTGACTACCGCAGATTGCATCCGCCGCACCGGCCTCACCCGCGACGGCTTCCACCGCGAGGCCGAGGCGATTCCCCCGAACAACACGCGGACACCCCACAACACGGTGGCCAGGCGGTCGCGGTCGCGCCGGCCATACAGGTCGGGCGGCCTACTAGTCCAGATACTTTCCGGCACAGGGCAATCCTTACTTCTGCCTGATGTCGAAGCGCGCCAAGAGCCGGATCATCGACGGGCTGATCCGGCGCATTGCATAGCCGATTCTTGCCTCCGCGGCGACCGGTAACACGGGTCGGCCGGTCCTGACGACCTTGACGATCGCCTTGGCGGTGGCCTCCGGTGTGTAGTTGCGCCGCCGGTAGGCCGCATCCGCCTTCTGCCTGGCGCGCTCCTGCTGCTCGGCGGTCATTCCGGCGTACACGGTGCTTTTGGCGATATTGGTGTTGACAAAGCCTGGGCAGACCGCCGTGACCGTGATGCCCTCGTCGGCGAGGTCGGCACGCAACGATTCGCTGAACCCCAGCACCGCCGCCTTCGTGGTGCTGTACGCGACCATGGATTTCGACGGTAGAAACGCGGCCGCCGACGCGATATTGATAATAGTTCCGCCTTCGCCGCGCTCAACCATCTGGGCGCCGAACGCCCTACTGCCACAGATGACACCGCGGACGTTGACCCCCATGATGGCGTCCCAGTGCGCCGAGGTGGTCTCCAGAAACCGGCCCGCCATGGCGATGCCGGCGTTGTTTACCAGGATGTCGACCACGCCATGGTCGTTACGGACTTGTGCGGCAAGGTCATTCATCGCGGCTTCGTCGCTGACATCGGCCTGGTACACCGCGGCCTCAGCGCACGCGGCGCGAACGGCATCCGCACTTTCGTTGGCCGCGGCGAGATCGCGATCGACGATCACCACCTTGCGGGCGCCCTGACGGGCCAACTCCACCGCGGTGGCCCGGCCGATGCCGGCACCCGCGCCGGTCACCAGCGCCAGTTTGCCGCGCACCTCGCGTGGGCCGCCCCGCACGACCGTATCTTCCGTTTTGGCGGCGCCGCCAGCGTTTTGATCGACCCATTCACCGGTCAGCCGGGCGACGACATCGGGACGCGACGTCACCACCCAGTGCCCGCCTTCAATCGGGATGACCCTGCCTTGTTGGGGACCCTCTTGGAAGACTGTGCCGGTGAACCGTTGCAGTGCGGGCGTCACGAAGACGTCCTTGCGCGGCACCAGAACCTGCACCGGGACGCCTGCCTGGGGCAGCCGCGACCCGGGCGACGCCACTGGCGCACGTATGTTCTCCCGGTACAGGTTGAGCCCGTTGACATAGTCGGCGATCGAACGCTGCGCCGCACGGCGCTGGCTGCGGGTGCTCGACCGGCCGATGCGTTCAAATGCTTCAACAACTTTCACCAGAAGCCGGGACCGAAAACCCAATTCCGGCAGGCCCGGGCACAGAAAGAAGGCGATATACCCCGAACCCATCAGCTGCCTGGCGACTTGGGCTAACGTCCGGGGAGTTCGTGCCGATCGCAGGAACTTGCCCGCGTACTGCAGATGCGGGCCGGAGATCGACGTGAACGAGGCGATTTTGCCCATCACCGACTCGTCGGTGACGGCGGCCCAGGTCTGGATCGAGCCCCAGTCGTGAGCCAGCAGATGGACCTGGCCGACATCCAGGCTGTCGATCACCGCACCGATGTCGGACACCAGCTGATCGAACCGGTATCCGGATCTGCTTGTTGGACAGGAGGATTTACCGGCCCCGCGCACGTCGTAAGCGACGAAGTTATAGCGCTGGCTGAGTTGTTCGGCCACTCCATCCCACAAGTGGTGGTTGTCTGGCCAGCCGTGAATGGCCAGAATGGTCGGGCGCTGCGGATCGATCTCGGTGTATCGGTGTACGGCCAGGCTGACGCCGTCGGACGCGGTGATGATGGTCATAGATCAGTGCGACGCGCGGGCGGCCGGTGAGACCGCCAGGTAGTCGACGGCCAGCCCTAGCCCGCCCAGCTGTGACGGGTGAAATCCAGGCTTGTAGTAGTCACCGACAACCCGCATCAATCGCAGCGGCCCGGGCACCAAACCCCGGCGTGCCGCCTTGACATAGTCCCGCCAGCGCGGCTTCGTCCCCGGCGGCAGGTATGGATCCACCGAGTACATGAACCGCACGCCGCGAATCCACAACAGCAACATCGCCGGCGAAACGGCCAGTTGGGTGCGCACCTGCCGCCAGTACCCGCCCCGCAGGTGCTTCATGGTGTCGAAGGCCACCGCCTTGTGCTCGACTTCTTCGGCGCCGTGCCACCGCAGCATGTCCAACATCACCGGGTCGGCACCGATGACGTCGAGCTGCGGCGAGTTCAGGATCCACTCGCCCAAAACGGCGGTGTAGTGCTCGATTGCCGCGATGAACGCGACTTGCTCCAACAACCAGCTGTGCCGTCGTCGGATGTTGCGCCGAGGCCTGTCCCCCAGCAGCTTGTCGAACAACCACCTGCTCTGGTCGGTAAACGGTGTCACGTTGACACCCCGGGCGGCGAAATGGTCGAGCACTCCCGAGTGCGCCTGGGCATGCATCGCCTCCTGGCCGATGAATCCCTGCACGTCCAGCCGCAGCTGATCATCCCTGATCAGCGGCAACGTCTTCTTGAAGACCTCGACGAAAAACTCCTCGCCCGCCGGCAGCAGCAGGTGCAGGACGTTGAGCACGTGGGTGGCCAGCGGCTCGTTCGGCACGTAGTGAAACGGCAGCTTCGCCCAGTCGAACTCGACGTCACGCGCCTCGAGCACCAGACGCTCGTCGTCCAGAGACGCGTCATGTGGACCCGCTGCCCGGTCGTCGACGGTGAACAATATGCCCCCAACCTCGGCGTTTACACCGATCCATCAAGTGTCGTCAGTATAGTTACGTCCCCCGCCGCGTCGAACACCAGCGTTAAGCCTCGGTGAGGGTGCGGCGCAACTCGTACTGATCGAGATCCGTGTTCGCCAGCATGGCGCGGTGTTCGCCTGGAGTGAACGGCCAAACCTCGGGGAGACCGTCTTTGCCCAAGTACCAGCTGTCGCAGCCGGTGGTCCACACGGTGTTCGGCATGGCAGCACGCACTTGCGCATTGAATGCATCCGTCGCCGACGCGGTCGGCTCCACCGTGTCGAATTCGTAACGGCGCCAACGCTGGATCCACCGCAGTATGTGATCGGCCTGTGATTCGGCCACGGTCGTGAGCGCGAGGTTCCCCACCGGGCTGTGTGGCCCCAGCATCATGAAGAAGTTGGGAAAGCCCGGCATGGCGACGGTTTGGTGGGCCCGGGGACCGTCGCGCCATACGTCGTCGACCGCGATGCCGTCCCGGCCGGTCAGCCGCATTGGCCGAAAGAACGCGTGGGTGTCGAACCCGGTGCACAACACGATGACGTCCGCCTCGTGCAAGACACCATCATCAGTCACGATGCCCCGGCGCTCGACATGGTCGATGCCGGCGGTGATCAGTTCGACGTCATCGCGCTGGATCGCGCTGTAGAAGCCGCCCGACATCACCAACCGCTTACACATCGGCGTGTAGTCGGGGGTCAGGGCGCGACGCAACTCCGGGTCGCGCACTTCTCGCAGGCTGACGCGGCACATTGCTCCCATCAGCTTTCGGCGCAGGCCCGGCTTGGTCAAGGCGACCGCGAAGGCATCGAAGGCGGCGCTGTATGCCAGGTAGGCCAACCGATCCAGCCACGGAATCCCCTGGTGGGTGATGCTGGTGAACCTGGAATACCGCGGGTTGGGCAGTCGGACGATCCACTGCGCGGTGCGCTGGAACATCATCACTTTGCCCGCCACGCCGGCCAGACCACAGACCAGCTGGATGCCGGTCGATCCGTTGCCGATCACCGCGACTCGCTTGCCCCGCAGCTCAACCCGATGGTCCCAGCGCGCCGAGTGAAAGGCATGGCCGCCGAAGTCGTCCAAACCGGCGATCGACGGCATCCGGGGATGGTGCAGCACGCCGCAAGCCGATATCAGAAAGTCCACCGACGCCTGGGCTCCGGTGTTGGTGCGCAGCGCCCAGCGACCACCCTCGAACCGGGCGTTGACGATCTCGGTGCCGAACCGAATCCGGTCGCGCAGTGCGTATCGGTCGGCGATGCCGCAGAAGTAGGCCTGGATTTCACCGCCGGGAGAAAACAAGTGCGTCCAGTTCGGGTTCTTCGCGAAGCTGTACTGATAGACCCGTGAGGGTACGTCACAGGTCAGACCGGGGTAGGTGTTGTCTCGCCACGTGCCGCCCACCTCGTCGGCCTTCTCGTAGATGGTGACGTCGGTAATGCCACTGCGCAGCAACGCAATTGCGACGCACAACCCGGACATGCCCGCACCAACGACGGCGACGGCCGGATCGCGTTTCGTCATCGGGGGTCCGCCGATCTCTCGCTACCCGGTCTCAGCGCGTTGCTTGAGGCGCTGCAGGGTGATCTGGATGTGCTCGGTATTGGTGGCCACCCGATCGGGCACGGTGGCCGTGACGGGGTTGCTCATCCGACGATCATAAATCCTAGATGGGTGCCGCCCCGCGGAGATGCTCGAAGATCAGTGACGTCTGGGTGCCCGCGACGTCGGCGTCGGCATTGAGGTTTTCGACCACGAACGAGCGCAGGTCCTCGGTGTCGCGTGCGGCGACGTGCAGGATGAAATCGTCCGCGCCGGCCAGGAAATAGACGTCCATCACCTGGCGCCGCTGGCGGATCTGCTGGATGAAGCTACGGATCTTGCCGCGTGCGCTGGACTGTAGGTTGACCGAGATCATGGCCTGTAGTGGCAATCCCACCGCGACCGGGTCGACGTCGGTGTAGAACCCCCGGATGACGCCGAGGTCGACCAGCCGCCGAACGCGGCCGTGACACGTTGACGGCGCGATTCCGACCGCGTCCGCCAGCGCGTTGTTGGTCATCCGGGCGTCGCCGTGCAGCAAACTCAGGATTCTGCGGTCTACCCCATCAAGATCAGCGGGCCGAACATCCTTCGGCAAGTCACCCTGCCCACCCGCCAGGTGCGTTGATTTATCGGGCATATAACCAGCTTATAGAATTATCATCAGCATGTTTGCCGCAGCATCGAACTTTCTTCACACTTGAACCATAAGCTCAAAGATCTCGTGGGAATCAGCGGAGGGGCGATTATGCGAGTCGGCATTCCGACCGAGACCAAGAACAACGAGTTCAGGGTGGCCATCACCCCGGCCGGCGTCGCGGCGCTGACGCACCGGGGCCACGAGGTGCTTGTCCAAACGGGTGCCGGTGAAGGCTCGGCAATCACCGACGCGGATTTCAAGGCGGCGGGCGCTCAAGTGATCAGCACCGCCGAGCAGGTGTGGGCAGACGCCGACCTGCTGCTCAAGGTCAAGGAGCCGATGCCGACCGAGTACGGCCTGCTGCGACACGACCAGATCGTGTTCACATTTCTGCATCTGGCCGCTTCGCGTCCTTGCACCGATGCGTTATTAGCTTCCGGCGCAACATCAATCGCCTACGAGACCGTTCAAACCTCCGACGGCGCGCTGCCGTTGCTGGCCCCGATGAGCGAGGTCGCCGGGCGACTCTCCGCGCAGGTCGGCGCCTATCACCTGATGCGGACCCACGGCGGGCGTGGCGTGCTGATGGGTGGGGTGCCCGGCGTCGAGCCCGCCGACGTCGTGGTGATCGGCGGCGGCACCGCAGGCTACAACGCCGCCCGGGTCGCCAGCGGCATGGGCGCGGCCGTCACAGTTTTTGACGTCAACATCAACAGGCTACGGGAGCTCGACGCGGAGTTCGGTGTCCGCGTCCGCACCCGGTACTCATCGGCCTACGAGCTCGAAGATGCCGTCAAACGTGCCGACCTGGTAATCGGAGCCGTCCTGGTGCCCGGCGCCAAAGCCCCCCGATTGATCTCGAACTCGCTTGTGGCACACATGAAACCGGGTGCGGTGTTGGTAGACATCGCCATCGATCAGGGCGGTTGCTTCGAAGATTCGCAGCCAACCACCCATGATCGCCCGACGTTCGCCGTGCACGACACGCTGTTCTACTGCGTGGCGAACATGCCCAGCGCGGTACCGAAGACGTCGACCTTCGCGCTGACAAACGCGACGATGCCGTACGTGCTCAAGCTGGCTGACCACGGCTGGCAAGCGGCATGCCGGTCGGATCCCGCTCTGGCGAAAGGCCTTTCGACGCACGACGGCGCACTGTTGTCGGCGCAGGTGGCCACCGACCTGAGTTTGCCGTTCACCGAACCGGCACGCATGCTGGCCACGGCGTCTGGACGCTAGTCGGTTGCCGCGAGACTCGCGACGATGTCGGCGGCCGGCCCGGTGCTGGCCTTCCGGAAAGCCGTTCCCGCCCAGAGGTTCGTCCCGTTCGGGTCGTCCACCTCAACCGCCGCCTGCCGTATCGGTGAGGTCATCTGGTTGACCTCCGGATAGCCCAGCGGCGCAACACGATCGAGCAGGCGGATGAACTCGTTCTCCAAACCACGTGCATATCGACCCGAGAACGCACGCGTGACAGTGGTGGCGGTGAAGAGAGGATGCTTCAGGGCAGAGCGGTGCGTGGGGTTGGTGCCCGCTTCGTCGCTGAGCAGCAGCGCGGTGCCGACCTGCGCGGCCACCGCTCCCCTGCGCAGCACGCCGGCGACGTCCTCGGCGGTGCCCAGCCCGCCCGCCGCGATGAGCGGTATATCGTGCGCGTGGCCGATCCGATCGAGTAGCTGGTGCAGTGACTCGGTATTGGGCTCCATGTCGGGCGCGAACGTCCCGCGGTGCCCGCCCGCATTCGGGCCTTGGACCACCAGGCTGTCCGCGCCGGCGGCGATGGCCACCCCGGCCTCGTAGGCCGAAGTGACCGTGACCAGCACCAACAGGCCCAGCGCGCTGAACCGCCGAATGACATCCGGCGACGGCACGCCGAAGGTGAAGGACACCAGCTCTGGGCGTAGATCGGCCACCACCTCGAGCTTGCGCTCCCAGTCGTCGTCGTCACCGTACTGCGGGTAACCGACCTCGACGCGGTAGTGGTCGGCGAGATCTTCGAGTTCTTCTGCGTAATACTCCAGCTGCACCCAGTCGGCGACGCTAGGTTGGGGCACAAACAGGTTGACCCCGACCGGGCCGGTGGTGCCGGCGCGCGCGGCGGCGATATCGTCCGCGAACTCGTCGGCAGTTAAGTACCCGGCGGCGATGAAACCCAGCCCGCCCGCGTTCGACACCGCCGCCGCCAGCGCGGGGCTACCAGGGCCGCCAGCCATCGGCGCACCCACGATGGGGACCAAGATGTCCCAGAACCCCAATACCATCGGAGCTAATCCCAGTACCATCGGAGCTAATTTACCATCGCCCGAAGTTGTTGGGGCAGCGATCGTTTCGACCCGTTCGGACCGAGAACGGCAGCACCGTAGCGCTTGTTCAACATCCGGTGGGCCACGGCGTTGACCTGTTCGACGGTGACCGCGTCGATTTGCTGCAACGTGTGCTCAATGCTGCGGTGCGTGCCGTAGTTCAACTCGCTGCGGCCGATGCGGCTCATCCGCGAGCTGGAATCCTCCAGACCGAGGACGAGCCCACCGCGCAACGAGCCCTTGGCGATACGGCATTCCGCCTCGGTGATGCCGTCGCGCGCCACCGACACGAGCACGTTGCCGGCCACCCGCATGACGTCGGCGAAACGCTCGGGCAAGCACGCCGCATAGACCGAGAGCGCGCCGCTGTCGGCGAAGATGTCCAGTGTCGAGTAGACCGAGTAGGCCAGCCCGCGGGACTCACGAACCTCCTGGAACAGCCGGGAGCTCAGGCCGCCGCCCAGCGCGGTGTGCAGCACCGAGAGCGCCCAGCGATGCTCCCAGTTGCGCCCGGGCGTGCGGACGCCCAACGACACATGGGTCTGCTCGGCGTCCCGGTTCACCAGCGTCAACCCGGGATTGCCATTGACCCGTCCGGAACCCTTGCGCGGCGCAACGGGGTGTCGCCCGCGGACCAGACGCGACCGGAAGTGCTCCCGCACCAACGCGACCACCTCGTCGTGCTGGACATTGCCGGCCACCGCGACGACCATCCGTTCTGGTGTGTAGCGCCGTAGATGAAACGAGTGCAGTTGGGCCTGGGTCATCGCCGACACCGATCCCACGGTGCCGATCACCGGACGGCCCACCGGGTGATCTCCGAACAACGCCGCCAGGAACATGTCCCCCAGCGCGTCCTCGGGGTCGTCGTCGCGCATCGCGATTTCCTCGAGGACGACGTCGCGTTCCAGCTCGACATCGTCGGCGGCGCATTGACCGTTCAGCACGACATCCGCGACCAGGTCGACCGCCAGCTCCAGGTCGCTGTCGAGCACATGCGCGTAGTAGCAGGTGTGCTCCTTGGCGGTGAACGCATTCAGCTCCCCACCGACGGCATCCATTGCCTGCGCGATATCCACGGCCGTGCGGGTCGGAGTCGACTTGAACAGCAGATGTTCCAGGAAGTGCGCGGCCCCGGCCACGGTGGCACCCTCGTCGCGCGATCCGACACCGACCCAGACCCCGACCGACGCGGAGCGCACCGCGGGCAGGTATTCGGTGACCACGCGCAGCCCACCCGGAAGTGTGGTGCGGCGCAGTCCAGACTTGTGTTCAGCCTTCGCTTCAGCGCTCTGATTGCCGCGCCGCAGGGCGCCCGCACGACCAGGGCGTGCCCCGGTCGTCGCGGGGTCAGCTGCTGGCCGTCGCGGCATCAGCTGGCGCGGCCACCGGGGAATCGGGAGCCGAGGCTGTGCTGTCTGCGGTGTCCTCTTCGTCTACCAGGACCAGAGAAATCTTGCCTCGTTTGTCGATGTCGGCGATCTCGACCCGCAGCTTGTCGCCGACGTTCACCACGTCCTCGACCTTCGCAATGCGCTTGCCCTTGCCGAGCTTGGAGATGTGCACCAGTCCGTCCCGCCCGGGCAGCAGGGACACGAACGCGCCGAAATCCGTTGTCTTGACCACGGTTCCGAGGAACCGCTCACCTGCCGTCGGCAGTTGCGGGTTGGCGATGGCGTTGATTCGATCGATCGCGGCCTGCGCCGAGGGCCCGTCGGTGGCGCCGACGAACACGGTGCCGTCGTCCTCGATGGAGATCTGCGCGCCGGTCTCCTCGGTGATGGCGTTGATGACCTTGCCTTTGGGACCGATCACCTCACCGATCTTGTCCACCGGCACCTTGATGGTCGTCACTCGCGGTGCGTACGGGCTCATCTCGTCGGGCTTGTCGATGGCCTCGGCCATGACCTCCAAGATGGTCAGGCGGGCATCTCTGGCCTGCTCGAGCGCGCCGGCGAGCACCTGCGACGGAATCCCGTCGAGCTTGGTGTCCAGTTGCAGCGCGGTGACGAAGTCCCTGGTGCCGGCGACCTTGAAGTCCATGTCACCGAACGCGTCTTCGGCACCCAGGATGTCGGTCAGGGTGACGAACCGCCTTTCGATGCCGCCTTCGGCGGGCCCCGCAACCTCGACGTCATCGGACACCAGGCCCATCGCGATGCCGGCGACCGGCGCCTTCAGCGGCACTCCGGCGTTGAGCAGCGCCAGCGTGGAGGCGCAGACGGATCCCATGGACGTCGAGCCGTTGGAGCTCAGAGCTTCGGACACCTGGCGGATGGCGTACGGGAACTCCTCGACGCTCGGCAGCACCGGCACCAGGGCCCGCTCAGCCAGCGCGCCGTGCCCGATCTCACGCCGTTTGGGCGAGCCGACGCGGCCGGTCTCGCCGGTGGAGAACGGCGGGAAGTTGTAGTGGTGCATGTACCGCTTCGACGTCTCCGGTCCGAGCGAGTCGATCTGCTGAGCCATCTTGACCATGTCGAGCGTGGTAACACCCAGGATCTGGGTCTCGCCGCGCTGGAACAGCGCGCTGCCGTGCGCGCGCGGAACCACCGCGACCTCGGCCGACAACGCGCGGATGTCGGTGATACCCCGACCGTCGATGCGGAAGTGGTCGGTGAGGATGCGCTGCCGGACCAGCTTCTTGGTCAGCGAGCGGAACGCGGCGCTGATCTCTTTCTCGCGGCCCTCGTAGGTGCCGGCGAGCCGCTCGAGTACCTGGGCCTTGATCTCGTCGGTGCGCTCGTCACGTTCCGACTTGCCGCTGATGGTCAGGGCGCTGGCGAGTTGTTCGGTGGCCACCGAGGACACCGAGTAGTACACGTCTTCGCCGTAGTCGGGGAACACCGGGAACTCAGCCGCCGGCTTGCCTGATTTTCCAGTGGCGTCGGCGAGTTCCTGCTGCGCGGCGCACAGCGCGGCGATGAACGGCTTGGCCGCCTCCAGGCCCTGGGCCACGACGCTTTCCGTCGGCGCTTGGGCACCGCCCTCGACGAGCTCGATGACGTTCTCGGTGGCCTCGGCCTCGACCATCATGATCGCGACGTCCGGCTTGCCGTCGACCTCACCGACGATCCGGCCGGCCACCACCATGTCGAACACGGCCCGCTCGGTCTGCTCGACCGTGGGGAAGGCAACCCAGGTGCCGTCGATGAGTGCGACCCGGACACCCCCGATGGGGCCGGAGAAGGGTAGCCCGCTCAGCTGGGTGGACGCCGACGCGGCGTTGATCGCCAGCACGTCGTACAGGTCGTTGGGATCCAGGCTCAGGATCGTCACCACGACCTGGATCTCGTTGCGCAGCCCGTCGACGAAGGACGGGCGCAGCGGGCGGTCGATGAGCCGGCAGGTCAGGATCGCGTCGGTGGACGGCCGACCCTCGCGGCGGAAGAACGATCCGGGGATACGCCCGGCGGCATACATTCGCTCCTCGACGTCGACCGTCAGCGGGAAGAAGTCGAAGTGCTCCTTGGGGCTCTTGCTGGCGGTGGTCGCCGACAGCAACATGTTCTCGTCGTCGAGGTAGGCGACCACTGCGCCGGCGGCCTGCAAGGCCAGTCGACCAGTCTCGAAACGGATGGTGCGGGTGCCGAAGCTCCCGTTGTCGATAACGGCGGTTGCCTCGAACACGCCCTCGTCAATTTCAGCTACAGACATAACGTTGTCCGTACGGCCTCTCTGGGTTATTCAGCTTTTTCGCGTCGTCACACGCAGCCTCGAGCCGGCCTAAGAGGGATGTCTGAATTCGGCTACGGCCATTCGATCGAAGCGGCCGGCCTGCCCCAGATCCGGAGAGCCCGGCAGCCACTACCGAAGACCGCCCGATACAGACCCGGCTGCTCCCTGTGACACGCTGGAACGGCACGCGCGGATCTGCGCGAACCGCACCGTTTGCTCGGACCGAACCGGCCCAGAACGCTCCCACTCTACACGGCCCACCAGGTGGTTTTACCAGGAGGCAATTTGCCCGCGTTGCGCTCGGGTCAGCGACGCAGGCCCAGCCGTTCAATCAGTGAGCGGTAACGCTCCACATCGATCTGGGAGATGTACTTGATCAGGCGACGACGCCGCCCCACCAGCAGCAGCAACCCCCGCCGCGAATGGTGGTCGTGCTTGTGCACCTTGAGGTGCTCGGTCAGGTCGGCGATCCGCTTGGTCAGCAGCGCAATCTGCGCCTCCGGCGATCCGGTATCGGTGTCATGCAGGCCGTAGGTTTTCAGAATTTCCTTTTTCTGCTCGGCTGTCAGCGCCACGAAAACATCTCCATCAATTGGTCCGCGATCATTGGATTTCACAG
This sequence comes from Mycobacterium sp., assembly GCA_035569455.1. Taxonomy (GTDB): domain Bacteria; phylum Actinomycetota; class Actinomycetes; order Mycobacteriales; family Mycobacteriaceae; genus Mycobacterium. Next base: position 4,275 of record DATMMZ010000276.1, on the reverse strand, counting down.
CGCGGCCACCGCGAACCGCAGCACGCGCCGATGTCGTCCGGCAGTTTAGCAGCCGCCGGGGCGTCTAGTTGCCCGCGGACAGCAGGGCACGCGCACGCTCGGTGTCCTTACCCATCGCGGCGATGAGCTCGCGCACCGAATCGAACTTGCGCTGCCCGCGGATGCGGGCAACGAAGTCGAGTGCGACATGTTGTCCGTACAGGTCGGCGGCGGTGTCGAGGACGAACGCCTCGACGGTTCGGGTGCGTCCGGAAAAAGTGGGGTTGGTGCCGACGGACACCGCGGCCTGATAGCGCTCGCCCGGGACGACGGTGCCGGTCACCGGTCCGTGCCCGAGCACGGTGAACCACGCGGCATACACGCCGTCGGCCGGGATGGCCGAATACATCGGCGGCGCCACGTTCGCGGTGGGAAAGCCTAGCTCGGCGCCTCTTCCGTGACCGCGGACCACGACCCCCTCGACGCGGTGCGGGCGGCCCAGCGCCTCCGTGGCCGCCACCATGTCGCCGGCGTCGACACAGGACCGGATGTAGGTGGACGAGAACGTCACGGTTTCGTTGCTGTGGTGCTCGGACAGCAGCGACATCGACTCCACCGCGAATCCGAACCGATCGCCGGCCTTGCGCAGGGTGTCGACGGTCCCGGCCGCCTTCTTGCCGAAGGTGAAGTTCTCACCCACCACGACCTCCACCACATGCAGGTTTTCCACCAGCAGCTCGTGGACATAGCGCTCCGGCGTGAGCTTCATGAAATCGGTGGTGAACGGCATCACCAGGAAGACGTCGATACCCAACTCTTCGACGAGCTCGGCGCGATGGGTCAATGTCGTCAGCTGCGCCGGGTGACTGCCGGGATAGACCACTTCCATCGGGTGCGGGTCGAACGTCATCAGCACGCTCGGCACGTCGCGTGCGCGGCCGGCTTTCACCGCGTGCGCGATCAGTTCGGCGTGCCCGCGGTGCACGCCATCGAACACCCCGATGGTGAGCACGCATCTGCCCCAGTCCGTGGGGATTTCGTCTTGTCCCCGCCACCGCTGCACGACCGCAAGCCTACGGCGTGGAGTGGCCGGCCGCGGCGTGAGATTTAGATTGCCCGGCGAGACGCCCGGATCAGGTGCAAGTTGCCTAGACTTTCTGGTTGTGAGGGCTGAGGAAGAGCGTAGCGGTCTCACCCCGGTTGCCCAGGATTATCTGAAAGTCATCTGGACTGCCCAGGAGTGGTCGCGGGAAAAGGTCAGCACCAAGATGCTGGCCGACCGGATCGGCGTGTCCGCCAGCACGGCCTCCGAGTCGATCCGCAAACTCGCCGAGCAGGGCCTGGTCGACCATGCGAAGTACGGCGCGGTAACCCTGACGGAAGCGGGGCGGCGGGCGGCGCTGTCGATGGTGCGTCGGCACCGGCTGCTGGAGACCTTCCTGGTCAACGAACTCGGCTACGGCTGGGACGAGGTGCATGACGAGGCCGAAGTGCTCGAACACGCGGTGTCGGATCGCCTGGTGGCCCGGATCGACGCCAAGCTGGGGTTCCCGCGGCGCGACCCGCACGGTGACCCGATCCCGGCCTCGGACGGGCAAGTACCAACGCCGCCGGCGCGTCAGCTGTGGGCCTGCCGCGACGGAGAAACCGGGACGGTGGCGCGTATCTCGGATGCCGATCCGGAGATGTTGCGCTATTTCGCCAGCGTCGGGATCAACCTGGACTCGCGGCTGCGCGTCCTGACTCGCCGCGAATTCGCCGGAATGATCTCAGTGGCGCTCGAATCGGACGGCGCGCAGAGCACCGTCGAACTGGGCAGTCCGGCCGCCCGGGCGATCTGGGTCGTGGCCTGACCCTGCGGCGATCGCAAGCGCGGCGAAGCCGGGCGCTGGGGGCACCTCCCGCTTGCGGGGGACGGGTCACCGCCAGACAACCCTGCCTAATCAGTCAGCGAGTAGGCCCTTGGCGATGTGGGTCACCTGGACCTCGTTGCTGCCGGCGTAGATCATCAGCGATTTCGCGTCCCGGGCCAGCTGCTCGACCCGGTACTCGGCCATGTAACCGTTGCCGCCGAACAGCTGCACGGCCTCCATCGCGACGTCGGTGGCGGCCTCCGACGAGTAGAGCTTGATCGCCGATGCTTCGGCCAGCGTCAGCGGTTTCCCGGCCCGCTGCCGCTCGATGGCCTGAAAAACCATGTTCTGCACATTCATCCGAGCGATTTCCATCTTGGCCAGCTTGAGCTGGATCAGCTGGAACTGCCCGATGTTCTTGCCCCACAGTGTGCGAATCTTCGCGTAATCCACGCACAGCCGGTGACATTCGTTGATGATGCCCAGCGCCATCATCGCGATCCCGATCCGTTCGGTCGCGAAATTCTCGCGGGCGCTTTCGCGGCCGTCGCCGTCTGTGTGGTGCTGGTTCTGGCCCAGCAGGCGGTCCGGGGTCAACCGCACGTTGTCGAAAAACAATTCGCCGGTCGGCGAGGACATCATGCCCATCTTCTTGAACGGCTTGCCCTGCGTCAGCCCCGGCATGCCCGCGTCGAGCACGAAGATGAGCACCGGCCGGCTTCGCCGGTCGACGCTTGTGTCTCCCTCGTCAAGCTTTGCGTAGACCACCAGGACGTCGGCGTAGGGCCCGTTAGTGATGAAGGTCTTCTGCCCGTTGAGGATGTAGTCCGCACCGTCGCGCTTGACGGTTGTCTTCATGCCGCCGAACGCGTCCGAGCCGGAATCCGGCTCGGTAATGGCCCACGCCGCGATCTTTTTCAGCGTCATCAGGTCGGGCAACCAGCGTTCCTTTTGGGCCAGGGTGCCGCGGCTCATGATGGTCGCCGCGCCCAGACCCAGGCTGACCGACGCGGTGCTGAGCAATCCGATGCTGACCCGGGCGATTTCGGACACCAGCACCGCGGCCATCGACCCCGGAGCGCCGCCGCCCATCCCCAAACCGTCCGCGTCGTCTTCCTTTTCGCGTTCCCCTTCGCGGTCTGCTTGGGTGTGCTTCCCTTCCTGCTTGGCACGCTCGCGGTCCAGCATCTTTTTAACCGATTCGGCGGCCATCACGTCGAGACCGAACTGGCTGAACAGCTTCCGCGCGATCGGATACGGCGACAATTCGCCGGTTTCCAGTTCGTCCAGATGCGGGCGTATCTCCTTGTCGATGAATTGGCGAACGGCATCCCGGACCATCAGGTCCGTGTCGGACCACTCGATCACGGCGCGCCGCTCTCGGACGCGTTCAGCGGTCGGCCCGCTGGTAGGCGGTGACGACGGCGGCGCCGCCCAGCCCGATGTTGTGCTGCAGTGCTGCGGTCACGTTGTCGACCTGGCGCTTGTCGGCGGCGCCCCGCAGCTGCCAGGTCAGTTCGGAGCACTGCGCCAAACCGGTCGCACCCAGCGGGTGCCCCTTGGAGATCAGGCCGCCGGACGGGTTCACCACCCAGCGCCCGCCGTAGGTCGTCTGATCGTCGTCGATCAGCTTGGGCGCCTCGCCTTCGCCGCACAGCCCGAGCGCCTCGTAAAGCAGCAGCTCGTTGGCCGAGAAGCAGTCGTGCAGTTCGATCACCTGGAAGTCCTCGGGGCCGAGCCCGGATTGGCGGTAAACCTGTTGGGCGGCTTGCACATTCATGTCGTACCCGATGATGTTGCGGGCACTGCCGTCGAAGGTGGACGCGAAGTCGGTGGTCATCGCCTGCCCGACGATCTCCACGGCCTGCCCGGCGAGGTTGTGCTTGGCCACGTAGTCCTCACTGGCCAGCACCACCGCGGCCGAGCCGTCGGAGGTGGGCGAGCACTGCAATTTGGTGAGTGGGTCGGAGATCATCTTCGCGGCCAGGATGTCGTCGAGGGTGTACTCCTCCTGGAACTGCGCGTACGGGTTGTTGACCGAGTGCTTGTGGTTCTTGAGGCCGATCTTGGCAAAATGCTCCGCGCTGGTGCCGTATTTCTTCATGTGCTCGCGGCCGGCCGCCCCGAACATCCACGGCGCCACCGGAAAACCGAACTCGTCGATTTCGGCCAACGCCTTGACGTGCCTGCCCATCGGCGATTCCCGGTCCTGGGCGCCGCCACTCAGCGGTCCGGGCTGCATCTTCTCGAAGCCCAGCGCCAGCACGCAGTCGGCCAGTCCGCCGCGGATCGCCTGCGCACCCAGATACAGCGCCGTGGACCCTGTGGAGCAGTTGTTGTTCACATTGACAATCGGGATGCCCGTCATGCCCAGTTCGTAAAGGGCGCGCTGCCCGCTGGTGGAGTCGCCCGCGACGTAGCCGACGTAGCCCTGCTCGATGTC
>DATMMZ010000275.1:0-7442 GCA_035569455.1 Mycobacterium sp. | reverse complement strand
CGCAACAACGCCTCCCACAGACGTTGGGGAGAATCGATCGCACCGGGAAGTCGGCAGGCCATACCGATGACGGCAACGGGCGTCGTGGAATCGGCACGCACCATGCAGCCCCCCTGTTCTCGCCCAACGGTGTTGAGCGGTCTACTGCCGCTATGAACGGCTAACCGCTGCGCGGGTCCGCGCGCGGCATTTCGCCTGCATAAAGCCCAAGATTATCTTATTGTGCGGACGTAGCATACGACCAAAATTAAGACAGATGTACCGATTGAATGAACTGACTGTAGGCCTCGCGACCTACGGTTTGCCGGCGCGCCCGGACTCAGAAGATTCTGCACCCCCCGCGGGGCCCTCGACCACGCGAAACGCCGGATCGACCATAGAAATGGGCCGATTCCCACTCTGCCTGGGCTTGCCGGTGACCCGCAATAGCTGCCCGGGCTGGATGTCGGCACCCCCGTGCCCGGGACGGAAGGTGACGCTGATGTCGCCGCTCTCGTCGCCGACGACCACCCGCCGCAGCGTGCGCCTGCCCTTGTTGATGTCCTCGACCTCGTTGACGCGTCCTTCGATGGTGGCGCGCTGTCCGGGGATCAGGCCCGCCACCGTGATCACCGACGGCGGCCGCTCGGGGTGCTCGTAGGCGTCGACGACCTGGTCGTCCTTTGAAACCCACGCTTCGACCTTGTCGAGTTCGCGTGCGAGTCGGTGCTCGAAAACGTCGGGGTACGCCTCCTTGATCCGCGACTCCACGTCGTACGGCACGATCGTCGCCGCGGCGTCCGGGATCAGGCTGATGGCCCGGGCGATCTTGTCGGCGGTGCGGTCGTGCAGCAGTCGCCCCAGCAGCGGAGCATAGGTCCGACGGGGCAACAGCGCCGTCACGTTGGTATGCGGCTGTTCGTCGCGCGTCTTGGCGACCAGCAGCTGCGCGGCCCGGGTGATCCGCCGGTCCGGGCAGTCCACCACCCTCAGCGGAGTGTCGAGTTCGAAGTGGTCCCAACGATTGCGCAACTGCGCGGCGTGGGCCGCGTCGACCATGAAATGCACCGCGACCAGTTCGTCGGCCCGCAACCCTTTGCCGTAGCGCAGCGCCTCGATCACCGCGAGGTCAACGGAGTTCACCAAGACAAATACCTTGTGCCGTGCGTACTTCACCAACTCGGGGCGATCGGTGCGGAACATCTCGAGAATGGCGGCCTCGGCCCGATATTCCCGGTTGAGTCGTATCAGCCCGAACACCAGCACGGGGAAGACAACGACTACCAGCCACGCCCCCTCGGTGAACTTCGCCACCGCGAAGATGCCGACCACGACCGTCGACAGGATACCCGCGGACAGGTTGATCGCCAGCCGGCCTTGCCAACCGGGTTCCCGATGTGTCAGATGGTATTTGGTCATGCCGTAACCGGCCATCGAGAATCCGGTGAACACGCCGATCGCATAAAACGGGACCAGCGCGTTGACCGAGCCGCCGGTCACCACCAGCAACGCCACTGAAAGCGTCGTGAGCGCAATGATGCCGTTGGAGAACACCAGACGGTAACCGCGTTTCATCAGCTGTCGGGGCAGGAAGCGGTCTTCGGCGACGAAGCTGGCCAAGGCCGGGAAACCGTTGAAGCTGGTATTCGCTCCGGTGAACAAGATGGCAGCGGTCGCGGCCTGGACGAGGATGTACAGGATGTTGCCGGTCACCCCGTTACCGAAAACCGCCCGGGCGACCTGCGACAGCATCGACGGATATTGAGCGATGTACGGCATGGCGTGGGTGACGTGGGCAAGGTAGGCGACACCGGCCAGCAAGAACCCGAGAATGGAGGCCATGGCGATGAGCACTCGACGCGCGTTGCGCCCCTGTGGTTTCCGGAAAACTTCGACGGTATTGGAGATCGCCTCAACGCCAGTCAGCGACGAACCGCCGTTGGCGAACGCACGCAGCAGCGTCAGGATGGTCGCGCCCATTACCAGCCCGCTCCCCTGCTGTACGGGCACCGTTCCCGGCATCTGACTCGGATCGTATACGGGTAATTCCCCGAAGATCACCCGGAAGACACCGACCACGATCATCAGGCCGATCATGGCGACAAAGGCGTAGGTCGCCAGCGCGAATTGGATTCCCGCTTCGCGTAAGCCGCGCAGGTTCGCGTAGCAGATGAGCAGGACCACGCCGACTGTGATCGCCAGGCTGTAGGGACCCAACGCCGGGATCGCCGACACCACCGCGACCGTCCCGGCCGCCGACTGCACCGCCACCGTGACCACATAGTCGATCAGCAGTGCCGCGGCGGCGACCTGTGCCACCCGGGGCCCGAAATTCTCCCGCGCGACGATGTAGGAACCGCCCGCCCGGGTGTAGGTTATGACGACCTGCGCATAGGACGCGGCCACCAACACCAGAATCAGCAGGATGACGCCGGTGATGGGAAGCAACAACGCAAACGCCGCCAACCCGGCATGCGGCAGTAGTTCGATCAAGATCTGCTCGGGGCCATACGCGGTCGATGAGATCGCGTCCGGCGAAAGTGCGCCAAGCGCAACGGGATTCGATAGTTTCTCGGATCTCAGGTTCTCGGTGATCAGCGGCTTTCCCAGAAAGACGCGCTTGGCTATGTCCCCGATCGACGCCGGGATGAACTGCTTGCCAGTCGTAGTCGTCACGACAACATTCCTTACCCGCCTGACCCGAGGTTGAACGCAGACGATATGCCTCGGGTGCATTCTGCCGGTTCACGTCGCCGCGCGGCAGGCCAGGGCCAGTTGTTCTATCGGGGCGACACCGGCGGCGTGAGCCGCTGCACCGCGGCGACGATGCGCTCGTCGGTGGCGGTGAGCGCCACCCGCACATGCTGTGCGCCGCCCGGCCCGTAGAACTCGCCGGGCGCCACCAGGATGCCGCGCGCAGCTAGCCACGTGACACTGTCTCGGCATGGCTCGCCGCGGGTGGCCCATAGGTAGAGGCCGCCGTCCGAGTAGTCGACGGCGAAGCCCGTTGAGCGCAAGGCCGGCAACAGGGCGGCCCGCCGCTGCGCGTACCGCTCGCGCTGCTGCTGTTCGTGCGCGTCGTCATCCAGGGCGGCCACCATGGCGGCCTGTACCGGCGTGGGCACCATCATCCCGGCGTGTTTGCGCACCGCCAGCAGCTCGGCGATCAGGCTTGGATCTCCAACGACGAAACCGGCTCGGTACCCCGCCAGCGACGACGTCTTCGACAGCGAGTGCACCGCCAGCAGCCCGGTATGGTCGCCGTCGCAGACCGAGGGATGCAGCACCGAGAACGGCTCGGCGTCCCAGCCCAACCCCAGGTAGCACTCGTCGGAAGCCACCACAATGCCACGCTCGCGGGCCCACCCGACGACCTTGCCCAGGTGATCGACGCCCAGTACGCGCCCGGTGGGGTTGCTCGGCGAGTTCAGGTAGAGCAGTGCAGGGGATTGCGGGCCCAGCTGGGTCAGCGAATCCGCACGCAGCACCTGGGCTCCGGCCAGCCGGGCTCCGACGTCGTACGTCGGATACGCCAGTTCCGGGACCACGACCACGTCAGCGGGGCCCAGGCCCAGCAGGGTCGGCAGCCAGGCAATGAGTTCCTTGGTGCCGATCACCGGCAACACCGCCGCCTCGGTCAGCCCGGTGACGCCGTAGCGGCGGGCCAGCGCGGCCACCACGGACTCGCGCAGCCGCGCGGTGCCGGCGGTGGCCGGGTACCCCGGCGCGGAGCCGGCGGCCGCCAGGGCCTCCTGGATCAGCGGCGCGACCGGATCGACCGGGGTGCCGACGGACAGGTCGACGATGCCGTCGGGATGGGCCTCGGCCAAGGCTTTCGCGTCGGCCAAGGTGTCCCAGGGGAAGACCGGCAGGGTCGCCGACACCAGACGCCGGCCCACGCGGGGCTCATGGAGCACCGGCCCGCTCAGTCCCCTTCGCCCTGCGGCGGCAGGTCCTTGACCACTTGCGGATCGTTCTCGGTCATGCCGACCTTGGCCGCGCCGCCCGGCGATCCCAGCTCGACGAAGAAGTCGGCGTTGATCTGCGTGTACTGGTTCCACTGTTCGGGCACATCGTCTTCGTAGTAGATCGCCTCAACAGGGCAGACCGGCTCACAGGCCCCACAGTCGACACATTCGTCAGGGTGGATGTACAGCATCCGAGCGCCCTCGTATATGCAGTCGACCGGACACTCCTCGATGCATGCCTTGTCCTTGATGTCGACACAGGGTTCGGCGATCGTGTAGGTCACAGACGTCTCCTCAAGGTCTCCTCCATGTAGTGCTCAGTGCGGGCTGCTGTACGCCTCGCCACGGCAGATGCCCGGCTGCTTTTAGGCAAAGCTTTCGATTACTGATACTAGACGTTGCACATACACGTCAACCACTTGGCACACCTGTCACGATGCTTAGTTGTTATGCACCTAGTTGCATACCAGAGCAGCGCGCCGCTTATGCTGCCCGGGTGGCGCTACCCCACGCGATCTTGGTGTCGCTGTGCGAACAAGTCGGCTCGGGCTACGAACTGGCCCGTCGTTTCGATCGCTCCATCGGATATTTCTGGGCCGCCACCCATCAGCAGATCTATCGGACGCTGCGGGTCATGGAAGACGACGGCTGGGTGCACGCGACAAAGGTGGCTCAGCATGGCCGGCCCGACAAGAAGGTCTACACGGTCTCCGAGACGGGCAGGGCCGAGTTGGCCCGCTGGATAGCCGAGCCACTCAGTCCGACCAGGCCCGGCCGGGGAAGTGCACTAAGCGACAACAGCACTCGCGACATCGCCGTCAAGCTGCGCGGCGCCGTGTACGGCGATGTTTCCGCCGTGCGGAACCAGATCGCCACATTGCGAGCCGAACGACTCAACGCGCTGGACACCTATCGCGCACTCGAGAAGCGCGCATTCGGAGACACGTCAGCGCTGCGCGGCGCGGCGTTACACCAATATCTGGTGCTGCGCGGCGGCATCCGGGCCGAAGAGAGCGCGATCGACTGGCTCGACGAGGTCGCTCACGCCTTGCAGGGGACAACGTGACGAGTCCCTATCCAAATCTGCTGTCCCCGTTGGATCTTGGCTTCACCACATTGCGCAACCGGGTGGTCATGGGTTCGATGCACACCGGACTGGAAGACCGAGCCCGCCATATCGATCGGCTCGCCGCATACTTCGCCGAACGCGCACGCGGCGGCGTCGGCCTGATCATCACCGGTGGCTACGCACCGAACCGCACCGGCTGGCTGCTGCCGCTCGCCTCGGAAATGGTCTCCGCGGCCGAAGCCCGCCGGCACCGTCGTGTCACCAGCGCCGTCCACGAATCCGGCGCCAAGATCTTGCTGCAGATCCTGCACGCGGGACGCTATGCGTACCATCCACTTTCGGTGAGCGCATCGTCCATCAAGGCGCCGATCAACCCCTTCCGACCACGTGCACTGTCGTCGCGCGGCGTCGAAACGACCATCGCGGATTTCGCCCGCTGCGCGCAGCTGGCCCGCGAGGCCGGCTACGACGGAGTCGAAATCATGGGCAGCGAGGGATATCTGCTCAACCAGTTCCTGGCACCGCGCACCAACAAGCGCACCGATTGCTGGGGTGGCACACCCGCCAACCGCCGTCGCTTCCCAGTGGAAATCGTGCGCCGCACCCGCGCCGCTGTGGGATCCGATTTCATTATCTGTTACCGGATGTCGATGGCCGACTACGTCGAGGACGGCCAGAGTTGGGACGAGGTCGTCACCTTGGCAACCGAATTGGAGGCAGCGGGCGCAACGATCATCAATTCCGGCTTCGGTTGGCACGAGGCGCGGGTGCCGACGATCGTGACCTCCGTGCCCAACGGCGCCTTCGTCGACATCAGCGATGCGCTCGCCGAACACGTCAGCGTCCCTGTGGTGGCGTCCAACCGGATCAACATGCCGCAGGCCGCCGAACAGATCCTGGCCGAGACCAGGGTGCAGCTGGTATCGATGGCCCGGCCACTGCTGAGCGACCCGGAGTGGGTGCTCAAAGCCAAGTCCGATCGCGCGCAAGAGATCAACACCTGCATCGCCTGCAATCAGGCCTGCCTGGACCACGCATTCGCCAAGAAGACGGTGTCGTGTCTGCTCAATCCCCGGGCCGGACACGAGACGCAGCTGGTGTTGTCTCCGACCCGGCGCGCCCGCTCGGTGGCGGTGGCCGGGGCGGGCCCGGCCGGACTGGCTGCGGCGATCAACGCCGCCCTGCGCGGCCACCGGGTGACGCTGTTTGAGGCCAACGATTTCGTCGGCGGCCAGTTCGACCTGGCCCGCCGCATCCCCGGCAAAGAAGAATTCAGCGAAACCATCCGGTACTTCGCGACGATGCTGGACAAGCACGGCGTAGTGGTGTGGCTGGGCACCCGGGTCTGCGCCCAGGAGTTGACCGGCTACGACGTTGTTGTGCTAGCCACCGGGGTGGCACCGCGGGTTCCGGCCATCCCCGGCATTGATCACCCGACGGTATTGACCTACGCCGAGGCGATCACGGGCGCTAAGCCGGTCGGGCAAACCGTGGCGGTTCTCGGCGCAGGGGGCATCGGATTCGACGTCAGCGAACTGCTGGTTACCGATTCTTCGCCAACGCTGGACCTCAGCGCCTGGAAAGCCGAGTGGGGCGCCGCCGATCCACACCAGGCCCGCGGCGCACTGACCGCTCCGCTGCCGGCGCCGCCGGCCCGCGCGGTGTACCTGTTGCAGCGCAGCAAAGGCCCCCAGGGCAAGCGGCTGGGCAAGACCAGTGGGTGGGTGCATCGGGCATCATTGAGAGCCAAAGGCGTGCAACAGCTGTCCGGGGTGAACTACGAGCGGATCAGCGACGACGGCCTGCACATCAGCTTCGGCCCGGACCGGCAGCGCCCACAGCTGCTCAGGGTGGACAGCGTGGTCGTCTGCGCTGGCCAGGAGCCGGTTCGCGACCTTGAGGATGCACTGCGCCGCGACGGCATTGACCCGTTCATTATCGGCGGGGCAGCATTCGCGGCCGAGTTGGACGCCAAGCGCGCCATAAGACAGGGCACCGAGCTGGCCGCCCGGCTGTAGCCCGTTTCGCTAACCGTGACCGGCGTCACTAAGCCATTGACCTGCATATAGTTACGTTAAGAGTGCGCTGTGCGATAGCCCCGGCGATGGTAGTGCACCCACGGGGCCTGTATCCTTGGCCAATAGACGGCAACCGTTGGGCAGATGTCGTCGCTGTCTATTCGACGGTGCATCGATTGGGGAAGGTGTCCATACATGGTTAGGCTGTCGTTGACTAAATTGGCCGCGGGACTTGGCGGTGTCGGGGTGGCATTGGCGTTGACCGCTGGCGCCGGGATTGCCTCCGCAGATCTGGATGCGATCATCAACACAACCTGCAACTACGGGCAGGTGATGGCAGCGCTCAACGCGACGGACCCGGGAACTGCCGCGCAATTCAACCAATCGCCGGTGGCGCAGTCCTACTTG
>DATMMZ010000274.1:0-4540 GCA_035569455.1 Mycobacterium sp. | reverse complement strand
GATCAACTTCTGAGCAATCAGATGAAGACCAGCAACACCAGCGACACCGTCATGGGTGCCATCGGCGGGGTCGCCAGTGGCTACGTCCTGTGGCTGCTGGCGATTTCCATCGGCGACGACGTCACGACGGTGAGCCGGTGGAGCCTGGTGGTCTTGGTCGCCTCGGGTGTGTTGGCGCTCTGCGCCGGGGTGTGGGGCTGGTCGCTGCGCCGGCGCGGCAAGTATCTCTGGGCGGCGTTTGCGTTCGGCCTGCCGCTACTCCCCGTGGTGCTGACGTTGGCCGTGCTGGCCGATATCGCCAATATCTACGTGTGACTGGTGCGCGGGTTGTCCAATGGGATGTCGAGGGCACTGATCGTCGCGGCCAGACCGTCGTATTGGGTTGTGAGCAGACAGAATTCGATGAGCCGGCGCCGATCTAGATGCGTCGCCAGTTGTCGCCAGGTGCCGTCGCTGATCGAGCGGTCGTTGACCAACTCGTCCGTTGCCCTCAGCAGCGCTTGCTGGCGGGCGCTGAGTATTGTTCGGGGCCCGTCGCCGTCCGGGGCCTCCGGCCAGGCGAAGATCGTGGCCTGCATGTTCGCGTCCAGGCCCTCCTGGCGCGCCATCCGGCGATGATGCTGCAACTCGTATTCGCTAGAGCGCAGATGCGCCACGCGCAGGATCACCAATTCGGTGTCGATGCGTGGCAGCCGACCTCGCAGTAGCCGGCCGCCATAGATCGACCACGCCCAGAACAGCGCTTGGCGCTGACCGAGCGTGGTGAACAGATGCATTTCGGGCGCCCCCACCGAGCGCGCGGCCAGCTTCGCGAACACCCAGTTGACCGGCCCCAGCTGGCGCAGGCGGCCGGACGGGATGCGACCGACTTGACCATCCTGGGTGCCGGTCACGCTTGTTTCACCAGATACGGGGATACGGTGCTGCGGTGTTCATCGAGATCGAGTGCGCGCCCCAAGGCGGGAAACGCCCGCTGCGGACAGTTGTCACGTTCGCAGACACGGCAACCCGCGCCGATCGGTGTGGCGATATCGCCCGACAAGTCGAGTCCTTCCGAGTAGACGAGCCGGCGCGCGTGGCGAAGTTCGCAGCCCAGCCCGATCGCGAAGGTCTTACCGGGCTGACCATACCGGGCAGCGCGTCGCTCCACGGTGCGGGCCACCCACATGTAGTTGCGGCCGTCGGGCATCTGGGCGATCTGTACCAGGATCTTGCCGGGGTTGGCGAACGTTTCGTAGACGTTCCACAGCGGACAGGTGCCGCCGCTGGACGAGAAGTGAAAACCGGTGGCCGACTGGCGCTTTGACATGTTGCCGGCGCGGTCCACCCGGATGAACGAGAACGGCACGCCCCGCATCGTCGGGCGTTGCAGCGTCGACAGCCGGTGTGCGATGGTCTCGTAGCTCACCGAGTAGAACGCCGACAGCCGCTCGACGTCATAGCGGAAATTCTCGGCGACGTCGTGGAACTGGCGGTACGGCAACACCGCGGCCGCGGCGAAGTAATTCGCCAGCCCCAGCCGGGCCAGGGTGCGCGACTCGTCGCTGGTGAACTTGCCCTCTTCAACCATGCCGTCGATCAGATCGCCGAACTCGAGATACGCCAATTCCGCGGCCATCTTGAATACCTGCTGACCCGGCGAGAGGTGAATGCTGATTTCGAGCGTGTTGGTCTTGGGGTCGTAGCGGTGCAGCACGGCGTCACCGAGATCGATCCGCCTGTTGATCCGAACTCCGTGCACCTCGGTGAGCCGGCGGGTCAACTCGCGGGCCAGGTCGCCGTGGTGCAGCCGCATCTGGATCGTGAGGTCTTCGGCGGCGGTGTCCAGCTCGTGCAGGTAGTTCTGGCGCTGGTAGAAGTAGTCGCGCACCTCTTCGTGGGGCATGGTGATCGACCCGCTGCCACTGCCGTCGGAGAACCGCTCCTCGGTGGCGGCGGCCAGCTGCGCGGTGGTGATCCGGTAGCGGCGGTGCAGGTTGACCACCGCGCGGGCCAGGGCGGGATGAGCACTGACCATTTCGGCGATTTGGGGCGGGTCGACGTCGATGTCCAGATCGCGGTCCATCGTCACTTCCCGCAGCTCGGCAACGAGCCGGGTGTCGTCCTGGGGGGCGAAGAACGTAGCGTCCACCCCGAACACCTCGGTGATCCGCAGTAACACCGCGACCGTCAAGGGGCGAACGTCGTGTTCGATCTGGTTGAGGTAGCTCGGCGAGATCTCGAGCATCTGCGCCAGTGCGGCCTGACTGAATCCGCGCTCGCTGCGCAGCTGGCGAACGCGCGAACCGACGAATGTTTTGGACACTTAACTAAGCCTACCTGCCTGCTGTGAAGGCATGGTTTGCAGAGTTGGCATCTAGCTGCGACTTGGTCGCGTTTGGCGTTTCGGCAGCGTCATTGGCATGATTCGCATCGGGGGCGTCAGGGAGACTTGGGGTTATGCGCGAGGAGGAAACGGGAGTAAAGCCGTGAGCCTGGACAAGAACATGATGCCCGTGCCCGACGGCCACCCCGATGTTTTCGATCGCGAATGGCCGCTCCGCATGGGTGACATCGACCGCACCGGCCGGCTGCGGTTGGATGCGGCCTGTCGACACATCCAGGACATCGGCCAGGACCAGCTGCGCGAGATGGGTTTCGAGCAGACGCATCCGCTGTGGATCGTCCGGCGCACCATGGTTGACCTGATCCGCCCGATCGAGTTCCGCGACATGCTTCGGCTGCGGCGCTGGTGTTCGGGCACCTCGAACCGGTGGTGTGAGATGCGCGTTCGGGTGGACGGACGCAAGGGCGGCCTGATCGAATCCGAAGCATTCTGGATCCACATCAACCGGGAAACCGAGATGCCGGCGCGTATTGCCGAAGACTTCCTGGAGGGTTTGTACCGGACCACCACCGTCGACCGGCTGCGCTGGAAGGGCTATTTGAAACCCGGCAGCCGTGACGACGCCGCGGAGATCCACGAGCTCCCGATCCGGTTCACCGACATCGACCTGTTCGACCACGTGAACAACTCGGTGTATTGGAGCGTGATCGAGGACTACTTGGCGTCGCACCCCGATCTGCTGTCGGCGCCGCTCCGGGTGACCATCGAGCACGAGGCTCCGGTAGCGCTGGGCGACAAGCTGGAGGTCATCGAGCACGTTCATCCAGCCGGTTCGACCGATCAGTTCGGCGCCGGCCTGGCCGATCGAGCTGTTACAACCCTCACATATGCCGTTGGCGACGAGACGAAAGCCGTCGCCGCGCTCTTCGCTGTCTAGCCAGAACGGCCTGTTCGGCCGCCCCGGCAAAATTCCTGCTTGACCTGCGAGTTTGCGGTTACTGACCGGTAGCTTCTGAAACGGTTAAGTCGCGATGCGCCTTTGCAAGATTCGCAAAATCACGAAAAGTCATTGCCGAAATTGGCAATTGAAATGGGTGGCTCGGGGGAACACGCTGTGCCATGGTCGAGTTAGCACAGCAGTGAAGTTGAGCCGTTAGCAACCGCCACACACGGTGGGATTCGGCGATTCAGCAACGAATTAGCAGCGAAGAGTAAGACCGTTAAGGAGCACGCCCAATGTCTAACGTTGGCACCCCGAAGAGCGCCGAGCAGATCCAGCACGACTGGAACACCAACCCGCGCTGGAAGGACGTCAGTCGCACCTACACCCCGGCCGATGTGGTGGCTCTGCAGGGTTCGGTCGTCGAGGAGGCCACGCTGGCCCGCCGCGGCGCCGAGGTGCTGTGGGAGCAGCTTCACGACATGGAGTTCGTCAACGCGCTGGGCGCGCTGACCGGCAACATGGCCGTGCAGCAGGTCCGCGCCGGCCTGAAGGCCATCTACCTCTCGGGTTGGCAGGTCGCCGGCGACGCGAACCTGTCCGGCCACACCTACCCCGACCAGAGCCTCTACCCGGCCAACTCGGTGCCGCAGGTGGTGCGCCGCATCAACAACGCGCTGCTGCGCGCCGACGAGATCGCCAAGGTGGAGGGCGACACCTCCGTGGCGAACTGGCTGGCCCCGATCGTCGCCGACGGTGAAGCCGGCTTCGGTGGCGCGCTCAACGTGTACGAGCTGCAGAAGGCGATGATCGCGGCCGGTGTCGCCGGTTCGCACTGGGAGGACCAGCTGGCCTCGGAGAAGAAGTGCGGTCACCTCGGTGGCAAGGTGCTGATCCCGACCCAGCAGCACATCCGCACGTTGACGTCTGCCCGGCTCGCGGCTGACGTGGCTGATGTTCCCACGGTCGTCATCGCCAGGACCGATGCCGAGGCCGCCACGCTCATCACCTCCGACGTAGACGAGCGCGACCGTCCGTTCATCACCGGTGAGCGCACCGCCGAGGGCTTCTACCGGGTGAAGAACGGCCTCGAGCCCTGCATCGCGCGGGCCAGGGCCTACGCGCCGTACTCCGACCTGATCTGGATGGAGACCGGGACTCCGGACCTCGAGCTCGCCCGGAAATTCGCCGAGGGCGTCAAGGACGAGTTCCCCGACCAGATGCTGGCCTACAACTGCTCGCCGTCGTTCAACTGGCGCAAGCACCTCGACGAC
>DATMMZ010000273.1:0-7457 GCA_035569455.1 Mycobacterium sp. | reverse complement strand
CTGCTGGCCAAGCGCGGCTTCGACCCGGTGCTGGGGGCTCGCCCGCTGCGGCGCACCATCCAGCGCGAGATCGAGGACCAGCTCTCGGAGAAGATCCTCTTCGAGGAAGTCGCGCCGGGACAGGTCGTCACCGTCGACGTGGACAACTGGGACGGCGAAGGCCCCGGCGAGGACGCGGTGTTCACGTTCACCGGAACCAGCAAGCCGCCGGCCGAGCCGGACCTGGCGAAGGCCGGAGCGCACAGCGCCGGTCGCACCAGGACGTCCGAGCAGTAGCGCGAGATCCCGAGAAGGAGTCAACTGTGGCCAATACTGCGAGCGGCTCGAAGATCACCGGCACCAAGATCGGGTCGGTTGATATCTCGGCAGCCCACGCGGCGCTCTGGTTGGCGGCGACCGTTTTCCTGGCGTTGCTGGCGCTGTACTTCGTCGGCGTCGACCAGGGCGCGGTGTCGCTGTTCGGCAGTGACTCACATGTGCACGAGTTCGTGCACGACGCACGGCATCTGCTCGGATTCCCCTGCCACTGACGCCCAGACGTGGAGAAGCGTCTGATCGTACGCGGTCTCCTGGCCGGCGCGGCGGGTGCCGTACTGGCATTCGTGTTCGCCCGCTTGTTCGCCGAGCCCGTAATCGGTCGCGCGATCGCCTTTGAGGACGGCCGCACCGAGGTCGAGCAGGCTCAGGGTGTGCACGAGCACGGCACGGAGTTGTTTACCCGCGGCGTGCAGTCCAATGTCGGATTGGGTTTCGGCGTACTGCTTTTCAGCGTCGCGATGGGCGCACTTTTCGCCGTGCTGTTCGTCGTGGTCTACGCCCGTTTAGGCGGCGGAGCGACAAGCGTTGGGCCGCGCCTGCTTTCGCTGCTGCTCGCGGCGGGCGCGCTGACAGCGGTGTACCTGGTGCCGTTCGTGAAGTACCCGCCCAATCCGCCGGCCGTCGGTCAGTCGGACACGATCGGCGAGCGGACCGCCTGTTATCTGGCGGCGGTGCTGGCGTCGGTGGTGCTGGCAGGTGCCGCGGTGTGGCTGGCCCGGCGGCTCACGGATCGACTCGGCGGGTGGAATGCCGCCCTGGTGGCGGCCGGGACGTATGTGGCGGCGGTCGCCGTCGTCTTCGTGTTGCTGCCGAATGTGGCCGAGACACCACAACCGATGCGCGACGCCTCGGGCGTGATCATCTATCCTGGCTTCCCCGCCGACGTGCTCTACGAGTTCAGGCTGCTGTCGCTGGGTACGCAGCTGGTGCTGTGGTTGACCATAGGCCTGGTCTTCGCGGCGCTGGCGGGGCGGCTGCTGGGTGAGCGAACCGAAACCGGACGGGCATCGAGCATCGCGGCGTGACTGAGGTCGTCCGACTGACCTTGGTGTCGCACGCGATGACCGATGCCATGGCGGCCGCGCGGTTTCCGGCCGACGAGCCGCTTAACGACACCGGCCGCCGGCAGGTCGAAGTTGTTGCGGGCCTTGATATCAGCGGCGACACCCGCCAGTTCGCGGGACCCGAGCAGCGTGCCTCGCAAACCGCGCAGCTGTTGGGCTTGCGGGCCGCAACGGAGCCGCGGTTGGCCGATCTCGATTGCGGGTGCTGGCGTGGGCAGCCACTCGGGAACATCCGCCCCGAGGACCTGCAGGTGTGGCTGGCCGATCCGGCCCGGGCGCCACACGGCGGCGAGTCGATCGTGAACCTGATCGACCGGGTGGCCCGATGGCTTGAGTCTTTGACCGACGACACATCACCGACGGTTGCGGTGACACACCCTGCAGTGCTCCGGGCCGCGATCCTGCTCGCGCTTGATGCTCCGCCGGAATCGTTGTGGCGCATCGATATTGCGCCGGTCGGCCGCACCGTCATGCATTTCCGCGAGGACCGCTGGACGTTGCGGCTGTAGTGGTCATCGCGGCGCGATCAGCGCGAAAACCTGCTTGGCGACCTGCAGCATCCAACTGGTTACGGTCGGCCCGTGATCGCGGGGCCAGTTCAGCTGGAAGCTGACCACCCACGGTTGTTGCGTCTTGTCGACGGCGTACCAGCTGAAGGTCAAGTCGCCCGGCAGACCGCCGGCTTTCGCGCCGATGTACGGCCATTGGTCGCGATCCAGCTGGATACCTGCGACGGCGGACAGGATCTGTTTGACGGGTGCGGCCGCGCCGACCACGTCGGCTTGCAGCGCCGAGTGGACTCGGCAGATGTCTCCTGCGCTGCCGTACCATTCCGCGCCGTACGTGGACGCGGGAGTATGGGCGCGGATTGGATCGGGTTGGTAGGGATTGGAATTCGCCTGCCGCAGCAGCTCGGCACGGGTTTGCGGAGACGACGCCTGCTTCCACTGGCTGCGCAGATCCGGTTGACCCCAGCCGACGGAGAACAGCTCGTACATGGTGGGGAAGGGCGTCATGCTGGCCGGATCGTGATGGCCCGCCGTGGCGAGCGCATCCTCGATGGTATGTGTGCCCAGCCTCTCAATCAGCAAGTCGGTGGCCATGTTATCGCTGGTGGCGATCATCTTCTCGGCGGCCTTGCGAACCGAAACGTGTGCCCCGGGAGGCAGTTCCAATCCTGAGGAACCTACAGCTTTGCTTTTGTCGGTTACGGTCAGCTGATCGTCCCAGGAAACCGTACCGTTGCGGACCGCACCTGCCAGGGCGTGTAGCACGTACAACTTGAAAATCGATGCCAGCGGGAGAGATTCGTCGGTGTTGGTGCCCACAACGGGGTCGCAACGACCGTTATCGACCTTGGCGACCTGGTAGGAGTATCGGGCGCCGGTCTTGCTCAACACGGCGTCGACGTCGTGCCAGGAGGTGATCGTCGGTGCATGCGTCTCGAGGTCGAACCGATCAACCCAGCCCATGTCGTCGGTGTGAATCCGGATGTCCTGTCGCGCACCATAGGAGGAGATGAGGTGCAGCGTCGCCACACTGGCGCTTATGTCCACGCCATCCAGCGTGAAGGGACGATCCCACCAGAGCCCTTCCATGGTGGAGGTGACCGCGTCGACCATGTCGGGTGCCGCCAGCGTGCCAACCCCGACCGGGCCGATGGGCCAGTCCGAGTTGAGCATGTCCATCGTCTGTTGTGCCCGCAGACCGGGCGGAGTCCCTTTGTCGATCCGCGCCCCCGCGTTGGCCGCGTTCGCGTGCGGGGCGGGGGAGGGTGCACAGCCCGGCGCCAGGGCCATCACCAGTGCGGCGCCGGCGGTCAACGCCAGCGCGCGGCGCCATGTCCGGCGCCGGCTACCCCGACTTGCCGGAGCCGGCAACGTCCATCACAACTTCGAATTCCAGCAGCGACGCCCCAGTCGCCACGGGATTGGCACGGTGCCCGGCATGGGCTTCGATTGCGGGCCCGGTCGCCCACGCTTGGAAGGCTTCTTCGGACTCCCACTGCGTCACCACGAAGTAGCGGTCTTCACCCTTGACTGGGCGCAGCAGCTGAAAGCCGAGGAAGCCCGGAGAGTTCTCGACCGCGTGCGCGCGGTGGGCGAAACGCTTCTCCAGCTCGGGGCCAGCGTCGGCGGGTACCTCGATTGCGTTGATCTTCACCACTGGCATTCCGTTAGGCTACCGTGCCGCCCAGGATGACTCATATGCCCACCGATCTGCTGACCCGCCGCGGCGGGCAGGGCGAGCCGTTGATCCTGGTGCACGGCCTGATGGGCCGGGGTAGCACCTGGTCGCGTCAGCTACCCTGGCTGACCCGGTTGGGCACCGTCTACACCTACGACGCGCCGTGGCATCGAGGCCGTGACGTCGTGGATCCGTACCCGATCAGCACCGAGCGCTTCGTGGCGGATCTGGTCGATGCGGTGGCCGCGTTGGGCGCGCCGGTCAGGCTGGTCGGGCATTCGATGGGGGCGCTGCACTCGTGGTGTCTGGCCGCGCAGCGTCCTGATTTGGTTTCGGCGCTGGTGCTCGAGGATATGTCGCCGGACTTCCGTGGCCGTACCACCGGTCCCTGGGAGCCGTGGCTGCACTCGCTCCCGGTCGAATTCCGTTCCGCCAAAGAAGTATTCGACAAATTCGGAGATGTTTCGGGGCAGTATTTCCTGGATGCCTTCGACCGCACTCCCACCGGCTGGCGGCTGCACGGCCACACGTCGAAATGGATCGAGATCGCCGCCGAGTGGGGCACCCGTGACTACTGGGAGCAATGGCTGGCTGTGCGGACGCCGGCGCTGCTCATCGAGGCCGGCACCTCGGTCACGCCGCCGGGCCAGATAATCGCGATGACCAAAACCGATTGTCCGACAACGTATTTGCACGTTCCCGAGGCCGGTCACCTGGTTCACGACGAAGCGCCGCAGGTATACCGGCAGGCCGTCGAGTCCTTCTTGGCGCAACGCTGACCATCTTGGTCAGCGTTACCGCCCGCCGGTGAGCCCGCGCGCGATCCGCAGCGCCACCGCCATGATCGTCAGGGTGGGGTTAGAGCCGCCGGAGGTGGCGAACACGCTGCCGTCGGCGACGTAAACGTTGTCCAGCTGGTGCATTCGTCCATTTGCATCGACGACGCTCGTCGTGGGGTCCACGCCCATCTGCATCCCCCCCATGGTGTGTTCGCCGCTCGGGGGTGCGACGCCCCCCAGCGAATTCGCCAAAGTCTGGGGTACGGCGGCGAACAGCTGTGCGCCCGATGCCCCGCACATCGCAGCGAGCAGCGGCACGAAGAAGTCTTGCGAGATCTTCTCGAACTTTCCGATCTGATAGGTGATTCGGGGCGCCGGCTGGCCGTTGATGTCTTTGATCGTCGGGTCGAGAGTGACGTTGTTGGTCAGGTATGGCATGTCGGTCGCAAAACAATCGACGCCGGCGAGCCGGTCGCGCAGGAGCGAGGCGCGCATCAGCTCCTTGAACGGGCGGCCGAAAATCTGCACGCCCGGCAGAATCCCCAGGATCTGCTGGTAGAACTGGCCTTCCGCGATCGGAAACTGGCTCCCGCCGAGCTCGCACAGGCCGGCACGTAGGTAGCGCAGCCCGGCCAGTCGTGCAGCGGCTCGAGCCCCGGGGAAGTCGGGATCGTTGAAGTCGAACATGCACTGTGTGTTCGCGCGACCTTTGTAGGCGTGCACTCGCTGGTTGAGGAAGATGGCGAACCCGTCGTAGAAGTTTTGAAACATTATCCGTTTGCCGATGCGGCCGTAGGGGTCGGGCAGCCCGGAAAGCAGCGCCAGATGCGGCGTCAAGATCGCCGAGCAGGCCAGCACGACCACGTCGGCGCTCTCCCCGCCGGGCCGGCCCTGCGGGTCGAGATACGAGACGCCGGTGGCCCGCCGGCCGGTGAAGTCGACCTTCAGCACTTGCGTGAGCGGCCGCAAGTTCACCCGCCCGGTGTGCAGCGCCCGCCGCAGCGCGATGAGGTTGACCGGTTTGGCGGAGACCGGGCACCCGTACCCGGAGCAGAACCCGCAGTTGTTGCACACCGGGCTGCCGTTGTATTCGACCGAGTTGGCCGCCATCGGGAAAAAGAAGGGATGCAGCCCGACGCGCTTCGCCCCCGCGGCAAGGAGCATGGACGAGCGCTGCTGCGCCCCGGGCGGCATCGGGAAGGGCTTCTGCTGCGGCTGGTGCTTCTGCACGCCGGCGGGTATTGACCCGACATCGCCCTGAACCCCGAGCAGGTCCTGGAGCTCGTCGTAGAACGGCGCGATGTCGCTGTACTCGAATGGCCAATCCGCCATGTCAGCGCCCGGCACCGGGCCGAGCAGCGACAGTCCCTTGAAGTCGATGTCCCACATCCGGGTGCACTTGGTGTCCGAGTGTGGGAATGTGCCGCCGACCTGGTTGGCAAGGTCGTTGACGTCGCCGACGAAGGTGGTCGCCGCGTTTTGGCTGGAGTTTTTGCGAAATGTGCGTGGGAAGGCGATTGGGTCCGGCTGCTCGAAGTAGCGGTACACCGACTTGAGCTCGTCGTTGGAGAACACCGTCGGGGAAAACGGCCCCTGCCCGTCGATGTTGCTGTAGTAGTTGGGTCCCTTTTCGAAGATCACGACGTCCCAGCCGGCCTCAGCGAGCACCATTGCCATTATCGACCCGCCGGCGCCCGAGCCGACGACGATCGCCTTAGTGGCCGGCATTTACGCCGCCCGTTCCGCCCATCTTGGCGATGGCCTGTTCCCAGCCTCCGCGCAGCAGCAGGTCGATGATCCCGCTCGTGCCGACCACGTCCCACTCGGGCGCCTCGACCTCGGCGTCGGTGTAGCCCCGCGGCTGGTTGTCCCCCGGAAACTTGATGTCTTGCCAACCGACCAGGCCCGCATTGCCGCCGTACTCCGGCACGGCGTACATCGCTTCGATGGTGTGACCGAACAGCAAGTTGGTGAAGGACTCCGCCTTACCATGGCCCAGGATGAGGTCCTGGCGCACCTTCGCCACTGACGTGAAGTCGCCGCCGGCCAGCTGGTCGAGCAGTGCGATGCCGTTGGTGTACTGCTCGCGATAGCCCGCGATCCGCTGCTGCCACCCGTACGTCTGGGCGCGGTCGAGCGGGACGAACTCGGCCATGAAGTCCTCGGTGCCGCCGGCGCGGTTGCTCCACGGGCCGCCTGCGTGCACCTGGGGTGGTGAGAACGAGAACGCCGACAGCATGGTGTCCAGGAAACCGACCACGTTTGCTTCGTGCGCCCCGGGACTGCCGCGCTCAAGCAGGCTGTCTTCCGGCCCGGGGATCAGGCGACGGGTGGCGGCGTCGAGCACCGCGGCTTGGTGTGGCGACAGGAATCGGTAGGCCGTGTCGGCCGAAGCGGTCGGGAGGATGCCCCATACGCCGGCGGCCAGCGGCAGCAGGCCGAGCCCGCCGAGCACCGCGCGCCGCGACACCGGCGCCGACAAGCCGGATCCGTGGGCGGCCTTGTCGCAGGTCACGGGCGGATTATGACTCAGATACGGGGCTCACCAGGGTATGCCCGCGCGGCGGCGTGTCGGACTGCTAGCTAATTCTCCTCGCCCGCCAACGCGAACCGGCCGTCGGCCGTTCGTGTCACCAGACCGTCGGAAAGCAACGAATCCAGCGCCCGGTCGCGTTGCTCGGTATCGATCGGCCACGCCACGTCCAGCTGGGCCCGGGTGACCGGAGAATCGTTGGCGCGCAACACATCCAGCAACCGCCCTCGAACCTGACGGTCGGTTCCCGCGTAGCCCTGAACACGGCGCGGCGGCCCCTGCGCCGGCGGATAGCCGGCATGGCGCCAAGCGCACGCGCGTAGCGGGCACAACCCGCACCGCGGTGTTCGGGCGGTGCACACCGTCGCACCCAGCTCCATCAGCGCCACCGAAAATCTTGGGGCCGCTTCGTCATTCGGTAATAGTGCGGACACGTCGGCGTGGTCGCGCGCCGACGACGGCGCGCCGCCGTCGGCTCGGCCGTGCACGGCGCGGGCCACCACGCGGCGCACATTGGTGTCGACCACCGGCACCGGCTTGCGGTAGGCGAAGCACGCCACCGCCCGCGCGGTGTAG
>DATMMZ010000272.1:0-6120 GCA_035569455.1 Mycobacterium sp. | reverse complement strand
GTATGCGGCAGCGGGCCGCTACGTGCTCGACCGGGCCATCTTCGGTGCGTTGCGCCGCATCGACCGTGGCGCCGGCGGCGAAGTCCAGCTCACCGATGCCATCGCGCTGCTGATCACCGAGGGCCACCCCGTCCATGTCGTGGTGCATCACGGTTCTCGACACGACCTAGGAAATCCCGGCGGCTACCTCAAGGCTGCGGTTGACTTTGCATTGGATCGTGACGACTATGGCCCGGATTTGCGGCGGTGGTTGGTGGCGCGATTGGGCCTGACCGAGCAGTAGCCGGACAGTAACGCCGGGCCCAGTTCCGCCCCGGCGGTGGTGCCCGCCTGGGTTCGACGGCGGAAAGGCGCGCTTGTGCGTTCTGTGGAGGAGCAGCAAGCCCGGATATCGGCCGCTGCAGTAGCCCCGCGGCCGATACGTGTTGCCATTGCCGAGGCGCAGGGGTTGATGTGCGCCGAAGAAGTGGTGACCGAAAGGCCACTGCCCGGATTCGATCAGGCCGCAATCGATGGCTACGCGGTGCGCAGCGTCGACGTGCTCGGTGTCGGCGAGGCGGGTGTCGGTGAACTTGACGACGAAGCAAGCGACGAGGACGAGCGTGGCGGGCTGGTCCTGCCGGTGATGGGAACCATCGAAGCCGGTGCGCGCACACCCAGCAGGCTGCAGCCCCGGCAAGCTGCCCGGGTGCAGACCGGCGCCCCGCTGCCGACGCTGGCCGACGCGGTGCTGCCGTTGCGGTGGACCGACGGCGGGACGGCGCGGGTGCGGATCCTGCGCGGCGCGCCGTCGGGTGCCTACGTGCGGCGCACGGGGGACGATGTCCAGCCCGGGGACGTCGCGGTGCGGGCGGGAACGATCATCGGCGCGGCTCAGGTGGGGCTGCTGGCGGCGGTCGGTCGCGAACGCGTGCTGGTGCACCCGCGCCCGCGGCTGTCGGTCATTGCCGTGGGTGGCGAGCTGGTCGACATATCCCGCACCCCGGGCAACGGGCAGGTGTACGACGTCAATTCCTATGCCTTGGCGGCGGCCGGGCGCGATGCCGGCGCGGAGGTGAACCGCATCGGCATCGTCAGCAACGATCCCAAGGAGCTCGGCGAAATCGTCGAGGGCCAGATCAACCGCGCTGAGATCGTGGTGGTCGCCGGGGGAGTCGGGGGTGCGGCGACCGAGGCGGTGCGTGCGGTGCTTTCCGAGCTCGGCGAGATGGAGGTCGTGCGCGTCGGCATGCATCCCGGATCGGTCCAGGGCTTCGGGCAGCTTGGGCGCGAGGGCGTTCCGACGTTTCTGTTGCCGGCCAATCCGGTCAGCGCCTTGGTGGTCTTCGAGGTGATGGTTCGGCCGTTGATCCGGTTGTCGCTGGGCAAGCGCCAGCCCATGCGCCGAATCGTGCAGGCCCGCACGCTGTCACCGATCACTTCGGTGGCCGGGCGCAAGGGCTACCTTCGCGGTCAGCTGATGCGTGATCAGGACACCGGTGAATACCTGGTGCAGGCACTGGGCGGCGCTCCGGGGGCGTCATCGCATCTGCTGGCCACGCTTGCGGAAGCAAACTGTCTGGTTGTGATTCCCAGCGGCGCGGAGCAGATTCGCACCGGTGAGATCGTCGACGTCGCCTTCCTGGCTCAACGCGGCTGAGCGCAGCGACTGCACCCCGCCCGTGAACCTCTTGCGCTCCAACTCGCGGCATCCGGGTTGGCCCATGGGCGCGGGACCGCTGCGGGTCCCGGCAGGAATGGTCCGGCTGCGGGCGGTACGGATGCGTGACGGGGCGCAGTGGAGCCGGATCCGCTTGGCCGACCGCGCGCATCTCGAGCCATGGGAGCCCAGCGCGGAGGGCGATTGGACCGTCCGACACACGGTTGCCGCATGGCCGGCGTTGTGTTCCGGTCTGCGTTCGGAGGCCCGAAAGGGTCGCATGCTGCCGTACGTGATCGAGCTCGACGGGAGGTTCTGCGGCCAGCTGACCATCGGCAACGTCACCCACGGGGCGCTGCGGTCGGCTTGGATCGGCTACTGGGTGCCGAAGTCGGCGACCGGCGGCGGGGTGGCCACCGGGGCCTTGGCGTTGGGTCTCGACCACTGCTTCGGTCCGGTCATGTTGCATCGCGTGGAGGCCACGGTGCGCCCGGAAAATGCCGCGAGCAGGGCCGTTCTGGCCAAGGTCGGGTTCCGTGAAGAAGGGCTGTTGCGCCGCTATCTCGAAGTCGACAGAGCGTGGCGGGACCACCTATTGATGGCCATCACCGTCGAAGAGGTGTACGGATCGGTGGCGTCGACCTTGGTCCGCGCCGGGCACGCCAGCTGGCCTTAATGGCAGCCTTCACACGCCACGAAATCCCAGCGTGGACGAAGTGTGGCTGACGTGACACGAGTGGCCTTTGGTGCTTGTAATGGGCAAATTACAGGTGTGTAATTGTCCTGGTCGCATGGACCCGGCCGCGTTGGCCACCGATCGGCCTCGCGGGGAAAGGAGCAGGTCGCCGTGCCAAGCATCCCCCAATCGTTGTTGTGGATCTCGCTGGTGGTGCTTTGGCTGTTTGTGCTGGTTCCGATGCTGATCAGCAAACGCGATGCGGTACGGCGCACCAGCGATGTGGCCTTGGCGACCCGGGTGCTGAATGGCGGTGCCGGTGCCCGTCTGCTCAGGCGCAGCGGTCCCGCCGAGGGTCATCGCAGCGACCCCGACTGGAAGTCGGAGGACAGCGAGCTCGCCGACGTTGACCAGGACGAATACCAGGACGAGGACCAGGACCACGACACCGACGATGCGCAGCCCCCACACCCGGTTGTCATGAAGGTCACGGAGGCCGAGCACACCGAGCCCGACTACCTGGACGTCGACGTGGTCGAGGATTCAGGGGCGCTGCCGGCGGGAGTCGGCGCCCAAGAGACCGAGCCCGTGGCGGTCGCAGACGAAACCCGGTTGGCTGCGGTCGGCGAGGACGACCGCTCAGACGAGGCCGACGAGACCGATTCGGTGAGCCAAGAGGACAAAGAGACTGAGCCCGAGCACGACGACGAATACGAGTACATCGAGGACTCGTCCGGTTTGGAGCCCGAGGAAGACGACGAACTCGAGGAGGACGGGACGTCGCCCCCCGTCGCGCCGTCCGTCTCACGGCGGCGCCGGTTCGACCCGAAGAAAGCCGCTGCGGTCAGCGCCCGGAAATACGTGTTCCGCAAGCGCGTGCTGATGCTGATGGCCGTCATCTTGGTCGGCTCGGCCACGGCGGCCTTCGAAGTGACACCGAGCGCCTGGTGGGTATGCGGCAGCGCCACCGTTGTGACCGTGCTCTACCTGGCATATCTGCGCCGGCAAACCCGGATTGAGGAGAAGGTGCGTCGGCGCCGGATGCAACGAATGGCACGGGCACGGCTGGGTGTGGAGAACGCTGCGGATCGCGAATTTGACGTGGTCCCATCGCGGCTGCGGCGCCCGGGTGCGGTGGTACTGGAGATCGATGACGAGGACCCGATCTTCGAGCATCTGGAACACGCGGTGCCGATGCGGACCTATGGATGGCCCAGGGACCTGCCGCGAGCGGTCGGCCAGTAGCGGCCACGGGACTGTGTCGGGGCCGTTGCGCTTGCAGAACTGGTAGCCTGCTAGCGATCAGGGGCTATGGCGCAGTTGGTAGCGCGACTCGTTCGCATCGAGTAGGTCAGGGGTTCGAATCCCCTTAGCTCCACCACGTTTGAGCAGCCGTTTAGCCGTCCGGGCCGGTTCCCGCCCCGATCTGGGGCCGCAGTGGGTACGCAGCAGATCGGATCGCCGCGTCCAAGTTGGCCGCCACGTCGTCCAGGTCCTCGTCGAACAGGTCGGCGTACACGTCGAGCGTCATGGACGCTTTCGCGTGCCCGAAGGCGCTTGCCGATCATCAGCGCGGCCAGCCCGTCAGCCAGCGCCGGCGGGAAAGGCACCGAACGACGCTCCCAGCTTTTGGGTGTGCTCCACACCAGACCACCGGACTCGGTGACCGACCGCGACACGTTGACCCGGCGGCGCAGCATGTCGAAGTCCTGCACCCTCAGGGCCGCCATCTCACCCCACCGCAACCCGGTGTAAGCCGGGAACCGGATAACCTCGGCCTGGCTGTCGACCGCGCGGGTTCGGGCCTTACTTCAGAGTGCGGATGTGCTCGCCCAGTTCGGGGCTTTCGATCGCGCGGGCGAGGTAGGGTGCGGCCGCTTGCGCGATGATGGACATGACCGGGGAGCGTGGTGGGATCGGGATGAAGTGGTTGCCGATGACGAGCCCAGTGCCGCCGTCGCGGTCGAGGCCGCCGAGCAGTTCCCTGATCAGATTCGGTGGGTGCCTGTTGAACACGAGCGTTGGCTGGACCGCGACGTTGACCGGCCACCTTGTTCGCCCGATCGTGACCTGGGGACCTGAATCGGCGGGGATCTGAACGATTCGGTTGTTGTAGAGGTCGGTGATGTACACGTTTCCGGCCGCATCGACGGCGACTCCTGAGGCGCCTCGCAGATTGGTGCCAAGCCTCGCAGGCGGACCGCCGTTCACCGGCACTTTCACGATCTGGTCGCCGTCACCAAAGTAAACGTGCTGTCCCGACGGGTCGACCGCGAAGGCATTCCCCGCGTCGTTCCGTGCAACATTGATGACAATTTCCGGTCCTCCGTCCGCCGGTATTTTCACGACGGCTATAGGGAGGATGGTTGTTTGATGTTCCGTATAGATGTACACATTTCCTGGAATGTCCACGGCAATGGCGGACGGAATTCGTTCGGTTTCGGTCCAGATGACGATCGGCGGGCCTCCGTCGGCGGGTATCTTCAGCGCCTTGAAGGTTGAACCGGCGTCAAGGGTTTTGCCGACCGTGTACACGTTGTCGGCCCAATCGACGGCCACGCCGTCGGGCTGCACAAGTCCATCGGCCAGGATCGTTTCCGGTCCGCCGCCGGCCGGTAGTTTGATCACCCCAAGGTTGCCGGGTTCTGCGAGGAACACGTTTCCGCTACGGTCGGACGCCAGCGCAAACGCGTAGCTGGCGCCTGGAATGGGCGTTTTTACGCCGGTATTTGCCGCGATGCGAAAGGCATTGTCTTCGGAAAGGTCGGCTACATAGACGTCGACCGGTGGTGCCGCATTCGCGGGCAGTGTTGTCGGCTCTCCCACATAGATGATGTTGGGGTCGTGAAACGACTCTGGGTGAACCGGCAGGCAAACTCCTCTGCTCACGCCGCCTCGACGGCTTCCCAAAGCGATTCTCACACAACGGTCATCTACATTTGGCGCCTCCGCCTTTCACGTCGTCTGTGGCACCGCGCCACTAAGTAAGCGATGGAAAGGCCTCCCACTGAAGTGACGGGCGGCTGAGCTGCGTGGTGGTCTCGCCTATGCAGACCCAACCGTGGTGTTCAAGACCATAGTTGCCGAGCGCTCGTCCAGCAGCGCGTCTATCCGCGCCGTATTTGGCGTGCGACCTTCTGCCTGACGGGCCATCTTGCGAATCGCGAGCAGCAGTCCGAGTTCGGAGTCGATCACCTCGAGGTCGCGCATACGCGGAGCTTAGTCCCGGGTAGAAACTGACGTATGGCTACCGACAATTCAGAGCGGCAATACCTCATTGCACGTGAGATGGATCTGTTGCTCGCCGAGGGGGAACGCACTGAGAGTCACCTCTTCGATCTCGACTACGAGAACGACAACGACCCCGAGGTGAAGAAAGAGAAAGCGTGGCTAGACCACATCCGCGCCAGACGCAACGTTCTGGACGAAGAACTCCACGAGTTGCGACGCATCCAGGAGGGTGCCGACGTTGTGCAGCTCGACGACCACCGCAACCAATGACCCTGGCCGAGTCGGAACGCGCTATCCGCTGACGCGACGACAGGAGGCCCTGCTGCCGCCTACGGCAAAACTTTCGTATGGCCAATTCGGGTCAGAGTTGTGTCGATCGCGGTGGCACTGCGCCGTGATCGCTCAAAGCGGCCTGAGGTTCTTTTTTGGCCACCCGGCGGAGCTGAATCATTCGTGCGGCGCCGACCAGCACAGTGGCGGTCGCCCCAGCCGCAGCGGCCAACAAATAGCCCACTCCGACAGGCAAGCTCCAATCCAAACCGAGAAAGTGCGCGGTTATGGATCCGGTGTTCTG
>DATMMZ010000271.1:0-4224 GCA_035569455.1 Mycobacterium sp. | reverse complement strand
CGAAAAGCACGGCTGGGTGACCGTCGGCGACGTCGGCTACCTCGACGACGAGGGCTACCTTTTCCTGACCGACCGGCGCCACCACATGATCATCTCCGGCGGAGTCAACATCTACCCGCAAGAAACCGAGAACCTTCTGGTCACCCACCCGAAGGTGCTGGACGCAGCGGTATTTGGCGTTCCCGACGAAGAGATGGGTCAACGCGTCATGGCGGCCGTACAGACCGTCGATCCGGCCGATGCCAATGATCAGTTCGCCGATGAGCTGCTGTCCTGGATGCGAGATCGACTGTCGCACTTCAAGTGCCCGCGGTCCATCGCGTTCGAGTCGCAGCTGCCGCGCACAGACACCGGGAAGCTCTATAAGAACGAGCTGATCGAGAAGTATTCGGGGTGACCCGTGTTCCGGGTGGTCGATTTGTCGCGCGCGCCGCTAAGCGACGTTACGCCGCCACCCGGTGTGATCGTCACCTTCGGCTCGGCCGCTGACGTCTGCGGCGCGCGGGCCGAATCCTGGCTGGAAACTGCGACTTTCACCCTAACCGAGGATCTCTGTGCGGATCGTCGAGTGGTCAGCGTCGACTCGGTGCCCGAGACCTTGGCTGAGCTGAGCGAGCGCTGTCAGCGCTGGCCGCACGCCAGTTGCGTGTGCGACGACGTGCTGCGCGCGGTGGAGCCCGGCGGCCCGACGCTGGCCGCGGTGGTAACCGAGTCGCTGGCCTACTCGACCCTGCAGGCCGGGCCGGAGTTCGCGCGCTGGCTCGCCGAACGCGGCCCGGCCCGGATGCCTGACATCGTCGACCCGGTGCTGGCCGAACGCGACGGTGACACGTTGCGGATCAGGTTCAACCGGCCGCAACGGCACAACGCGTTCTCCACCGACGCGCGCGCCGCCCTGCTGGAGGCGCTGGCCGTCGCGCAGCTGGACCCGTCGGTGACCGGGATCGTGTTGAGCGGCAACGGCCCGTCGTTCTGTAGCGGCGGAGACCTCGCAGAATTCGGCACCTTCGCCGATCCGGCGAGCGCGCATCTGGCGCGCACCCGCCACAGTCCGGCCCTGGCGCTCGACGCGCTCACCGCCAGGCTCGGCCGGGCCTGCCGCGCCGAGGTGCACGGCCGGGTGTTGGGCAGCGGATTGGAGATGGCGGCATTTTGCGGATGGATTGAGGCGCGGGATGATTCGGTACTCGGACTGCCGGAATTGGGTCTGGGATTGATCCCCGGCGCAGGCGGCACCGTCAGTGTTGCGCGCCGGATCGGCCGCTGGCGCACGGCGTATCTCGTGCTGTCCGGACGTACCGTTGACGCTGATACTGCACTGGCCTGGGGACTGGTGGACGCGATCGCGCCCGCTTGACGCCGAATGCACTGGCGCTCAATGTATCACGGTTGCTCAGTAACCCGAATACGTGGTGGTGGTGGTGGTCGAGGGGAGGTTGGACACGGCAATCGCGAAAAGGCCCACATACAGAATCACTGCGATCACAGCGACGACGGCGCCCACGATCGCGCTGATGATGGCCCACTTCTTTGCGTTGTTGGCGGCGGTCTGTGCTTCGGCATAGCGCCCTTGACTCCACAACCCGGAGACCTTGGTGGAGTACACGATCGACACAATCCCAAGCGGGAGGCAGCACAGGACCGTGCACAGGATTGCCCAGACGAGGTAGTTGTCCGGTTCGCGCTGGCCTTGCCAGCCCGGCGGCTGGCCCTGCCAGCCCGGCTGCGGCGGCTGGCCGTGCCAGCCCGGCTGCGGCGGCTGGCCCTGCCAGCCCGGCTGCTGGCCTTGCCAACCTGGGGAACCTTCATAGGGCCCTGGCGGATAGCTCATGGCAACTGCCTTCCTCTGGGTTGCCTCCGGTCCAAACAGGTTTAGTCCCACGCCGCTCTGCCGGTGCCGAAGTCAGGCAAATATACAGCAGCGCCCGGATTACTAGGCTCAGATTCCGCCTCGGGCGACCAGCTGCGCGGCGATCACGTTGCGCTGGATCTCGTTGGTGCCTTCGCCGACGATCATCAGGGGTGCGTCGCGGAAGTAGCGTTCCACGTCGTATTCGGTGGAGTAGCCGTAGCCGCCGTGGATGCGTACGGCGTCGAGCGCGATCTCCATCGCGACCTCCGAGGCGAACAGTTTGGCCATCCCGGCTTCCATGTCGCAGCGCTCGCCGCTGTCGTAGCGCTCTGCGGCATACCGGGTGAGCTGGCGGGCGGCGGTGAGTTTGGTCGCCATGTCGGCCAGGTAGTTGCCGACGGCCTGATGTTTCCAGATCGGCCGGCCGAAGCTTTCCCGCTGCTGCGCATAGGCAAGGGCGTCCTGCAGCGCCGCCGTCGCCACCCCGAGGGCCCGCGCGGCCACTTGGATACGGCCCGTCTCAAGGCCTTTCATCATCTGTGAAAAGCCCTCGCCCATACGCCCGCCGAGGATGGCCGCGACCGGCACGACGAAGTCGTCGAACGACAGCTCGCAGGACTCAACGCCCTTGTAACCCAACTTGGGCAGATCCCGCGACACCGTCAATCCCGGCCCATGCTCGACAAGCACAATCGAGATGCCCTTATGACGCGGAGTGGCACCCGGGTCGGTTTTGCACAGCAACGCGATCAGTCCGGACCGCCGCGCGTTGCTGATCCAGGTCTTGGAACCGTTGATCAGCAAGCCCCCTGAGCCGTCGGGCAGTGCGGTGGTCGACATGTTCTGCAGATCGGAGCCACCACCCGGCTCGGTCAATGCCATGGTGGCCCGCAGCTCGCCGGTGGCCATCGGTGGCAGGAACGTCCGCTTCTGCTCGTCAGTGCCGAACAGCGTCAGCAGTTTAGCGACGACGGTGTGCCCGCCCATCGCACCGGCCAAGCTCATCCAGCCACGGGCCAGCTCCTGGGTGACTCGCACATAACACGGCATCGACACCGGCGACCCGCCGTACTCCTCGGGAATGGCCAGGCCGTAGATACCGATCCGCTTCATCTGCTCGATCCACGCCTCGGGATAGGTGTTCGCGTGCTCGACCTCGCGGACGGTTGGTTTGACATCGCGGTCGATGAACGCCCGCACCGTGGCGACCAGCATCTCTTCGTCGTCGTTCAGTTCACTGCTCATCTGCGACCACCCTCCGGCGTTGACCCCCGATTCGACACCCTGCCAGCATGTGGCGTGTGACTACCAACGGGTATGCGGGTATCCGCGAGGGCGGCCCCTACTTCGACGACCTCTCGATCGGTCAGGTCTTCGACTGGGCGCCGGCCGCGACGTTATCGGCCGGGATGGCCGCCGCTCATCAGGCGATCGTCGGTGACCGGATGCGGCTGTCTTTGGACACCGACCTGTGTGCCGCGGTGACCGGTATGCCGGGGCCGCTGGCGCATCCGGCCTTGGTTTGCGACGCCGCGATTGGGCAGTCGACGTTGGTTACCCAGCGGGTAAAGGCAAACCTGTTCTATCGCGGGCTCACGTTCCACCGATTCCCAATGATTGGCGACACCATCTACACCCGCACCGAAGTGGTCGGGTTGCGGGCCAACTCGGTCAAGCCGGGCCGTGCGCCAACGGGAATGGCGGCGCTGCGGATGATCACGATCGATCAGGCCGACCGGCTGGTCCTGGACTTCTACCGGTGTGCCATGCTGCCCGCCAGCCCGGACTGGGAACCCGCTGATGGATCGAGCCGGGCCGATGATCTGTCCAGCATCGGTGCCGACGCCGCGGCGCCCGCCGCTGATCCGGCCGACCAATGGGACGGCGAGGTTTTCCGAAAGCGGGTGCCCGGTCCGCATTTCGACCCCGCTATGGCGGGGTCGGTGTTGCACAGCACCGGAGATGTGGTCAGCAGCGCGCCCGAGCTGGCTCGACTGACTCTGAATATTGCTGCTACACACCATGATTGGCGGGTCGGCGGGCAACGGCTGGTGTACGGCGGGCACACCATCGGGCTGGCACTCGCTCAGGCGAGCAGGCTGCTGCCAAATCTGGCGGCGGTTCTGGGCTGGGAGTCCTGCGACCACACCGGACCCGTGCACGAGGGCGACACCCTCTACAGCGAGCTGCATGTGGAGACGGCCGAGCCGACCGACCACGGCGGCGTGCTGGGGCTACGCTCGCTGGTCTACGTGGGCAGTGACTCGGCGGGTGAGCCCGACCGGCCGGTGCTGGACTGGCGGTTCAGCGCGCTGCAGTTCTGACGGCCGGAACTTCAGATACCGTTGACATCCAGATACCATCAGTATTTA
>DATMMZ010000270.1:0-3565 GCA_035569455.1 Mycobacterium sp. | reverse complement strand
CAGGGCGGGGATCTTCGAGCGCGTCGGCGTCTCGGCCGCATACGGTGACCAGCCAATCGTGCAGTGCGGCTGGGGTCGTCAGGTCGTCGTGGACGCCGGCGGTGTCGGCCCAAATCGTGTTCATGAAGCGCACGGGCGCGGCCTCACCAGGCAGCACCGGCGCCGGGTTTTCGTTGGTCACACGGAAATATTATAACGGGTGCCTTGGTTCTACCCATTAGAAGTCGTCAAGGCGTCCAACGGAAATCGTCCACATGATCCGCGAGGAGCGGATCGGATGAGGAAGGAACCACGATGGCTAACGGCAGCCCGGTGATGGACGGACCCCGGCCGGCCGCTGTGGGATTTCACAGCGGCGAGGTGGCGGTTCAACATCGGGCGGGCGTGCAGGTACAAGCTGCGCGGCTGGCGCCAATGATGTCGCGCGGCGAGTTGCGCTCCGGGTTGGCCGCGTTCCTCTCTGACACGACGTTCGCGGCCTTGACCGCGCGCGACCGGACTGGGCGGCTGTGGACTTCGCCGCTGCTTGGGCCACCCGGATTGTTGCGGGCGGCGTCGTCGACCACATTGTGGATCGACACGGCACTGCCCAGCGCGGACCCGTTACACCAGCTGCCTGACGGGCAGCCGGTCGGTTTGATCGCTATCGACTTCACCACACGGCGCCGTGTGCGCATCAACGGTTTCCTCGCCTCTGCCGGCGCCAGCGGGCTGTCCGTCGATGTCGAGCAGGCCTACGGCAACTGCCCGAAATACATTCAGCAGCGCCGACTGCACATCGACTCGGTGCAACCTGACACTGACCGATCACCGCTGTTCTGCGGGGAAGTGCTGCGGCCGGAAGACGTTAGCCTGGTGCAGGCCGCAGACACGTTCTTTCTGGGCACCACACATCCCGGCTACGGAAACGATGCCTCCCACCGCGGTGGCCCGGCCGGTTTCGTCCGGGTTTCCCACGATCACCTGTGGTGGCCCGACTACCCGGGCAACAACCTGTTCAACAGCTTCGGCAACCTCTCCGTCGACCCCACCGCCGCTCTGCTGTTCGTCGACTTTCGCCGCGGCACAACCCTTCAGCTGTCCGGCACCGCGGCCGTGCGCTGGGGTGTCCCCGCCGCGGGCGATGACGCCCACACCGGACGGCGCGTGGAATTCGCACCGCAGCAGGTGATCGCCACCACCGTGCCCACGCTGGGCGAAACCCACCACACTGCCTACCCGCACAACCCGCCGCTGAACGACTAATCTCCGTTCGGCTTTATGGTGCGCCGCACAAAGTCCAAGCAGCAGAAGACACCGGGAACACCCGAGGCCTCGCACGGGATGTACGGTTCGACCGTGCAGGTCGACGCGATGATTGTTCCGCAGCCCTTAGCGCAGGTCGGAGAGATCGCCCGCCGTACCCAGGCCGCGGGATTCAGCGGTCTTCTTTTCACCGAAACTGGCCGCACCGCTTATCTCAACGCCGCCGTGGCATCTCAGGCCGCGCCCGGTCTCGAACTCTCGACCGGCGTTGCGGTCGCGTTTCCGCGCAGTCCGTTCGTCACGGCGGCGGCGGCGTGGGAACTCCAGGAGGGGACCAAGGGCAAGTTCCGGCTCGGTCTCGGCACACAAGTTCGCAGGCACGTCGTGCGCCGCTACAGTGCAGCCTTCGAGCATCCCGGCCCACGTCTGCGCGACTACGTGCTCGCCGTGAAAGCGTGTTTCGCCGCGTTCCGAACGGGGACGCTCGATCACCACGGCGAGTTCTACGACCTCGACTTCATCAGTCCGCAGTGGAGTCCCGGTCCCATCGACGAGCCCGACCCCAAAGTCGACATCGCCGCGGTGAACCCGTGGATGCTGCGCATGGCAGGCGAAGTGGCCGACGGAGTCCATGTCCATCCACTCGGTGAGCCCGGATATCTCGCACGCCACGTCATGCCAGATGTCGCCGAGGGAGCAGCGAAGTCGGGGCGCTCCCCGTCCGGTATCGCAGTCATCGTGCCGGTCATGACGATCGTCGGCGATAGCGACGAAGAGCGCCGCAACGAGCGTGAACTGGTGCGGGCCAGCATGAGCTTCTACGCGAGCACGCCCAACTACGCCTTCATCATGGACGAGGCCGGATTCGAGGGTACGACCGCGCGCATCCGTGAGAAGCAGAAGGCCGGTGACTTCAAGGGCATGGCGTCGCAGATCACCGACGAGCACATTGCCCAGTTCGCCACCGAGTCGACCTGGGATGGCTTGGAAGACGCGCTCATCGACAAGTACGAAGGAATCGCGACTCGAATCGTCTTGTACAACGCCCTCGGCGGTCCCGAGCGTTTCGAGCGATATGGCGAGGTCGCGCAACGCATTTCGGCCCGCTAACCGGTCACTGGCAGGCCTGCAGTGATCCGACCTGCGGTTCGGCGCCACAAATCGATACCAAAGATTGCCACACGCGTCGCACGCGACACTCTAGAGTGCTGTTCGTGGGCAGAGACGTGTTAGCCAACGGCAGGGGTCGCTGGTTGGCATTCGCGGCCTCGCTCGTCGTCTCCGTCGCCATCGTTTGCGCCCAAGGCACAAGGCCGCCGTGTTGCGTTGAGCCCCCGAAAGTAACCGCGGCGGCCCCGGCACCTCCGCCGGCCAGCGCGCCGCGCACCGCCAGTCCCGCGGAGGCGGAATCGTTGGCGGCATTGGCGGCGAACGCGCCAGTCGCTGCCCAGCCATTCCAGTTCGCGTTACCCCCGGGCGTGGCGTCGGAGGACCGCTTGCAGGTCAAGACCATCTGGGCGGCCCGCACCATCAGCGTGCTGTTTCCACAGATCAAGACCATCTACGGGTACCGGCAGGATCCCCTGCCGTGGCATCCCAACGGGTTGGCGATCGACGTGATGATCCCGAACCATGACAGCCCCGAGGGTATCCAGCTCGGCAACCAAATCGCCGGTTACGCCTTGGCGAACGCGAAACGATGGGGGGTAAACCACGTGATCTGGCGGCAGAAGATCTACCCGGGCGTCGGCGCGGGGAATTGGACTGCCGACTACGGCTCGGAAACGGCGAACCACTACGACCACGTTCATATCGCCACCGACGGCGGCGGATACCCGACTGGGCGCGAAACCTACTACATCGGGTCGATGAGCCTCACGCCGCCAGGGTGATCGATCAGAATTGAGGCGCACAGACCTCAGCAACGAGGAAAGTTTGAAAACCCATGAGAGTAACCGTCCCGGATTCCCCGATTTAGTTCTTCGTCTCTCCGAGCCCGGCTGCGCGCTACGGCTGTCTCTGGGCAGCTACAGCTGAGGGTGCCGAATGGGTCCGAGCCGGCCCTGACCGATCCTGTCCCCCCAGCACAGGAATCGGCGCTAGCCGGTGCTGCTCCCCCAACGCAGGCGACGAGAGCGATAGCAGCGCTGACAACTATTTTCGTGATCAGAACCCTCGGTTCCAAGTTCAGCAAACCGGGAATTGACTGTTTCGGATTCACGATCGACATCAGGACTCTCCTTTCCAACATCCGATACAGCTTGTATTTATTATGTATCTAACTCATATCTAGGTTGAACACCGCCTCCCAAGTGCGGAC
>DATMMZ010000269.1:0-2623 GCA_035569455.1 Mycobacterium sp. | reverse complement strand
AGTACGCCAAAACATGCTCGTCCACGGCGACATGATCTACCCACCGCTGCAGGCGTTGCAGTCGCTGGCGCGATTCCAGCGGTTGGGCACCGGCGATCTGGTCATGACGGGCACGCCGGTCGGGACAGCTCTGGGCGCACCACCCAGACCGCCGGAGGTAAAGGCCTTTTTGAAGCGCGAGGCCAGTAACCCGAAATACCTACAGCACGGCGACGTCTTGGAACTCTCAATTGCGACCAATGACGGCGCCACCGATCTCGGCACCCAACGCACCGCTGTGAGGTATGCGTGAAAGAGGTTCCGTTCCAATTCCTTTGCACCGGAGGCGCTACGCCGCGATGACCGACACCACCGCAACAACTCCTAGCGAGGACGTCCTCGCCTATAGCGGCGCCGGCGGCGGGCTCGAGGCCGTAATGGCAAATGCGGCCTCCGCCGGAATCGGCGGCGTGCTTCCGCTTCCCGAGCTGACCCGGTTCGCGTGGGCGGTGGCCCGACACCCGAAACCGGTCGCCTCGCGGATCGGGCGGCTCGCGACTCAGTTGGTCGGGATCGGACGCGGCAAACCAGCGGACGCGCCCGGCCGATCGGACAGCCGCTTCCGGGACCGCGCCTGGGCGGACAACTCGTTGCTGAACGGCGTGGCACTGTCCTACCTGGCCTGCTGCGACACCGTCGAAGGCGCGCTCGACGATGCCGATGTCGACTGGCGCACCAGAGAACGGCTTCGGCTGTTCATCGACAACGTGCTGGCTGCGGCAGCGCCGACCAATAACCCGCTGACGAACCCGGCCTGCTGGAAGGAGTTCATTGACTCCGGCGGCAGGAGCCTGCGAGCGGGCGCGGACAACCTTTTCACCGACCTCCGCCTACCCACCAAGTTGCCGAGCAGCGTCGATCAGTCGGCCTACCGCATCGGCGAAAACATCGCCGCCACACCCGGAAAGGTGGTGCGGCGGAACCGGATCTACGAGCTGATCCAATATCAGCCGCGCGCCGATGAGATCGACGAGGTCCCGGTGCTGCTGGTCTCGTCACCGGTGAACAAGTACTACCTGGTTGACCTCGAGCCAGAGCAGTCGGTCGTCCGCGCCGAGCTGGACCGCGGCCGCAGCGTATTCGTGGCGTCCTGGGTCAATCCCGACGCGAGCCACGCCGACGTCGGCTTCGACGACTACGTGTCAAGCACCGTTGAGATGCTGGAGACGGTCTCCGACATCAGCGGCTCCACCACCAGCCACCTGCTCGGCCCGTGCGGCGGCGGCGTGCTCGCCTTCCTGACCGCGGCGTACCTGGCCGCGATTGAGCAACAGCACATGCTCGCGACGCTGACCATCGCCATCGCCGTCCTCGATTACCACCACGGCCCGTCGGCCATGGCGTATCTCGACCGCAAGCAGGTCGACCGTGCTGTACGTCGCGCAGTCAAGCACGGCTACTTCGATGCCCGAGAGTCGGCGTGGTCGTTCGCGCTGATCCGGCCCATCGAAGGCATCTGGGCTAACGCCGTGCACAACTACCTGCTCGGCAAGCCGCCACCGGCCGTGGGACTGCTCTATTGGGCGGCTGACCAAACGAATTTGGCCACCCGCTTCGGCGCGCAGCTGATGGAGGCAGCGCTGGAGAACACACTCACCCGGCCCGGCGGAGTCAGTATCAAGGGGGTGCCGATCGACGCCGGACAGATCACCGTCGACACCTACGTCCTTGCCGCATCGACCGACCACATCTCCCCGTGGGAGAACTGCTATCGGACGGTGTCGATGGTCGGCGGCGACGTGACGTTCGTGCTCGCACGAGGCGGACACGCCATCGCGATCGCCAGACCGCCGGGCAGCGCGCGAGCCAGCTACCGCACGGGTGACATCAGCGGTACCGATCCGCAGACCTGGCTGTCCGGCTCGGTCGACAACCAGGGCAGCTGGTGGGACCACTGGAACGCGTGGATCGAGCAGCACACCCCCGGCAAGCGGCCGGCACCGATCCGACTGGGAAGCGACACCTACCCGCCAGTGGGTGACGCGCCGGGCGGATACGTGCGCCGCGTAATCACCTTCCCCAGCGAGACATCCATGGATATTCGGGGGACAAACCGGGACCCAACCGCGTGAACCGCTCGTCGGGTACCACTTCGATCCCCGGCACACCTCCATCACGAAAGACATCTCACGAAGTTAAAAGTCAAGCCGCGAGAAGGAGAGGAGGTGGAAACGCCAGGTGTTCGTCGTAGAGCTGGCCGGTGTGCAAGCAGTGGTGAAGTTGACCGAGGAACTTATTGAACAGGTGCCGTTGGGCTTGGTGGTTCCAATCCCCTGCGGCGCGGCGAGCGTCGTAGTGGCGACGGGCGCCCGGCGACGCGCGCAACGATCCCAGAGCCCAGATCGGGCCGACGGCGGCCAGGCGCCGGTTTTTGATATGCCGGTGCAACACAACGGTTTTCTTGCCGCTGGCGCGGGTGATCGGGGCGGATCCGGCGAAGGCTTTGAGCCCGCGGGCGTCAGCGAAGCGGGAGCGGTCATCGCCGATCTCGGCCAGCACCCGGGCGCCAGCCAACATTCCCAGCCCGGGGAAGCTGGTGATGATCTCGGCGTCCGGGTGTTGCTCAAAATGGGCGATCGCCGCC
>DATMMZ010000268.1:0-11608 GCA_035569455.1 Mycobacterium sp. | reverse complement strand
AAGACCTTCCATCACCCACCGTTACCTCTCGAGTACGTAGCTGCCCGGTGCCGGTTCGATCGGCGCCATCCCGGCACCACCCAGCGCGTCGGGTGCGGCTTTCTTCTTGCCGCCGCGCTCGGCAAACCATGCGGCGAAATCGGGCCACCAAGAGTCGGTGTGCTGCTCGGCGCCGTCCACCCAGGCGGCTGGATCGGTCTGGTCGACGCCGCCGACCTGGTAGGACGCTCTCGGGTTTCCCGGCGGGTTGACCAGGGCCGCGATGTGACCGCTCGATGACAGCACGAACCGCAGGTCCTTGCTTCCCAGCAACCGCGCGCTGCGGTAGCACGCCTGCCACGGTGAAATGTGATCGGCTATGCCCGCGACCACGTACGCGTCCGCGGTCAGCTGCCCGAGATCCACCGGTGTGCCCAGCATGCTGACCCCACCCGGCGTCACCAGCGAATTGTGCAGGCCCGTCAGCACCATGTCCCGATGAAGCGCAGCCGCCATCCGGGTGGTGTCGGCGTTCCAGAACAACACGTCGAACGCCGCGGGGGACTTGCCCTCCACGTAGTTGTTCACCCAATACCGCCACACCAGGTCGGTGGGCCGCAGCCACGCGAACACCTCGGCGAGCGCCCGCCCATCCAGGTAGCCCTTGCGGGCCGACAACGCGATCGCGATGTTGGCGGCCTCCTCATCGATGGCAGCCGCGGCGAAACCGGCCTTGCGCTGGTCGAGCACGGTGACCATCAACGTCAACCCGGCCAGCCGCTCCCCGTCCGCGGTCGCGGTCAGATGGGCGGCGGTCATCGCCGCCAGGATTCCACCGGAACAGGACGCTTGGACGTGGACGCGATCCGACCCGGCGACCTTCTCCACTGCACCTAGTGCGTCAACGACCGCCTGACCGTAAGTGTCAAAACCCCAATTCCGTTGTTCCGCAGTGGGGTTGCGCCACGACATCGCGAATACCTGGATGCCCTGCCGCAGGAAGTACTCGATCATGCTGCGTCCGGCCGCGATGTCCATGACATAGAACTTGTTGATGACCGGCGGCACCATCAGCAGCGGCACCGACCACACCTTGTCGGATTGCGGTGTGTACTGGATGAGTTCAAACACCTCGGACCGAAACACCACCGAGCCGGGCGTGACCGCCAAGGTCTTGCCCACCGTGAACGCGTCGGGCTCCACCATCGACGGCACCCGCGGCGCCGACGCCATGTCACCGAGGAAATGCCGCAGTCCTCGCACCGCGCTCCGCCCGCCGGTATCGATCAGCGCCTTGTACCCCAACGGGTTCAGTAGCAGGTTGTTGCTGGGCGAAAGGCCCTCGGTGAGGACGTCCAGGACGAAGCGGACTCGCTCGCTGTCTCGCCAATCCAGCTCCGCATCCGAAAACAGCTGATCCACTGTCTGATTGGTCACCAGGTATGCCTGCATGCTGCGCCTGAGCAGTGGATTGCCCCGCCAAGCGGGGTCGGCGAAACGCTTGTCGCCCTTGGCCGGTGCCACTTCGGAACTGCCCTGCGCGATCGACAGCAACTCCCGACCGAGCGTGGCGGCCCGCGACGCGACCGTGCCCGGCTTGCGGGCGAGGCTCAACGCGAACCTGCTCCACGACGTGTTGGGCATCATCCGCTCGGCCATCCCCCGTGCCGAACTGGTCAACAGCAGATCCAGCGGCGCCGCCAACTCGTCCGCGCCTTCGATACTGGTGGCAACCACGCTGTTATGCCTCCTCGAATGTCGCTTGCCGAACCTCGCGGCGCGGCGACTCGACACGTCGGCTGCGTCGCTTACCCTCTTATGGTCGCGATCGTTGCCCCTGCAGTCGTTGTCGTGCAGAACAAAGTCTGTGCGCGTGTCGTGTACGAGCGAACACGGCTCTGGCCGTACTCAGCGCGATACTTCTTCCCTGGC
This sequence comes from Mycobacterium sp., assembly GCA_035569455.1. Lineage (GTDB taxonomy): Bacteria > Actinomycetota > Actinomycetes > Mycobacteriales > Mycobacteriaceae > Mycobacterium. Next base: position 9,697 of record DATMMZ010000268.1, on the reverse strand, counting down.
CCGACGGCGCCAGCCAATTCACACTGTCCGGCGCTACACCATCCCGCCAGCAAGGTTGTCCGCACAAACAACAACGCCGATCAGGGTTGGGAGCAACAATGAAGGCCTGGCGGCACGGTTCGCTTCCGGTACGCCGTCCCAGGCCGCCAGCGCGATTCATGAATCGAGCGTTTGGAGCAGCCATGAGTAATACACCATCAGCGGGAAACCTTCTGATGACGGCGCTCCTCCGGCTGCCACATGAGACGCCTATGGACTTCAAATGCCAGAGACAACTCAGCAACATCGCGCGGGCGCGTCAACGACCGCCCGGTCCGTTGCTCAATTCGGTGTAATCGGTAACGCACGGTGTTCGGGTGACAGAACAGCAGTTCGCCTGCGGCGCGCAATGATCCGTCGTTTTCCAGCCAGACCCTGAACGTGTCGAAGAGGACGTCCCGCTCATTATCCGCAAGCTCAGCGAAACTCTCGATGGTGGGAGCTACGAGTCTCACCATGATCTCGGGCGCGCTGACTGCCGCGGTGGCAAGTATGGAGCCGTCGAACGACGAAACCTGCTGTCCCGGGTCTGCGCGGCCACGCAGCATCAGTCGCGCGAACCGCAGAGCCTGCGCTGTTTCCCGCAAATCGTCGAAGCGTGCGCTTACTCCTACCTGATTGGTCGCCAGACGCGATATCAGCGCCAACACGTTGTCCAGTTGTTTGTCAGTGTTGAAGTGCACAATCCCCACCTGGAGATCGGGAAGCAGCCGCCAAGCCGAGAACACGTCGATGCTGCGCAGTTTCGACTCGATTGCAGGCAGGGCTTCGGCGCCGATGACGGGAACCTCCGCGGCGATGACGACAAATGGGCCCTCACTGGGCAACCGGAGGTAGTCTGCGGCCTCCCACACGTTCGACTGCTCGAACAATCGGCCGTGCAGCACCGAGTCAATGAGAACCGAGCGATCGGATTCGTCGCTGAGCGCCTGACGGCTCTGCTCATCGCGGTACGCAACCGCCATTGCGTTGGTGAATATGTCCTGTGCCGCAAAGATCTTCGCGGTCAGCACACGCAACGTCTGGCCGTCGTGACCCCGGCTCGCCGACTCGTTCACCGCGGCGTCCCATACGCCGTGGAATCCGACCCGGTAGGCCTCCAGCACCGCAGCGAGCGGCACGCCGTCGCGCGCCCGCTCCTTACCCAGAACCTCCGCGGCCGTCGGATCGAATTCGGTGTCGGCGGCCATCGCTTCCAGGACGGACCCCACGTTCGCCGCGCAACCCGCGACAACCTCCTCGAACGGCACCGGCGTCGTGGTCTGATACAGACTCACATCTCGGGTGATGGCCCGCGCGAGATCGGCCGCGAGTTCATCGGCTCGCCGATGAATGGTCTCCGCGACTTCAGCGACCTGCTGTCGCACGATGTCGCCATCCATGGGGGGAAGGCTAGATTCCAACAACCTCATAGCCATTGTCCTCCCGCGACGAAGACCGGCTTCATCATTGTAGGCCGCGGATGACCGGCCCGACGGCGCTATACCTCGTCCGACTGGAACACCGCGGGCCCGTACCACTGGCAGGCCAGCAGGGCGAGCTCGACGTCGAGGCGGTCTCCTTCAATCGGGCGGCCGCGCCGGGCGACCGCCCGGCCAACGCGGTACTTCACGGTGTTGAAGTGCAGGTTCAGCTCCTCGGCCGCAAGTTTGTAGCTGGAACCGGAGCGAAGGAAAACCCGCAGCGTCTCGCGCAGGCGGGCGTCGTTCTCGTTGTCGGCCGACAGGTCGCCGAGAACCCCTGTCACCCAGTCTCGCGTCGCGGCGATATCGCCGCCGAGCAGCGCGGCGGCCGACAGGCCGGGGTCGGACGCCGCGATCACCGTCGGCTCAGCCTGACCGCCGGCCACCGCGACGCCGCGGGCCGCCTCGGCCTCCCGATGCGATCGGCGAAATCCGTCGACGCCGGACGCGACCGTTCCGATTGCCACGTTCGGACAATCCGGCCGCTTCCGCGCGAACTGACGGGAGGTCTCGACAGCGTCGGGCGGCGCAGAACGGTACGGAAGCCACCCCCATCCGCTGGTTTGATCCGCGGCCACAAAGAGAGGGTTGGAGCCGACGTCAGCAGCTTGGCCGAGCTCGCGAAGAAAGCGCTGCAGCCGGGCCAGTTCGTCTCCCCCGGCGCCCGCATCCGGATACCAGAGCACCAAGGCAACATGATGCCACCGCAACGGATAGCGGATCGACGTGCTGGCCGAGTCGATGTCGACCTCCTTCTTGCCTTCCAGAACCTCGCTCACTCGCAACGCCCGGATGCTGTTCTGGTTCTCCAGCCATCGGTCGCGTTCGTCCTCGTAGACCACGACCACCTGCTGGGAGATCCAGTCGATGTACTCGAACAGCGTTGCGGTGATCGCATCGAGCATTGCAAGCCGTTCCTCAGCCCCGATCTCGACGGCCCGCACTTCCCGGAAGACAAGCTCGTTCATCCTGCGCTGACCCAGCCGGTACGCGCGCACAAGCGCGTTGACCGGCACGCCATGCTGTGCGAGCCGTCGCGCGTACTCCAGTGCCGCGGTCGGGGCCTCGACGCGCTCGACCGCGATGTCGTACCGCAGAGCGTGCAGAAGCGTCTCCACGTTCCCTTCGACGCTCGCATCGAGCAACTCGATGATTCGCGCGTTGCCGCGCAGCTCGGGGATTTCGTCCTCGAGGGAGTCGCGAATGAACGACGACACCTCGGCCAGCCGCTTATGAATGCGCTCAGCAGTCGCCGCGATAAGGCTGCGAACGTCCACGTCGTCGTCGCGACCCCGTTTGGTCACCCCATGACGGTAGATCCTGGCCCGCATGACGGACAGCGATTTGCCGCTGCCAGCGAATTGTGTCGGCAAGACAACCGTCGTTGCCGTCTTTATCCGTGCGCCACTATGCCCCCTGACCGCGGTATTCCTACCGTCATCAATCACATCGCCACTGCAGAAGAGGAGCACATGCCATGAACCTGTCGGCACTACCCGATCGGCGCGCAATCGAGAACCCCTCCGGCCCCGCGGTTGCGGACGACGACACCGACCTGAACAACGCAGAGTTCCTGGCCGCTGTACAGCGCGCCGCCGCGACCCTGCAACGCCACGGGGTATCAGCCGGCGACGTGGTAGCAATCATGTTGCCCAATACGGCCAGCTTCGTCGTGTCGTTGTTCGCGTCCTGGCGACTCGGCGCCGCCGTCACGCCGATCAACCCCTCACTACGACCGGCGGAGGTGAGCTATCAGGTCTCGGACGCCGCGGCCAAGGTGCTCATCGCTGAGACCACTCGCGACTTTGACACAGGCGCACCTGCGGTCGTGACGACCGGCGAGCTCGATCGCGGCGAACCCGGCACCGAGCTGATGGACCCGCCGCGGTACACCGACGACACTCTGGCACTGCTCATCTACACCAGCGGGACCACCGGGCGGCCCAAGGGCGTGATGCTCGATCACGCCAACCTCACCGCGATGTGTGGCTCGGTGGTCGAGGGGTTCGCGCTGACCTCTGCCGATCACAGCCTGCTGATTCTGCCGCTGTTCCACGTCAACGGAATCGTCGTGGGGACGCTGTCGCCGCTTCTCGCACGTGGCAGGGCCACGGTCGCGGGCCGGTTCAAGCCGGCCGCGTTCTTCGACCGGATCGAACAGAGCCGCGCGACGTACTTCTCGGCCGTACCAACGATTTACACGATGTTGTGCGGTCTGCCCGACAGCGTGAAGCCGGACACGTCCTCGGTGCGGTTCGCAATATGCGGTGCGGCACCTGCCAGCGTCGAACTGCTGGAGGGGTTCGAGTCCCGATACGGAATACCGCTGATCGAAGGGTACGGACTGTCGGAAGGCTCCTGTGCGAGCACGGTCAATCCGCTCACCGGCAGGCGCAAAGCGGGAACGGTGGGACTCCCCCTGCCCGGCCAGACGATCCGGCTCGTCGACTCCGCGGGCAACCCGGTGCCCGACGGCGAGGCCGGCGAGGTTGTGATCAAGGGCCCCAACGTGATGCGCGGCTACTTGAATCGTCCCGAGGAGACGGCGAAGACTATCGTCGACGGCTGGTTGCACACCGGGGACGTGGGCCGTTTCGACGAGGACGGCTACCTGGTGCTTGTCGATCGCGCGAAGGACATGATCATCCGCGGCGGCGAGAACATCTACCCCCGCGAGATCGAGGTGGTGGTGCACCAGTTGCCGCAGATCGCCGAGGCCGCCGTGGTGGGACGGGCGAACCCGGTGTACGGCGAAGAACCGGTGTTGTTCGTGTCGCTGCAGCCAGATAAGACAATCAGCGTCGACATGATCCGGGAGCACCTCAGCGACGCGCTGTCGAAGTACAAACTCCCCGTTGAGATCACGATTCTCGATGACCTTCCCAAGAACCCCGTCGGCAAGATCGACAAGCCGACGCTGCGGCGGCAGTTCGCCGAAACACGTTGAAGCACTGGATTCTGACCCGTCACATCAAAGGAGAGAGTTGACCATGGGATTCACAAAGCCGGACTTCCCCAACGTCGATCCGGACACCTTCATGCAGAAACCGCTCATGGAGCGGATGCGGATCCTCGCCACCGATTGGGTGGACAACGGATTCGGGTCACCAAAGATGGTGCACACCATGTATATCGCTAAGTTGGTCTTCTTCTACGCGCTCGGCGGCGTCCTCGTCGCGACGCTGACGTCCGGACTTCCGTTCTTGCAGGTCTCGCAGTGGTGGAACCAGCCCATCGTCTACGAAAAGGCAGTCCTGTGGACCGTGGTACTGGAGCTGATCGGCGTCGCCGGATCGTGGGGCCCGCTGGCCGGCAAGATCAAGCCGATGACCGGTGGCATCCTGTTCTGGGCAAGGCCCGGCACCATCCGGCTCCGCCCGTGGAAATGGGTGCCGTTCACCAGCGGAGACCGACGGACGTGGTTTGATGTGGGCCTCTATTTCGTGCTGATGATCAGCGTCGCAGTCCCGCTGCTTTCGCCTGGGGTGCACAGCGATTCGCTGTCGGCGGCGATGCCCGGCAACACGACGGGACTGGTCAATCCGGCGCTGCTCATTGCGCCGATCGTGCTACTGGTGCTGATGGGATTGCGGGACAAGATCGTTTTCCTCGCAGCGCGTGGTGAGCAGTACATGCCCGCGCTGATCATCTTCGCCGTGTTCCCGTTCGTCAACATGATCATCGCGCTGAAGCTGTTGATCGTCGTGGTTTGGGTCGGCGCGGGGGTGTCCAAGCTGGGGATGCATTTCACCAACGTCATCCCGCCGATGGTCAGCAACAGCCCGTTGATCCCGTTCAGGTGGCTGAAGCGGGCACACTACCGCAGTTACCCCAACGACCTGCGGCCGTCGCATCTCGCCAGCTTAATGGCGCACGGGCCCGGCAGCGTGGTGGAGATCTTGGCCCCGCTGACGCTGCTGTTCTCGCCGTGGCCGTGGCTGACGGTGGTGGCCGCTGTGATCATGGTCGCGTTCCACCTGTTCATCATCTCGACCTTCCCGCTGGCGGTGCCGCTGGAATGGAACGTCCTGTTCGCCTACGCGACGATCTTCCTGTTCCTTGGTTTCCCGGCGTGGACCGGCTATGCCGTAACGGATATGTCCCCACCATGGCTGGCAATCCTGGTTACCGCGGCGCTGCTGTTCTACCCGATCCTGGGCAATTTCCGGCCCGACAAGGTGTCGTTCCTGCCGTCGATGCGGCAGTACGCTGGCAACTGGGCATCCGCAGTGTGGGCGTTCGCCCCCGGAGCGGAGGCGAAACTGAACAGGGTCACCCGCACTGCCAAGAATCAGGTCGACCAATTCGTGGACTTCGGTTACGAGCCGAAGTGGGCCGATGTCACGATGCAGCGAGTGATTTCGTGGCGGACGTTGCACAGCCAGGGCCGGGGCCTGTTCTCCGTGCTGTTGAAGAACCTGCCGGACATCGACTCCCGCAGTGTGCGCGAGGGAGAGTTCGTCTGCAACTCACTGATCGGGTTCAACTTCGGCGACGGTCACCTCCACGACGAAGACATGATCGCGGCGGTTCAACGCGAGGCGGCATTCGAGCCGGGCGAACTCGTGGTCATCTGGGTGGAGTCGCAGGCGTGGGGCAGCAGGGTCCAGCACTACAAGGTGATCGACGGGGCGCTCGGCGTGATCGAGCGAGGCAAATGGAAGGTCGCCGACGCGGTCGAGGAGCAGCCGTGGCTGCCCAATGGCCCGATCCCGATCGACGTCACCTGGTCGCTCGCCGGCAAGATGACCGCGCCGAAGCGCTCGACGGTGCGTGACGAGGAGGACCACGATCACGGGGCCTTGACCTGATGTGCACCCGAAGGCGAGCGCGAGTGAGGATCGCAGCGAGGAACGAGCGAGGACCGGAGCGAGCGGGAGCCGAGGCATGAGCACCCGAAGGCGAGCGGGAGCCGAGGCATGAGCAGCGCGATCGTCGTGGGGGCCGGCCCGAACGGTCTCGCCGCCGCGATCACCCTCGCGAAAGCCGGAGTAGACGTCACGGTGCTGGAGGCAGCCGACGACATCGGCGGCGGCACCCGCACCAGCGAAGCGATCATTCCCGGCCTGTTGCACGACCACTGCTCTGCGATTCACCCGATGGCCGTCGGCTCGGACTTCCTCAACGGCCTGGGTCTGGACCGGTACGGACTGTCGTGGCGCCTACCCGAGATCGATTGTGTCCATCCGCTCGACGGCGGCAGCGCCGGCGTGCTGTACCGGTCGGTGGAAGCCACGATCGACGGGCTGGGCGTCGACCGGTCCCGGTGGCGGAGATTGTTCTGCTGGTCGTCTGGCCACTGGGACACGCTCTCCGAGGACATCATGCAGCCATTGGTGGGCGTGCCGCGGCACCCGCTGATGATGGCTCGCTTCGGCGCGCCCACAATGCTGCCCGCCTCCACACTCGCCCGTTGGTTTCGCACACCCGAGGCACGCGCGCTCTTCGGAGGTGTTGCGGCACACGCCTTTCGGCCGCTGCACTACCCGATGACGTCGGCCATCGGGTTGGGCATCATCACGGCGGGCCACCGCCACGGGTGGGCGGTCGCAGCCGGCGGTTCGCAAACGATCGCCAACGCGATGGCATCGTTGCTGACCGATCTGGGCGGCAAGATCGAAACCGGCACGCGCATCGAAGCGCTCTCTCAGCTGCCGCCCGCCGATGTGACGATGTTCGACCTGGCGCCGGAAGCGGTCGCGGGAATCCTGGGCGATCGCTTGCCGTCGCGGGTCGCGCGAGCCTACCGGCGATTCCGGCAGGGCCCGGGTGCGTTCAAGGTCGACTTCGCCGTCCAAGGCGGCATTCCCTGGACCAACGCGAGCGCGCACCGCGCCGGAACAGTCCACGTTGTCGGCACATTCGCCGAACTCGCCGCCACCGAACGCGACATCCACGCGGGACGGATGCCAGAGCGACCGTTCGTCTTGGTCGGACAGCAGTACCTGGCCGACCCGCAGCGTTCCGTCGGCGACGTTCACCCGGTCTGGTCATACGCGCATGTACCCAACGGCTATACCGGTGACGCCACGGAGGCGATCGTGGCGCAGATCGAGCGCTTCGCACCGGGTTTCCGCGACCGCATCGTCGGATACACCGTGCGCAGCACGACGCAAATGGCGGCCTACAACCCGAACTACGTCGGCGGCGACATCATGACCGGGTCAAAAGACATCCGGCAGTTGATGTTCGGGCCGCGAATCACGCTGTCGCCGTACCGGGTCGGCGTGCCCGGCATGTTCATCTGCTCGGCGGCCACGCCACCGGGGCCCGGCGCGCACGGCATGTGCGGTGCCAACGCCGCCAAGCTTGCACTCGCGAAAGCCAGCTAAAGAAAAGCTCACTGAGACACGAGAGGTACATATCATGACCCAGGTACTGGAATCAGGGCCACTCCCGGCCAACCCGCCCTCGACCGACAAATTGGCCGGCCGCGTCGCGTTCGTCACTGGCGGCACCCGCGGCATCGGCGCGGCGATCGCGCATAGCCTCGCGAACCAGGGAGCGACAGTGGCGGTGGGCTACAACCGCGACCAGGAGAGCGCAGAACGCTTCGTCGCCGACCTGTTGAAAAAGACTCGGCCGCACGGCGCCTCGGCATCTGCGCATCGCGGCAACGTCGGCTCATGCGAGGATTGCCGACGCACGATCGCCGAGGTCATCGAGACGCATGGGCGCCTGGACATCTTGGTCAACAACGCGGGAATCACGATCGACAAGACCGTCGCGGCGATGACCGAGGATGACTGGCATGACGTTCTCGCGGTGAATCTCTCGGGTGCGTTCTTCCTTTCGCAGGCCGCCCTGGCCCACATGCTCGAACGAGGAACTGGGCGGATCGTCAATGTTTCGTCCGTCGTCGGCGAGACCGGCAACATCGGTCAGGCGAACTACGCCGCGTCGAAATCAGGACTCTTCGGACTGACGAAGACGTTGGCCAAAGAAACCGCCTATCAGCTGGCGAGGTCAGGCAAGAGCCAAGACGGGATCGGCATCACCGTCAACACCGTGACGCCCGGCCTGATCACCACCGAGATGACCGCAGACATCCCCGAGAAGGTGATGGCGAAGCTGACCGGCCAGATACCCGTCGGCCGCGCCGGAAACCCCGAGGAGGTCGCGCGGGTCGTTCATTTCCTCGCCGCGGACGCGTCCTCCTACATCACGGGCCAGACCTGGAGCGTCAACGGTGGCATGGACATGTGAGCGAGCTGACCTGGCCGTGCTGGTTCGAGCCTTTCAGGGTGTCGAACCCGTCGAAGCGCTGACCGAGCAGTTGCAGCTGGTCGAATTCCCCTGCGGGCACACCATTTACGCCGAGGGTGACCAGGCCGATTGCCTCTACATTGTCATCGCCGGCAAGGTCAAGATCGGTCGCCACTCACCGGATGGGCGACAGCGAATGATGGGCATCATGGGCCCCGCGGACATGTTCGGCGCCGTGTCGATGTTCGATTCGGGAAGACGCACCGCCGATGCGTCAGCTGTCACAGATGTGCGTGCGGTGTCGATGGACCGAGTCGCGTTGCGCATCTTGATGACCGGTTATCCCGAAATGGCTGAGCAGTTGCTGCGCGTGCTTGCCCGCCGCCTGCGGCTGACCGACAACACCCTCGCCGCGCTGATCTCGGCCGACGGGCCCGGCCGTCTCGCCAAACAGCTGCTGCAGTTGGCACAGCGATTCGGCAGGCATGAGGACGAGGGCTTGCGGGTCACGCACGACCTAACACAACAAGAGCTGGCGCACCTCATCGGCGCGTCGCGGGAGACGGTCAACAAGGCGCTCGCGAATTTCACGGACCGCGGCTGGCTCCGCGTGGACGGCAGAAGCGTGTTGATCTTCGAACCAGAGCGGTTGGCACGCCGTGCTCGGTAGCGGCAACGCAACCATCTCACCCCGGGTCGACAGCATCGGCGATAGTCTGCGGTTTCGGCGAGGATGGTGACCGTCGATGGCCGAGGGCGATCCGCACCCGCCGCAGCGGGATCTGGTTTCCGGCGTCGCCGCCGAACTGCGCGACGCGGGGTTTGACGACGTCGACGAAGTCGGTCGCGGTGGATTCGGGGTGGTCTATCGCAGCACTCAGCCATCGTTGGATCGCACCGTCGCGATCAAGGTCTTGACCTCTGATCTCGATCCGGACAACCTCGACCGCTTCCTGCGTGAACAACGCGCGATGGGCCGGTTGTCCGGG